>CAZVVD010000027.1:0-27736 GCA_964630555.1 uncultured Verrucomicrobiota bacterium | reverse complement strand
TGGGGAGACCGCCCCCTTGAACGAACGCGACGCTTATATTTCCCTGAACCTGATGGCGGACATCGGACCGGTGGGCGTCCGCTCGCTGGCGGCCGCCCTCGGATCGGTCCCGGCCATCTTCACGGCCGCCAGGTCCGACCTCCTCCGGGCCGACGGCATCGGCCCGGCCCAGGCCGACAGGATCCTGGCCCAGCGCGACCAGCTCCGCCCGGACGAGGAAGCCGGGCGGGCGGCGAAGCTGGGAGCGCAGATCATCACGCCGGCGGACGACACCTATCCGAAGGTTCTCCTCCAGATTCATGATCCGCCCCTGGCCCTCTACGTGTGCGGAACGCTGGAGCCGGGCGACAAGCGGGCCGTCGGCGTCGTCGGCTCGCGCCACACCACCATTTACGGACGCGAGACTTCCGAGAAATTGTCGTATCAGCTGGCCCAGGCGGGTTTTGTCGTGGTCAGCGGGCTGGCCCGCGGGATCGATACCGCCGCCCACCGCGGCGCCTTGAAGGGCGGCGGGCGCACCCTGGCCGTGCTGGGCGGGGCGCTGGACTGCCTTTACCCGCCGGAAAACGCGGACCTGGCCCGGGAGATCGCCCGGCACGGCGCCGTGCTGAGCGAGTTTCCGCTCGGGCGGAAGCCGGACAAAACCACCTTCCCCATGCGCAACCGGATCATTAGCGGCCTCTCCATGGGCGTCCTCGTGGTCGAGGCCGGCCTGGGCAGCGGCGCCCTGATCACGGTGGACCAGGCCCTGGACCAGGGCCGCACGGTTTTCGCCGTGCCGGGCCGGATCGATTCGCCGACCTCCCGCGGCGCCCACCAGCTGATCCGGAACGGCGCCCGGCTGGTGGAAAGCGTGGACGATATCCTCGACGAGTTCGAGTTCCTGATTCCGCCCGGCCCACGGCAGGACCGCGGCGAGGCCGCCGCCGCCCGCCCCGCCCTGCTTCCCGAGGAGGAGCGCATTGTCCGCGCCCTGGAGGACGGCGAGCAGGACCTGGATGCCCTCACCCGGGCCACCGGCCTGGGCGCCGCCCGCATCGGCGCCCTGGTCATCGGCCTGGAAATGAAGCGCCTGGTCCGCATGCAGCCCGGCCGGATCGTGGAGCTGATCCGGTAGCCCGATTCTTTCACAGCTTCCGAGTCATCGCACCCGCCCACACCTCCCACCTTCAACCTTCCGCCTCTTCCTGCCTGCGCGCCCGCATTTGCCCAATGATCACGCGGTAAATCACAAAAAGCCCCAGAACCAGGCCCAGGGCGAGCCAGCGCCGGGCGCCGACGCCGCTGAACGATTGGAAGGCCACGGTCATGGCTACATTGGGATCCACCTGCAATGACCTGCCAAAAACCAGCTTGCGGCCGTGTTCCGGCAGGGTGACCCGGATTGCCTGGGCCACGCCGGCCGCCGCCTCCTGCTGACGGAGCACTGTCTCCGACAGGATCCGCAGGCTTTCGTTTTCCTTGGCGGAGAGCGCTGACTGAACGCGCCCCCCCTGCCGAGCCGCCGGCTGCTGGTCCACCGGGATGTTCTGAGATTCGCGCACGGCATTCCGGCGATCCACCAGGCCGGCCACCGCCTGCTGCTGGATCAGGTTATGATACTGGACCCGGGCGTCCTCGTTGACATCGGCTTTCCCCTGGGAATAGGTCAGCGCCGATTCCAGCGATTTATTGGCCAGCTTCTGCTTGCCCTGGCGCGCATATTGCTCGCCCTTGGCCATGGCGCTCTTGGCCTTTTCGATATCGGCCTCCATCTGGCGTAGATTGTTGTCGCGATAGCTCTGCGCGTCGAAGCGCACCTCCTTGGTGATCTTCCCGGAATCGAGGCATTCCAGCGTGCCGTCGAAACCGTAATAGAACCGGTTGGGCATGACATAGACCGTCCAGCGGATATCCGTCAGCGGCAAATCCAGTTGCGGTCCTTCCAGCTGGCGTAACAGCCAGCGATCGGCCGCTTGGCTGGCATATAATAACTCCACCGAGGCCGGTTCGCCGGCGTCCACCGCCTCCAGGGGAATGCGATACAGACCGCTATCACGGGACGGCGCCGCGACCTTGCCGTTCACGAAGGCTGACCAGAGCCGGTCGGCCGCCTGGGGCAGCTTGATTTTCAGGAACCGCAGATTCCCGATATTCATGCGCACGGTCATCTGCGTCAGCATTTTCCCGTCCTCGGATACCACCGACACCAGCCGCGTTTCGGTGACCCGGGCCGGCAGTGTTTCCGCGGATTCGTGCCTGACCACGGAAAGCGGAAGCGTGTAATTTGGCTGGAGCGTGCGGTAACACAAAATGGCATCAGACAGGTCCCCGGCTCCGAAGGCGGCGGGAATACCGCGCGCTTCCTCGGCCTTTAATCCGTTCAGTTCGCCTTGCGGCTTGATCTGGACCCGGCCGTCCGACATCACCGTCAGGTATCCGCGAGGCGGGTCCGTGCCGATCGGAAGGAGCGGCGTCACGGTGACGTTGCCGGAGGCGGGATCGAAGGGCAGCTGATAACCGGCCGTCAGGCTATAGGTGTTTTCCACCTTGCTGTGCAGGCTGACCTGCCAGATGCCCCGGGTGGCATCGACGACCTGTACCTTGGCGATGTCCGCGCCCGAGAGGGTCAAGAGGGTATTGGTCTGAGGCGCCTGCAGGAGGAAGTCTTTGCACCCGGCGTTTTCGATACGGTACCGGATATAGGCGCGCCCTTTCAGCATACCCTCGGCCACATCAACGCGCTGGAGCAGTTCCGGCTTGATCGCCGGAGTCAGCACCTCGGCCTTCAGCACAATGACCCAGTCCGGGCGCAGCAGCGTGAACGCCAGCAGGCCCTGCTGGTTGATGCCCAGATCGCGCGGATTGACTTCGCTGACGCCTTCACGCTGGAGCGTGGTCAAGCGCACACCGCGCTCGCTCGAGACGACCAGGCTGCCGGTGTGTTTGAACACATTTACCACCCCCACCCGCGGCACCGCGATCGTGTCTTCCAGGCTTTTTTCCATCCGGACCAGCACCAGATTCAGGTCGCGCGCGCCGGTCACTGGTTTGGTGAAATGCACGATCACCCCGCGCTCCTTGTCCTTCACCTCGTCCCAGTGGCTGATATCCTGTCCGCTGAGGTTTTCGACATCGAATCCGGCCGGGATGGCCAAGCGCAACGAAAAGATGCCCGCCTTGGCCACCGTCACTTTCAACTGGGTGGAAAGCACGATGCGTTCATCAGCCACCGAGAGACTCCCCTTTTCCTCCACCCGGATTTCAGGCAGAACCTGCTCGGCCTGCACCTTGGCCGCGACCGGCAGTTGCTGATAGCGAAAAGCCCGGCGAATGGGCGCGGCCGCCGGCGCGGCCTTCGCGGGCGCCAGCTCGGGCGCGAAATCCGAAATGTTCATGGCGTTCAGGCCTTCCCGGGGTTCGACCGCGATCTGGACGCTCTCCGGAGACGCCAGCGCCAGCGCGCCCCGCTGGCGCACTGCCTCCTTCACCTGCGGCGCGCCGATGACCGCCTCGTAAGGCAGGCCCTCGCGCGGCGTCTGGGTGACCAGCGTCAGGACCAGCGATCCGCTGGCCGGCTTTTGCAGAATGGCTTCCAGGCTCCGCGTGGCGGGATCGAAGCGCCACGTGCTCAGGCCGGGAGCCGAGACGGAGGTCACGTTCATCTGCTCGGGAACGGACAAGGCCAGGGTTTTGACTTCGCCTTGCGCGATCTGGAAGCGCACCAGGTGTATCCCATTGATGACGCCCGGATCGAATGTCATGAGCGAATTTACCTCGCAGAAAAACACGGTTTTTTCCAGCTCGGTTTTCCGCATCTTGGGCCGCCAGGCGAACCGGACCTGGCCGGCGGGATCGAACAGGGCCACGGCTTCCGTCTGGTTGCCCCGTTCGGCGGTTTTGATATAGACCGCCTCGTCCGATTGAATGTCCAACCCGCTTTCCGGTAACTTCAGGACCACGTGATTTTTTAGATGGGCCGGCAGATCAAAACCGACGATCCATTGCCCGTTGGTTTCCCGGACCGGCGCCTGGAATGTCAGGGTGGCCCGGTATTCCCCGTCCCGGCTGATGTTCAGCGCGTACCCCGCGGGGGTGCTCAGCAGGGCCACGCGCCGGGGCGTGTCCGTTTTGAACCCGGTCAATACGCAGGACGCCGACAGCACCAGGCTGGTCGCGGGCTGGCTCGCCTCGATCTCCAGGTTCATGACCACGAACGCGCTTTTTTCAGCGTCGCGGCTTGTACCCGGCCCCGCGATGGCCGCGTCAATCGCCCGGATCGTTACCGCGGGAGGAGCGGCGGATGGCGCGGCCCACACGGCCAGCGCGGAAAGCCCCAGGATCATGACCCCGGTGGCGATCAGACAAGGCAGGCGGATATATCCGCCCGGCCCGGGTTCCGCCGGCGGCGGAACCACGGGCTCCTTTCTTGCCCGCGCCGTCACGGCCGGCGCGGCGGAAGCCGCGGCCTGGAAGGGCGGTAAATCGGCGCCATCCGCCCACGCGCGGGCTTGCTTCCGTTTGCGCCCCGCCTGGAGGGCAAACTTCAGCAGCAGGCCCGCGCTGGCCGGCGGCACGACGACCAGAAGGCCCAGGGCCAGCGCAACTCGGCCCAGGGTGAGCTGGGCCAGCGCCACAGTCAGCAAGGTCAGGCCCAGGGCCAGCCCCATGGCGCTGAATCGCTCCCCGCGCATGGACCGGATCGTCGCGCCCGCGCCCAGCAGGCCCGCGATCAGAAGGACCCACCATGAGCCGGCGCTGCCCATCCAGCCGGGAGCCAGGCTCAGATCGAGAAAAAGGGACGGCTCGTCCGGCAAACTGACGCTGCGCGTGAACGTCAGGTGCTGGAGATTCCGGCTCGCGGCCAGGAAAGCGTTTTTCAACGCGCTCCCCACGGTCAGCGCACACGGCCAACAACTGATGATCACCAGGACCAGGACGATCCCGCCGATCATCAGCGTGCCCAGCGTCGGACGCCAGCGGCCGGTCAACCAGGAAACCAGGCAGGCGGCGGCCAGGACAAAGACCGCCAGGAAACACCAGCCGGTCGCCTTTTGTATCAGGGCTTGCGCCACGCGGACAACGGTCAACAGGACGGTCGCCAGCCCGTTCGTTCGCGGACCGCGGTCGCCGACGACGTTTCCGGATGACCCGATGACAGCCAGGCTATCCGCCAACTCGACGCGCCACTGGGTAAAAGGGATCGGGGTTTTCAGCACGGTCGGCGCCGACAGGCGGATCCGGGGTTTGAACCCGCCGAGCTTCCCGTGATTTTGCGCATAGACCAGCTCGATTTGGATGGGCGTATTGAGATCGCGCGGCCGGGGGATCGGCACCAGCAGGCCGTCATCGCCCTGGAGAGCCGCAAGCTCGACGGGTTTGCCGTCCGGTTCCACCTGCCGCGTGGACCATAACCGGGCTGCGTTGGGCAGGGCCAGGGCCAGGTATTGACTCGATGCGTTTTTAACGAAATATGTGGCCGTCGATACGGTTTCCCCTTCTCGGCTGACGACCGTCCGCAAGGACACGTGGTCGGCGACCTGGCCGAGCAGCGGCTCGGTTTCATAGCGGGTCGCCTTCATCCGGCTGGTGTGCGGTTTTTTGACGTACTTGTAGGTCGCAAGAAACGGATCTTTTACCAGCAAGGCATAGGCTTCGGGCACTTCGTTCCGGTCAATCCGGATGATGGAAGGGTCGCGTGCTTGCTCATCCAGTTTCAAGCTGGCCGAGCTGGCCGCCACCAGGTATCCGACCTCGCTTTCCGTGCCTTCCGTCTGCACGCCACCAAGGACGAGTTCTCCGCCGGCATAGCCGACCGGCCGGTCATAGGCAACCAGCAAGGTGTAGTCGCCCATGATTTTTTCCTGGAGCGATACGGTCCAGCCGGCGGCGGTGCGCTCCCAGTTGCGCACGTCCCGGCCGGTGAATTCCACGTTCTGGTATTCGGCGGGAATGGTCAGCTTGAATTCGCGGATGGGGGCGCCGCCGATGTGGTACGTGATCAGGGCGCTGCCGTAAAGCACGCCGTCTCCCAGGGTCACCAGGTGGAAGATTTCGGAATGGACCACCGGCGCCGTCCGCTCCAGGCCGACCGTCGCCTGCCAGGCCGCCGCCTTGAACCGAAACGCCCATTGCGCGTCGGGCACGCGCATGGGGGTGGAACCCGTGTGGGCTTCGATCAGACCGGCGGATTTTTCCACCTTCAATCGCAATCCTTTTTCACCGGACATCACCAGGTACCCGCGCTCCGATTTGGCGGCGCGCACCTTGAACGCCGGCAGGGAAAAGGACGTTTGATCCCCGAGCGCCCGTTCCAGCCGGAGATCCACCAGCGTCCGGCCTTGCACCGCGTTGCGGAAATAGGCGCGGATGACCCGCCGGCCGGCTTCATCCCGCACATCGTAATCGGCGATTTCGGCCCCGGTCACCCCGGCCACCACCCAGGAGGGATCGGTTTCAACCACGATCTCCCGCGCCGGGGCGTCCCGCACATCGAGCTCCACCGAGGCCTTAAAGATGGCGTCGTTATCGATCACCGCAAGAACCAGCCGCTCGTCCACGCTGACAGCTGTCACCACGTCATCCGCCTCTAATGCGAAGGTGAACGGCATATTGGCGAACTGGTACGTGAAGGGCGTGCGGGCGGGCAGCTTGCGCGCCGCGTCGGACGGCAGCCCCAGCTTGACCTGGGGAAAGGCCGCCTGGTCGATCTGGGTCAGGCCCAGCGCCTGGTTGACGAGCAGCTTGATGGCGCTGTCGGTGCCGACGGTCAGGAATCCGTTGGCCCGGATTACGTCCCGGGGCACGAAGGCCGGCAAGTTGAACTTGCAGGGGAATTCAGGCAGAACCATCTCGCCGTCGATCTGCAGGCGATACTGCGCGTCCTGCGGACGGCTCAGGGATACCGTCAGAAGCGGCTGAGCCGGATCTTTGCGGTCGATGCTCCAATCCTGGATATCCTTCCCGCGCACCTGGGTGATATTGACATTCGAGGACAAGGCGACCGTGATCTTGCTTAAACTGCCCTGCACCACGCGATAACTCAGGATGGTATCCAGGCGCAAGGCCCCCACACCCGCCGAGGCAATCATGCTGGCCTCGCATTCTACCACCCGCTCGGCCTCCAGTTTCTTGATTTCCGGCTTCCAGCGCATTTCGAAGCCGTCGCCGATCCCCAGGTACGCCGTCACCATTGTCTTGGCGTTGGGCGCTTTTTGGCGTGTGACGCTCAGCGCGCCGGGGAAATTGACCTCCAGGTCGTCCCGGTCGCACTGCACGGACGCTTCCCGGATCGCGGCAACGGGAATGGTAAACCGGGTGCGGCGCCAATCCCCTTCCCTGACCGGCCGGCTGGCAAAAACGAATTTCACCGCTTGCCGCCCGCGCGAGTTCAGCGTCAGCCAGAAACAACCCCGGTCATCCCGGGACAAGACCGCGCCCCCGGGTAAATCGCTTTCGCGGCAGGCGAGGGCGCCGGCCACCAAGGGCACCCGGCAGGGCCGTGTCCGCGCATCCACCGTGAAGGCCAGGTTGAACACCGCATTTTCCCCCTCGATTTCACCACGAATCGACAAATCCGAAATGGTGAACCCGGCGGCGGGCGGGGGCGGGACCGGCATGCTCTCGGCAGGCTGGTTGCCCCCCGCCGGTTTTTTGCCGGCCTCCGGCGCTTGGGCGGCCGGGCCGCCCGCAGGCGTGTTGATCGCCGCCATGATCGAGACACTTAGCGCGAGCCATAAGCCCATGGTAAAGCAGTTTTTGATCGGCGGGTGGCGTCGGTTCATGTCTTCTCTCCTTTTCGCTGATTGATTAACAAAGCCATCCATCTGTGGAACAGGCCAAGACGGCCCATGCGGCGGCTTCCGCTATCTTTCAAAACTTCTGAATTTACGTGCACCGTATTCAACGATCTTTTTGTAGGGCGGGAACGCCCAACGGGCTTCCCGCCTCCGCTCTAAAGCAGAGCCACGGAGGACAACTCCCGCCTGCAGCGGGCTGGCTCCGCCGACCCTGGAATGGGAACCGGCGGGCAATCCGTCAGCCGACGGACGTGCCCGCCCTACAATATAAATATTTTGTCAAATTGGCTTAGGCGGCTCTGCCGCCGTGCGAATTTAATTTCCTCTGCATTTAATATAGTAGAAGCGGTGCCCCCGCCGCTTTTCTTTCCGCTCTGTCATGCCTTCGATTTGCCTTTGGCGGAAAGCGACGAGGGCGTCGCTTCAACTTTATTTTTCCGCCGGAGGCGGATCAATGGCGGAATATTCCTTAACATTTGGATTAGGCCCGGCAGCCGCCGGCCAACCCTACTCGCTATCCACGTTGACCGGGCGGGCCTGTGGCCCGCCGATCCACGTCAGGGATTCCCAGCTTCCCGGAATTTCGGCGCCAGGCCCGTCTGCGTCAGGCGCAGAAATTCCTGGATCCGATTGTCCAGGCTCAGTTCCAGGGCCACCGGACGCAGGACCCGCGCGACGTCGTCGAACTGGCGGCCGGCGGCGAAGGGACTGCCCCGCAGGATTTCAGAAAACCCGGCCGCCGCCGCCGCCAGCCGGAACCGCGCGTCCATGGCCTCGAAGGACGTTGCGCCGGCCGGCGGTCGGATCGGCTGCTCGATTTCCTCGATCTGGGCGCTCAGCGCGTTCCGGCAGCGGACCCGGACCCTGCCCAGCGGCTCGCGGGCATCGCCCTGCAGTTCGAGTTCGTAGAGCGCGGTCACGGACTGGCCGGAGCCGATCTCGCCGGCATCCACGGTGTCGTCCCGGAATTGCTCTTTCTTCAACTGCCGGTTTTCGTATCCTAACTGACGGTACTGCTTGACGCGTTTGGGATTGAATTCGACCTGGATTTTTACGTCCCGCGCAATCAGGTTGACCGTCGCGGCCAGGTCGTCCACCAGCACCCGCTTCGCCTCGGCCTCGGAATCAAGAAAGGCATAGACCCCGTCGCCCTTGTTCGCCAGGGTCTCCAGCATGACGTCGTTATAGGCGCCGAGCCCCAGCCCGAACACGGAGAGCGTGATGCCCTGTTTGCGATACTCGGCCACGGACTTGAGAATGTCCTCGGCGGCCGTCGAGCCCAGGTTGGCCATGCCGTCGGACAACAGGAGGACGCGGTTGCAGTTCCCGCTCTTGAACCCGCGCGCCGCCACGGCATAGGCTTCGCGCATCCCTTCTTCCAACGAAGTCGAGCCGGACGTCTGCAACCCGTCGATGACCGCCAGGATCCGTTTCTTGTCGGAGACCGGCGTATGCTCCAGGAGCAGGCGGGCATGGGAGTCGTATTGCACGACGGCCACCTTGTCGGCCGGATCCAGCCGCTCCACCATCCGGGCCAGCGCGCTCTTGGCCAGCTCGATCCGGTCCGGCGTAGCCATCGAGCCGGAGGTGTCGATAAGCAGGGTCAGAATGGCGGGTCGTTTTTCTTCGCGACCGAGCCGGCGCCCCTTGACCCCGATTTTCAGCAGGGACATGCCGTGCCCGAACGCCGATGGCCCGCAATCGGTATAAACGGCAAAAGTGGGTCCGGCGGGCGGCGCGTAGTCGTAATCGAAATAATTGACGAATTCCTCCGTGCGCACGGCTTCGGGCGGCGGCAGTTGCCCGCGCGACAGGTAATTGCGGGACAGCGTGTAGGACGCCGTGTCCACATCGATCGAAAACGTGGAGAACGGGTGGTTCGCCGCGACGACGAACGGATTGACGCCCATCGCCCGGCAGACGGGAGCCGCGACGGGCGGGACGTTGCTTGCCGCCGGTTCCGGCGGCGGAACAGCGTTGGTCGCGTGATCCTTTGCCGGTGGATTTAGCGGAAGAAATTTAAAATATTTCTGGTATCGGGTCAGCAAATGGTGGACCACGTTGAATCCGAACTTATAGGCGTTAAGCACCGATAGATCGGTAACCATTCCCTCCGGGGTGGCGGACCCCGCGGCGGACGCCGCCTCGGCTCCCGTGTTTTTCGGACTTAATGTGTAGTCGATATGTCCATTTTTATCCAACCGATAGGTCCAGAGCTTGCCGTAATTATTCAAGGTATAGAGCACGGCCAGTTCCTTGCCGATGTTGATCCTTTCGACCGGCTCTCTCGAATTGGCCCAGCCCGGGGGCAAACCGATGTCATTGAAATAGGCATTGAAGAGATCATCATCGGGCGGCGCCACCTCAAAAGCGCGATCCGGAAAGACCCGCTTCATTTCGCGCCTTACGGATAGATCGAAGACGTTGCCCTTCCCCGGGCTGGCGCTGTCAACCCAGAGCGCGCCGCCCAGCATGAGATAATCCCGCATATTCCGAAGCTCGGTCTCCTGCAAGGTTATTCCCCGGGACCCGGTCAAATACACGAACGGCGGCTTGAGGGTGAATAACCGGTCCGTGCCGATATCCATGACTTCCGGATTCAGCTTGACGGCAATGCGATCCTTTGACAGGGCGCGGATTTGGAACGACAGGTTGCTTAACGCTTCCGGGTTACAGTCCCAGTCGCCATCCTGATACTTCGCTTTGAAGAGCGTGAATTTGGCTCTGGTCGCCCTCCTCTCGCCGCTTACAACCCAGCTGCTCTGGAATTGCTTAACCTTTTGCAGGCGCGCGATGTCAGCAGCCGGCACTTTATACGACGTCTCGGTTTCGATCTCGTGCTTGGCCAGTTCGGCGCTCGTCCTTGGCGATGGCGTCGAGCCGGATTTCATATCGGTCACCGGGGAAAGCGCCAACTGCACGCCAGCGACCGCCGTCTTTGCGGCAGCCGCCGCTGTCTCCCCCGAGAGGTCTTTGGGCTTTTCGGAAATTTTCGCCTGCTTCGCCGGTGGAGGCGGCCGGGATGGCGCGGACTTGGTCGTTACTGGCACAGACATCGAAGCCCGACGCAATTCGCCCTTTTCTGATTCACCCGGTCTTGCCCCCAGATCGTCGCGAGGCGTGTCAGCCTTGGCAAGCTGTGTCGGGACATCACTGCTGCCGCGTTCTTCCTCCCGGGCTGATGCCTCGTTCCCTGCCTCTTTTGCCCGCCGCGTCATCCGCTCCACGCCGGGCGCAGCAGCGGGTGCGGCAGCGGGACCAATCGCAGCAGATTGTTGAGCCTGCCGTTGAGCCGAAGCCCCAACAGCTCGGGTATATGTGACGATTCTCTCTTCGCCTTCGTCACGCTTGCTCTCCCAAGTATCTGTTTGTCCATCGCCATCTTTGTCCGCTACGGTTTCTTCATGACTCGTCGCATGAGGGAGTTTTATCCTTTCTTTGCCGAAAGTGGATTTTCCGTTGTATGTTCCTATGAACCTCTCCCGCCCCCAGGGCCTGTCCTCATACCGAACCTCACCCGCAATACCCAGAATCTTTCCTTCTTGTATGGATGCGACCTGCATATCCGACGCCGGCGGCCCAGAAGCCGGCGGGGGTTCAACCAGCGCCACCGATATTTCCTTGCTCGCCGATTTATCAGCATCGCCACCTAGTTCCTCTGTGGCTCCGCCCACCACTTCGCCCATCTTAAATACGCCCAGCCCCAAATAATCAACAAGACTATGAGACGGACCTTTGGCGGTTGATTCTTTCGGCGCCGCTGCCACTTGCTTGGGCAAGCCCGCCAATTGCTGATCCAATGCCTCGGCCTCCGGGGTGCCATCCTGGACCCACATGCCCGAACCCGTCACCTTGACGACATTCCTTCCGCCTTTGCCATAGCTGACTAATACTGGCCGGTCACCATCCGTATCACTGGCACCCGGATAATATTCAACCGGCCTTCCTGTTTCCGTGCTGTAAAATAATTCGCGTGAAACACCCCCTTCTTTCAAAAACACATCCAGGGATTCCGGAAAGGCGGGCCTGTCACTTGCGTTGGGATCCAATCCCCAGGCCGCGGCGGATTTCCAAATGCCGTTCAAATTCGACAAATCGTTCACACGTCGCGCGCGTTCCCGGGTGGACGAAAGATTGGGCAGCATCAAGCCGGCCAGCAGAACCAGAATAGCCGCCACCGCAGCCCATTGACCTAAATGGCCCCACCAGGGCCGGGAGGCCGGCTTGGGCTTCACGATCCGCGGACGCCGCCAGCGGCGCTTCTGGAACTGGAGCATGAACTTCTCAGGCAGGCGCGCCGGCAGGGACGAGGTGTCCGCCAGGCCTGCGCGCAACACGAGGAGCGTCGCTTGCAGCTCGTCAGCGCTCGCCCGGCAGGCCGCGCAGGTTTGCAGATGGGCCCGCACGTTCGCGGATCGGACGGGATCGAGGTCGCTCAGCAGATAGGATGTCAGCAACTCCTGTATGTCCGCACAATTCATGGCAGACCTCCGTTGCTTATGAGGCCGGCTTGTTTCAGGCTTGCGCTTATTTTTTTGACGGCATGATGCAGAAGGCAGCCGATGTTGCCTTCGGTGCGTCCTGTCACCAGGCTGATTTCCCGGTATGAAAGTCCTTCCTGCATGCGCAACAGCACGACCTGCTGCTCAGCCGGATCCAGGCGGCGCAAATGGCCCATGATTATCTGGATGCGTTCCGGCGGGTCTTGGGAATCGGCCGGGGCCGACGCGGAACGTTCCAACGCCTCCTGTTCGTGCAGACGGCGCAAGCGCGACTCGCGGCGAAGATGGTCGATCGCCGCGTTGTGCGCCACCCGATAGAGCCAGGGCCGCAGGTTCTCCGTGGGGCAAGTGTCAGCCCGCCATTTACGGAACAATTTGAGAAAGGTCTCCTGGACCACATCCTGGGCGGTATGCACATCATTGACCAGCCGGGCAACATATCGCAGTAAAGCCGATTCATGGGCCGTGATGATGGCTGCAAACACCCTCTCTCCGTCCGGTGCAACGGACGGAGCGGTTTGGCCAATCGTAGTGTCCATACCGCTCCTTGGTGCGGTGGTTTCTACTGCTTAGACGCCTGGCAGGTCATTATTCTTCAAAATAAATTGATTAATATTACCCGATACTCCAAGATCCTTCAGGAAGCAAGGCGTATTACGGCCGTGAAGAAAGGATACCCCTGGCGGACGGCTCGAAAAACGAGTCGGCGCATTCTATGGAAGACGGGGGGGACGGCGGCTACGACCGTCGAACGGATCCTCTATCACACTTCAAGAAAACGGGGTGGCTTGTGCCGTTTGTCCGCTGGAAGGGAATTCAAGGCCGGGTCTATGTCCCCGCCGCCGGCCGGGGCCGCGGGAAAAAACACCCCTGCCCCGACTGCGCAGCCTGCCAGGGATGCAGCGCCGCCCGCTGCGCCCGCTGCCGCGTCCGGCGGCCGCCCCCTACTGCGGCGCCAGCCAGCTCATCCAGATGATTGTCCCGCGCACGCCGTGCAGGCTCATGGCCTCGTCCAGGGCCACCGCGTCCCAGCCGTCGTAGTCGCCGCCAGCCCAGGTGGTGTGCACCTGGAGAGGGTACTCGTCGTAAAGGTCCCGCGGGTTGTCGGAAAACGCCAGCTCCAGGTTGGCGGGATCGGTGGGCGCCAGCCGCAGGTCGACGAGCTTGAGGCCGTCCACCACCAGGGTGTCGTTGCTGGCGAAGGCGCTGGTGACCGGAATGGCCAGGGTGCGTTGGTCGTTGGTGAAATACGGCGCGCCCACCTTGCCGGCGGCGCCGCCGGACAGCGCCGCCGCCGAGCCGGGATCGAAAGCGCTTTGGGACCATGCCGCCGGCACACTGATCCGCAGCAGTGTGCCGTTGGTGATCGGCGCGGTGCTGTAGGACACCACCGTGATCGCCAGCGAGGTCAGCGCCGCCGACGGCGTGGTCCAGAGGAAATCCTGGTTCGTGCCGGAGGAGAGGGTCACGATGTCGTCCCCCAGGTACTGGGCCGCCGCGTTGGTCTGCATGTCCCAGCCGTCGTAGTCGCCGCCGTAAAAACACGGCAGGTTGGTGGACCACTCCGTGGCCTGCGCCCCCGCGGCGGCGGTCAACACGATTCCCAGAATCCAGCCGGCTGTCTTCATCTTCATGGCCGCCCCCCCTTGCCCGGAGCACAATAGGCTTCCCGATCCCACCCGCTGACCAGTTGAGCTTACGCCGGGCGGCCGAAAAAGTCAACCCCGGCGGCCGGCCCGGCTACTTCCCCCAGGCCGCCTGGATCTCGGCCAGGCTCACGCCCAGGAACGCCTGGGCCGCCTTGTCCAGCTCGGCCTCCGGCCCTTCGAAATGGAACGTGCGGTGCGTGTGCGCAAACGTGTCGCCCGGCTTCAGGGCCGCCGCCGGCGACGAGGTCTCCAGCTCGTAAAATGGGCCCAGGCAGGCGGCGCCCGGCTTGGCCGGGCCGTCGTTGTAGGAGTTCACCGTGTCCCCGGCGTAGGGATCCTTCTGGAGCTCCCACATGGAATTGACGTAGTCCGCCGCCCCTGCGGGCTTGGTGAACTGGACAACGGTCAGCACCTGGCGGGCGGCGTCGTAGCTGCCGAGCACCGGCCGGGCGCGCTTCGGCGATACCCCGATCTTGCTGCGGAAGCAGCCGTCGCCCTTGAAGAACAGGACCTTCGCCTGCACCCGTAGCCGATCGGCCGGGACTTTCCCGAAATACGTGTCGTTCACGATCGGGCCCAGCCGGCTTTCCGGCCCCGGCACGAACGGCACGAGGATCGTCGTCGCCGGCGACGGGTTGAACATGCCCAGGATCCAGATGGAGAGCAGGCCGCTCTCCTTGACCCAGGGGGTTTTCCCGGTGTTGGTGATCCGGTTGTTGGACTCGAAGGCCACCAACCGCAGGCCTTCGGGCAGGGGCTGGCCCAGGGCGGCCGCCGCCTGGAGCCGCTCCAGGACGCGGATCTCCCGGTCTACCCGGAGCGAGAAGACCGTGCCGGAATAGTTCTCCAGCCGCATGTCTTTCTTTAAAAGCGCCCGGCCGCGGGACTGGGATACCAGCTCGAAGGCCTCCGTGTCCATCGGCGCCGGCGTGAGCCAGTGCTCAAGGTCAAAGGGCGTTCCCTTCCGGAAAAAAATGGAATACTGGCCGCCTTCCGGCCCGAGCCAGAACCGGTCCTCCCCGCCGTAGGGATTGATGTGCTGGACCGGCTTGCCCGCGGCGATGAGCTCCCGGTTGATCCAGCCGTAGCTCAGGCCGCCGGCCCCGCCGGCGGTGCTGGTCATGATGCGGCCCTGCAGCACGGGCAGGACCGCCACCTGTCCCTGCCCGGCGGCGTCGGACAACAGAACGACCTCCGTGTGCTGTTTCAGGAACTCGAGGTCTTTTCCAAACGTGGCCTGGCTTTCCCCGGTTTTCATCGTCGCACAACCTCCTGTGATTAACAACGCCCCCGCCGCCATCGCCCCGCCGATCCGTTTCATGATTTTTCCCTTTCCGTAAAAATAATCTTTCTTCCGCCGCCTGTCAACGCGGTCGCCGGAAGCGCGCCCCACCTCTGCCCGGATGTTTTTCATCATCCCCCGGAGCGGCGCGAAAGCGGGGGCATCCGCGCCCTACCGTAGGTCAGTATTTGCATGGTCACTATTCAGGTTGCCAAAAAAGCAAAGAAAAGCAGAGATTGTCATTTCGATCCGTCAGCTGACGGAGAGAGATCTCGCCTCTGTTAGCAAACATGTGATCCGTCGCTACGCTCCCGCCGTCGCCAGGCTATGGCGGGCAGGCAGGATGACAACCTGAATAGTCACGTTTCTGATCGCAGTTCACGTCGGACCGGCTCCACAACATACACGCACAAACGGGCAGGTTCACGGAAAAGATTCTAGCCCGTTACGGCCCTGTCATCCCGAGCTTGTCGAGGGATCTCGCCCCCTCCCGGGAGATGTCCTGTTTTATCACCGCAGCCGGCCCTGGCGCCAGTGCTCCAGCCAGCCGGCGAGGAAGGCCGCCTGCTTCTCCCGCACCGGCTCGTGGAAATGCACATGATCGCAGAAGAGGTCGTCGCCGAGATTGCGGGTGAAGGTGTAGAGGTCAATCGCCGGCACGCCCTCGGCCGCCATGACCGCGTCGGCCGCGGCGTTGTAGGCCTCCAGGTCGCGGGCGTATCGGAAAAACTCCATGCCCGGCTTGTTGTGCACGGCGTCCGCGACGGGCGTCGAGCGGATCCAGGCCCACTCGGCCTGGTGGCGCCGGCACAGGGCCGCCAGGGCCCGCAGGTTCCGGGTATACGCGTCGAGGGGCACCTGGCGCTGGCCTGATTGCGGATTTGTTTTGATGTCGTGCAGCCCGCAGTTGACCAGGAGGAGGTCCGGCGCCGGCTTGGCGGATGCCAGCAGGCCCTTAAGAAACGTCAGGACCATGGCAGAATCCCCGCCGTTGGCCCCTTGGGGCCGGTCCAGGTTGAGCAGGGCCTCCTCCTCCCCCTGCTTCCGGGCATAGACGAATTTCCCGCGCCCATACCGCTCCAGAAAAGGGCCGTAGTGGATGGAGATGCTGTCGCCGATGACATAAACCCTGGGCAGCGACATATTTAATACCTACCCCCGCCGCGCGCCCATAGTATTTGCCGCGCTACGAGCGGCACACTGCCCCGGTCCCGGATACCGACCGGCAATACCGGAAGCGCCGTTCATAGCCCGGCGCTTACGATGCCCACAGTGCCCCGCTGGCTCATGTATCAAGGCCGTCGTTTCTCTCTACCCGGCGGCGGCCCGCACAAACGCGTCGTAGGCCCAGCGGTTCCATTCCGGTTTGACGCCGATGCCCGCCAGGTCCCCGTAATCCTTGGCGATGAAGCCGCCGTGGCATCCGCCAAACAGACGCGCCAGGGCGGCGGCGGTGGATTCGATGAGTTCACGGTCGCCGGTCGGCAACACCTTTTGAATGTCCACCGGGGAATACAGGCAAACCTTGTTCCGCTGGAGTTTTTCGGCCAGCCGCTCCAACCCATAAAGGCTGGGCTGGTCGAACTGGACGCAATTGACGCCGACCTCGGCGAGATCGTCGAGGATGTCCCAGTTGTAGCCGCAGGAGTGCATGAGCACGTGTACGCCGGCTGCGCGCGCGGCGGCGCAGAGGCGCCGGTAGAGCGGCTTGAAGATGTCCCGCCACATGGCGGGGCTGACCAGGAGCCGCTCCTGGGTGCCCCAGTCCTCGCAGAAAAAAACGCCGTCGGCCCCGGCGCGGCCATATTGCCGGATGACCCCTTCCAGGAGGCCGGTCACCCTGTCGTGCAGCTCCTCCACCCGCTCCCGCTCGAGGAGCAGGTCCTCGAAATAGACCTCCATCTTGCGCAGGTAGCGGCAGATGGCGAAGGGAAAGCCCGGCAGGTAGGCCAGGCGATAATGATCGGGGTCCCGGGCAAACGTTTCGGCGACCGCCCGGTAGCGGGACGGCTCGGCGAAATCCGGCAGGCGCAGGTCGTTGAGCGCGGCCCAGTCCCGCAGGGCCGGCTCGAAGATTTCGCCGCCGGCGCTCCGGTCCCGGACGCGGTACCAGACATTGCCCCACTCGTCGTCGTAATACTCGAACTCGCCTTTGGTCCACCGGCGCTGTGTCCAGGTCGCGGAGGGGTCCATTCCGCCGCCGCACATGTCGTTCATGACGCCTTCGGCGAATCCGAAATTCATCCCGATCCGCTCCGGGTCCCGGAAGGTCAGGTTACGAATCACGTTTTCCCGCGGAGTCATGTCGGGGGCGCTCCTTTACACGACAATCTCGTGATCCCGTGGTTTTCGGAGATGAAGGCTATTATCCAGGTTTGACTCGGAATGGATCAGGATCGGACGGCAACGTTTCCACAGTCCAGCTCCTGCCGGCCGCCCGGACCTCGATGGCCACCGGCTGGCCGGGAAGGGAATTGGCGTAGTGGGCGCAGAGCCCCGCCGCCTGCTGGAGATCGGCCTCCGTGGCTTCGCCGGCCAGCAGCCCCACCGGTCCCGGGCAACTGGCCACCCGCAGGAACACCTCGGACGGCCGGACCCGGGCGGCCAGGGCGGCGTTCTCACGCTCGTCGCGGCCGATGATCAGTCGGGCGCGGCCGACGCGGAAATGCCGGCCGAGCCGCAGGCGGGCGATCCCCTCGATGTCGTCCAGGCCCTCGTGCTCCTTCAAATCCCTGAGCCGCCGGGCGTAACCGGGATCGGTCAGGAGACAGCCCCCCGCGGGCTGGGGATAGTTCGTCACCCCCAGCTTCTCGGCCAGCGCCTGCTGGGCCCGGCGGCTGCGGCCCTCGAAGGCGCAGAGGCGCTCGCGGTCCACCCAGCCCAGCCGCTCCGGTTCGGTTTCGGGGAGCAGCTTCGCGCTCAGCGGACGGAGGAGCCGGTCGGCGCAGCCCGACTCCCGCGTGATGAGTTCCAGGGCTTTCCGGGTCTGGGACATCGGCCGCTGGTTCAGGACCTCGCCGGTGGCGACGACATGGGCGCCCCGCTCGCGCATGAGCTCGCCGGCGCGGCGGATCATGGCCAGGTGGCAGTCGATGCAGGGATTCAGTCCGGCGCCGAACCCGTGCGGCGGGTGGCGCACGAGGGCCACGATCGTCGGGGTGAATTCCTCCACCAGCAGGGGCAGATTCAGCCGCCGGGCGGCGGCCTCTGCCGCCGCCGCGCCGAAGAACACGCTCCGGAAGGCGACCGCCTGCGCCTCGATGCCCTGCTCCTGGAGGACGCGGACGGCCAGCTGGCTGTCCAGTCCGCCCGAGAACAGGCACACGGCGCGGACCGGGTCGGGCTTGGCGGGTGTCGCTGGAGTCATGGCGTTTCGCTGTGCTAACGGGCTGTGGCCCGCAATCCAAAGTTTACCACTGATTACACTGATTTCACGGATGGGTTTGAATCTTGAATAAAACCAAGTTTATCAGTGCCATCAGTGATATCCGTGGTTAATCTTGTCCATCCCGTCCGCCGCCGGCGAGGAAAAAGCGGGCCAGGGCCGGGAACGAGGCGAAGGTTTTCCCCGGCCGCTCCTTGCCCGGCCTCCCGATGCCGTAGGACACGAAGGCGCTGCGCACGCCGGCGCGGCGCGCGGCCTCCAGGTCGGTGACGTGGTCGCCAATCATCCAGGCCCGCGCCGGGTCGGCCTTCAGCTTCCGGAGCGCCGCGCGGATGGCTTCCGGGTGCGGCTTGAGCTCGCGGACGCTGTCACCGCCGAGGACGGCGCCGAAAAGTCGGTCCACGCGGAAGTGCCGGAGCAACTCGCGGCAGGCGCCGGCCTTCTTGTTGCTGATCACGGCCAGGGCATAGCCGGCCCGCCGGAGCTTCCGCAGGCCTTGCGCCACGCCTGGGTAGAGCGCGGTCCGGTCGTGGATATGCGCGCGG
This sequence comes from uncultured Verrucomicrobiota bacterium, assembly GCA_964630555.1. Classification (GTDB taxonomy): domain Bacteria; phylum Verrucomicrobiota; class Kiritimatiellia; order JAAZAB01; family JAAZAB01; genus JAHIJO01. The sequence continues at coordinate 8,595 of CAZVVD010000027.1, read as the reverse complement.
TAGAACCGGTAGTTGAGCCGCACGGCCTCGTCCAGGTCGGGCGCCGGCGTCCCGGCTCGCCGCCCCCGGGTCGCCGGATGGTCCCGGAGCGAGCGGATCACCAGGTTGCGGATGCCGTTGCCGACGTAGCCGGCCACGGTCTTCACGGGCAGGGGCGGCAGGCCGTAGTGGCGGCGCATCAGGTTGACGCCGGTGGCCAGGTCCCGCCGGGTATCCATCAGGGTCCCGTCCAAATCGAAGATCAGCAGCCCGCGTTTCATAAGATCTCCTTGCGCACAGCTTGAAAGCGGGTCATTAGAAAAGACCGGCCCGGAGAAACAGGCGTGCCCGGATTTATCTTTCTGGCAGGATGGCCTTGATCTGGCGGGCCAGCGGCGGGAAATCCTCCGTCACGATGAACCAGAGGATATTGTGGTCCACGGCATCATAGCCGTGAATCAGGCGGTTGCGCGTCCCGATGATTTCACGCCAGGGAATGCCGGAATGCGCCGCCTGCGTGGATTCTGAAACCCGCGTCGCCGCCTCGCCAACGATCTCCACCAGCTTCAAAAGGGCCAGAAAGAAAACGCGATCTGACTCAAGGTCTGAGCGGGCCCGGGTTTTGGCAAGGGCGATAGCTTCCTCGATATAGTCGTGCATCTGCCGCAGGGTTACCTTGTCGTCATGCCGCGACATAGAGATCCTCCGCTTCGTCCAGGACCTCGTCCCGAAAGTATTTGCTCAGGCACCCCGGCGTATTCAAATCCACCTTGCGGCCTAGAAGGGCCGACAGCTCGTCCTGCATCCTGACAAAGGCCAGGCCGATGCGAACGCCGGGTTGAAACTCGACCAGCACGTCAACGTCGCTCCCCGGCTGGAAATCGTCATGGAGGATGGAACCGAAGAGCGCCAGGCGGCGAACGCCGTTAGCGCGGCAGAATTCCTCAATTCGCTCCCGCGGAATTTCTATGCCGTGCACGATCATGAGGCCGTTTCCTTATCCGCTCTGTTTTGTCTGCTTTTCTGCAGGCGTCCATGCTCAAGACGAAAGGAGCTATAGCAGAAAAGGTCAGCAACCGCCAGTATAAATCGATTTTCAGTATACATCGATTTCATCGAGCCTGGCACTTCGGATGGCCCGTAAACACCCCAGGCTATTTGATCGTGCTGGGGGTCTTGGCCTGGGGATGCGAGAAGTAGAGGTTCCGGAAATCGCCCGGGTAGATTTTTTCCAGCTTGGCCTCCAGCTCGGGGATGGACGGCGTTTTCCCCGCCAGGTAATCCCGCAGCCGGTCGGCAAAGCTTTCCAGGCGCGTGCGCAGGCCGCCGTAGCGGTTCTCGAGCACTTCCAGGCCGAAGGGCTTGTAGAGTTCGAGCCACAGCCGGCGGTGCCGCCGCCAGAGGTCGTCCGCCGCCCGCCGCAGGGCGGGCAGGTCGCGGGCGAGCAGGGCGCGCAGGCGCTTCCGGTTCCCGGAGCGATAGGCCGCCGATATTTGACTGCGCAGGACGCATTTCAGCGCCAGGACCCTGGCCAGGGCGGCCGGGAACTCCAGCCGCCGGTCGCCGGTGGCCGGGTTCGCGGCGCGCGCGAGGGCTTTCGACAGGGCCGCGTAGTGGGCTGAGAGCGCCGGCAGATTGTCCACCTGCGGGTCGAGGAATCCGAGGAGGGGATCCTGCCAGAGGAGCCACTTGCCAATGTTGGCCGAGGTCTTGGCCGGGTCCACGGGCCCGGGCACGGAGTCCACCCCGGCGGCTTTCAGCCAGGCCGTGTAATCGGCGTCGCACGCGCCGCGGAAGTTGGCCGCCAGGAACGCGTTGTCCACGCGGTCGGCCCAGGCGTGCTCAGCGCAGAACTGGAGCCCGGGCAGGGCCGAGAACAGATCGCACTCCATCCCGTCGTCGCCCCAGAGGGTCATGAAGACCTCGCGCACCCCCTTGCGCTTGCAGGCCTTCAGGCAGGCGTCGGCGACGGCCAGCGAGAACGGCAGGGCCGCCCAGAAATGGTTCCAGGTCCAGATGCCGCCGGCCACGAGCGGCTCGGAGCCCAGGGCGCGGTGGCCGACGATCATGTCCTCGTAGAACGCCTGGTCGAGGTGGTAGTAATCCCAGTAGACCAGCCCCACGTCCTTGGGAATGCGGGCGGCGACTTTGGGCGGGATCACCGCCTTGCGGTCGTAGTAGTCGTGGGTTTTCGAGCCCAGCCGGAAGAACATGTCGCTCCAGATCATGGGCTTCAGCCCCAGCCGGCGGCAGATTGCCCGGACCCGCGCCAGGTGGCTGTTGAGAATGTCGAAGCGGTTTTTTTCGCCGAACCGCCGGCGGAATTCGCCGGTGCCGATGCCGTGGGCCTCGTCCATGCCGACGTGGATGCGCCGGGAACGGAAAGGGGCGCTGGCCGCCGCGATCATTTTCTCGACGAGTTTCAGGGTGGGCTTATCCCCCGCCAGGAGGATGTCGTCGGTGTCGCGGCAGGCCCGGTAAGCCGGCCACTGCAGGATTTGGGACAGGTGGGCGAGCGTCTGGATGCAGGGGAACATCTCGATGCCGAGGGCGTCGGCGAAGGCATCGAGGGCTTTCAGCTCGGCGCGGGTGTAGCGTCCGCGCAGGTAGCCGAAGAACGGCTCGCCCGGCACCTCGTAGGTATCCTCCGTGTAGAGCATCAGGCTGTTGTAGCCCATGAGTGCCAGGCGGCAGAGGAACGCCCGGGCCGCCTCCGGCCGCAGGACGCCGTTGCGGGAGGCGTCCACCATAACCCCGAGCAGGTCCAGGCGCGGGCGCTCGGAAAATGTTCCGGGTTTCAGGCCGGAGGCCCCCTCCCCCAGCACCCGGCCCAGGGCGCGGAAGGCGTCGGTCTTGCGGCCGTAGCGGATGGTCACCGCGCGCCGGTCTTTCACGACCTGCAGGCCGGCGGCGCCGGCGGGATCGGGAACGAAGCGCAGGCGGGGCGCGCCCGGCGCGGCCGTGAAGCGGCGGGGATATTCGCTCCGGATGGCGGCCAGTCCCGCGCGCAGTTCCGCCGGGCAGGCGGCCAGGTCCAAGTGCAAGCGATTCATGAAGGATCCTTTCTAATATTTGAACCCGCTGGCGCCGATGAACTCGCGCAGGATGGAGGTGGCCGGCACTTCCTGGGGCGGGACCGCGAGGAAATTGGAGAGGAACTCCTGGAGGCGCCGGGTCTCGGCGTATTCGCGGTCCGAGGGCTTGATCTCCATGAGCAGCGGCTCGATCAGGGGCTTGAGCACCGCCAGCTCGTAGTCCAGGGCCGAGTTGAAGGTGGCGTCGGCCCGGCCCTGGAAGGGAAAGATCCAGGTCTTCTCGCCGCGGCGCACGGAGGGCCACATGCGCAGGGTGGTCAGGGCGGAGTTCCCGCGGTAGGCGTGGTCGCGCACCAGCCGGCGCATGAGGCGGTTGTCGGTGGTCGAGATGCGGTTGTTGGCGTCGATGTTGAGCTGGGTCAGGGCGCTGATATAGATCCGGAACAGGTGGTGGTCCGGCACCCGGCGCGTGAACCGGGGATTCAGGCCGTGAATGCCCTCGACGATCAGGACCTGGTTGTCGCCCAGGACCAGGCGCTCGCCCTGGAACTCGCGCTTTTTCGTGTGGAAATTGAAAGAGGGCAGATCGACTTCGCGCCCGGCGATCAGGCGCAGGACGTGCCGGTTGAAGAGGGCGACGTCCACGGCGCGGAGGTGCTCGTAGTCCGGCTGGCCGGCGGCGTCGCGGGGCGTATGGCGGTCGTCCTTGTAGTAGTTGTCCAGCGAGATCATGACCGGCTTGAGCCCGAGCCCCTCCAGCGCCACCGCCAGCCGCTTGGAGAACGTGGTCTTTCCGGCCGAGGACGGGCCGGCGACCAGGACCAGGCGGACCCGCGGCTGGCGCGCGGCGATTTGGTCGGCGATCGAGGCGATTTTCTTCTCGTGGAAGGCCTCGGCAATCTTGATGAAGTTCGGGACGCTGCCGCCGGCGATCAGCTCGTTGAGCCTGCCGACGTTGTTGACGCCGAGGACCCGCCCCCATTCCTTGTGCTCCTGGAAGATCTGGAACAGGTGCGGCTGATCCTGGAAGGGCACGGCGCGGCGGGGCTGTTCGCGGCCCGGGAACTGGAGCACCAGGCCCGGCGGGTAATGGATCAGCCGGCACGCCGCCAGGACTCCGGCGCTCGGCGCCAGGGGTCCGTGGGCGAGGTCGCAGTAGCCGTCGCACTCGTAGATCACGATCTTGGGCGGGTTGCGGAAGCGCAGCAGGTTGACCTTATCGGTCTTGCCGGCCTGGGTGAAGCGGGCCAGGGCGTCGGCGAAGGCCAGCTTGCGGCGCCGGATGGGCAGGTCCCGCCGGATGTAGCCGCGCAGGACGTCCTCCAGCTTCCTGACCTCGCGGCGGGTCACGGACCGGCGCGCGCCGGTTTCGAAGCGGCAGAAGAACCCGGTCCCCAGGGAATGTTGCACGCTGAAACGCATCCGCGGCAAAGTCTCCTCGGCCGCCTTGGAGAGGAGGAAGGCGAGGGAATTCCGGTAGATGTGCAGGGCCTGCGGATCGCGCAGGGTCAGGAAGCGCAAGTCGCAGTTCACGTCCAGGGGATAGGACAGCGAGGAGACGTCGTTGTTGACCAGGCAGCCGATGTAGGGCAGGCCATCCGGGGCGGTCCGGCGTTTCAGCAGGGCGCCGGCCTCGACGCCGGGGGCGCAGGCCAGGCTGCGGCCGTCATCCACTCTGACGGTGATCGTGGTCACGATGATAAAGCGCGCTTGTCATCCGGCCATGCGCATGATGGCCTACGGCCTCCTGCCGCCTTGGGCGGCAGGGGCGGAAGCTGGGCTGGAAAAGCGCGCTTTTCCAGCCCATCTCGTCACCCGCGACGCAAGGTCGCGGGGGGCCTATCTTCACCCGCGACCACGCGTTGCGCGCGGCAGGCGCAAGGTTTACCACGCAAAGCGTGGTCGCGGGGGCCCAAGGCCACAATGCGAATGCGCGTTTCCAAGGGGATTGATCAGGCCTTCCGCCCGGCCACGCCCCGGGTGGCGGCGGTGACAGCGCGGGCCTTCTCCCGCGGCCGCAGGGAGCGCACGGCGCGCCCGGCGCGCCACATCTCGGAATTGCCCAGAGCGTTCAGCTCCTTGGCCAGGAGCTGCTGGTAGTTGGGCTTGCCGCAGGAGGAAATGACCCGCGCGGTTTCCCGGCCCGACTTCACGGCCTGGTAGAGCGCCTTGAAGACGGGGAGCGAGGCCCGCTTGAACTTCGGCCGCCAGTCGAGGGCGCCGCGCTGGGCGGTGGCGGAGCAGTTGGAGAACATCCAATCCATGCCGTTCTCGTCCACCAGCCGGATCAGGCTCTGGGTCAGCTCCTCGACCGTCTCGTTGAAAGCCTCGCTGGGGGAATGCCCGTGCGCGCGCAGGACCTCGTACTGCGCCTCCATCACGCCGGCCAGGGCGCCCATGAGGATGCCGCGCTCGCCGGTCAGGTCGCTGTAGACTTCCTGCTCGAACGTCGTCGGGAAGAGGTAGCCCGACCCCACCCCGATGCCGAGGGCCAGGCAGCGCTCGCGGGCCCGGCCGGTGGCGTCCTGGAAGACCGCGTAGCTCGAGTTGATGCCGGCCCCGGAGAGGAAATTGCGGCGCACGGACGTGCCCGAGCCCTTGGGCGCCACCATGATGACGTCCACGTCCTTGGGCGGGACCACGCCGGTCTGCTTCTTGTAGACGATCGAGAAGCCGTGGGAGAAGTAGAGGGCGTCGCCCTTCTTGAGGTTGGCCTTCACCACCGGCCAGATCTGCCGCTGGGCGGCATCCGAGACCAGCATCTGGATGATCGTGCCGCGGCGGACGGCTTCGGGGATGTCGAAGAGCGTCTGGCCGGGAACCCAGCCGTCCTGGCGGGCGCGGTCCCAATCCCGCTGGAATTGCCGGGACTGGCCGATGATCACGCGGAAGCCGTTGTCCTTCAGGTTGAGGGCCTGGGCCGGCCCCTGGACGCCGTAGCCGATGACGGCGATGGTTTCCTTCCGCAGGACCTTCCGGGCCTTGGCCATGGGAAACTCTTTGCGCGTGACGATGTTTTCCTTGGTGCCGCCGAAATCGATGAGGGCCATGATGATTCTCCTATGCCGGGTTGCAGTTGCCAACGGCTCCGCGCGGGATATGTGACGTGAGACATTCATCCTAGGATTTCGCCCGGGAAGGTCAATCAAAAAAAACCCGGCCCCGGGTGAAAACGTTTGACGCCGCGGCGCGAGCTGAATATAAACAAACTTTCGCGTTTTTTTCTTTTGGCCGCTAACCTTCGGGAGCACGCGATGACAGTGTCCGCGCGCCCATGCCGGCCGGAAAAGCGGTGGAGCGTATTCCTGGCCGCGGCCGTGGCCTGGGCCGCGGCCTGGGCGCCGGCCCAGCAGCCAACACCCGCCCCCGCCCCCGCGGCCGCCCCGGCCGCCGCCTCCGCGACCGCCGTCGAAATCCTGGAGCGCGCCAACCGGCTGATGCAGAAGCGGCTCTACGGCGAGGCCATCCGGATCCTGGACGCGGACGTCAAGGCCCGGGGCGAAGCCCAGAGCGGGCGGCAGCTCCTGATGCTGGGCGAGTGCCACTACATGACCGGACAGAACGAGGCCGCGCGCTCCTGCTTCGTCAAGGCCGCGAAACTGGTGGCCGACAAAAAAGACCAGGCGATCGTGGACTACCGCCTGGCCGGCCTGGCCTTCCGCCTGAACGACGCCGCCGGCGCCACCGCGATGACCGACGCCTTCCTCGCGAAATTCCCCGGCCACCCGTACGGCGGCAAGCTGCTGGTCAACAGGATGCGGAGCCTGGCGGGACGCGGCCGGCCCGCCCAGGCCGAGATCGAGGCCCTCTACGCGCGCATCGGCCGGGAGTTCCGGAACGCGGACGCCACGGTGGGCATGGAGGCGGACCAGGCCATGGGCGACTTCTACCGCAAGACCGGCCAGGACGACAAGGCCGCCGACATGTATGCCAGCATCGTGCAGAACTTCCGCAAGGTGATCACGAGCCTCAAGGAAAGCAAGCGCCCGGTTCCCGCCGCCCTGGAAACCTCCCACGACAGCGCGGCGATCCAGCTGGCCGTGATGTGCATCGACAAGCAGCAGACAGCCGAGGCCATGAAGTGGCTCAAAAACGTGAAATACGACGCCGGCATGCTGCGGAAGGCGCGCCTGCTGCTCGCCAAGCTGTCCTTCGAGAAAGGCGATTACCCGGCGGTCCAGAAACACCTCCTCGCCGACGGCGCCCTGGACACCGTGCCCCCCGGCCCGGTCCGCTCCGACATGTGCCTGCTGCTCGGGCTGGCGGAGTGGAAGTCGCCCAACGGCAACCCGCTGAAAGTGGAGGAGCATCTCAAGGGCGTGGCGCCCGGGGGCAAGAGTTACGGGCTGGCCCAACTGACTCTCGGCGACCTGTACCGCGACAAAAAGGCCCGCACCCTGGCCCTGCAGGCCTATGCCGCCGCCCTGCCCTTCCCGGACTACGCGCCCGCCGCCCTCCTCCACAGCGCCAGCGTCAAGGCCGATGCCGCGGCCGACGCCGGGACCCCGGCTGACGCTCAATCCCTCTACCGCGAGGCCGGCGAGCTGCTGACCCGGCTGGTCACCCGCTATCCCCTGGCGCCGGAAACGAGGGAAGCGGGCCGGCTGGCCGAGCGGCTGGCCGCCCACGGCGTGGCCGTCGCCGCCCCCGGCGGCGGCCAGGACCCGCTCGACGTCTGGGAGCGGATGGCGACCGAAAAGCCCGGCTCCTACGAGGCCGTCCAGGCCCTGCTGAGCATTGCCCGCGCGACCTCCAAGACGGTGCTGGAGGAGAAGACCGGCCGGCGGCTGCAGGCGCCGGACTACGCGGCCTGCGCCCGGGCCTGCGACCGGCTGCTGGATCCCGCGGTCTACAGCGGCCAGGGCTACGAGGCCGCCGTCTGGAACACCCTCCAGGCCGAGGCCCTCTGCCTGCGCGCGAAATGCGAGATCGCCAGCGTCGCCCCGGCGGACGCCGCGGGCCCGGAACCCCGGCCGGTCTATCTCCCCAAGCCGGACCCCGCCCGGGCCATGGAACGCCTGAAACTGGCCCGGGAACGGGTGGACCCCAAGCAACTGGACCTGGTCAAGCGCATCGACGTCGCGATCCTGGAGGCCATGTTCAAATCCAGCCGCCTGGAGACCCGCCAGGAAGCCGAAAAGCGTTTCCAGGAGATGGCCGACGACTACGGCGACGACCCGGCCTTCCAAGCCCTGGGCATCGAACTGGCGGAATGGTGCCGGGAAAACGGGCGTTACGCCGACGCCGGCCGGCACTACGCCGGGGTGGCTGACCGCGGCCGGAACCTGTCGGAAAACGACCTTTTGCGCGTGCGCTACACCGCCGGGATGCTTTTCAGCAAAGCCGCCTCCGAGGCCCGCCGCCAGCGCCAGGACACCCGCTACGTGATCTACATCTACCCCCGCGAGGAAATCAGCGCCGCCGACGACATCGCCAAGACCTATGCCCCCCTGAAAATGCCGGTCACCATGCGCTGGCCCATCGGGGACATCACGGCCGAAGACGCCCTGCGGGCCTTGTCCCAAACCGCCAAGCTGCCTTTCATCTGGGCCACCAACGCCCCCCACAACCCGGTGGACCA
>CAZVVD010000026.1:0-33589 GCA_964630555.1 uncultured Verrucomicrobiota bacterium | reverse complement strand
CCGCTCGGCCGCGGAGGGCGTCAGCCCCGCCAGGCGCAGGCAGAACGCGAGGTCCGGGGCGACGAGGCGTCCGCCCCGGCGGACGCAGCCGGTCTGGACCGGCTTCATAGGCACGGCGTCGAGCCCCCGCGCGCGGAGGAGGGTCAGCAGAGCGGCGGCGACGACGGTCTTGCCGACGCCGGTGTCCGTGCCGGTCACAAAAAGGCCTTTGGCGCTCAAGCTGACACTCCCTTTAACTTTATCGGATGCAAATATGGACTATTTTTACCACTGATTGCACTGATCTCACGGATATGGTCTTCTGCTATTATCGGCGGTATCGGCGCCATCCGCGGTAAAATGTTGTTGTGCCGGTTTGGAACCTTTCCAACCGTTGAACCGTGCCACTTGTCCCGCATGCGGGACAAGTGGTCCCTTGGCCATGGCAATTGCCATGGCCGACGGGAAACGTTGAACCCTCCTCAACCACTTACTTGTCCACCCTGAAATACGCCACGTGGTAGCTGGCCCGCACCCCGCCGCGGACGGCGTAACGCGCCTGGTAATCCGCGGCCAGCGCCTTCAGTTCGCCCCGGGCCAGGGGAACGGCGGCGGCGGAAACCAGTCCGCCGGTGAGCCCCTGCTCGTGGATCCGGCGCAGGAACGCCTCGGCGGAGGGATAGGCCGCCCGCCGGACCTCCTTGCGCTCGTCGGCCACCTTCAGCCCGGCCACCTGCAAACCCCGCCGGACCTGCGCGAGCGCGGGCAGGTTGCCCGCCGGCGGCTTGTGCGGCGCCACCCGCAGGCGGCTGGCGCGCAGCTCGCCGAGCGTGCCCCGGAGCATCAGGGAAAACACCAGGGAACCGCCGGGCGCGACGAGGGCCGCCAGCTTGACCAGGCCTTCCTCCAGCGGGCACACCCAGTGCAGGGAGGCGCTGCTGACAATCAGGGGATACAGGCAACCGGCCGGCACGTGCCGGAGATCGGCGACCCGCCAGCGGATGCGGCTGTCGAAGCCCAGGCGCGTCCGGGCCCGGGCGATCATGCGCGGGGAGACATCCACGGCGTCGATGGCCACAGCGGGATAGCGCCGGCGGATGAGGGCGGTCAGCAGGCCGGTGCCGCACCCGATCTCCAGGATCCGGGCCGGCGCGGGCAATCCCGCGCACATCCGGTCGAGGGATTCGGCCACCGCCCGCTGGATGCCGGCCTGCTCGTCGTAGCGGGCGGCGCCCGCCGAGAACCGGGCGGCCACCGAGATCGTGTGATTGCGGGGATTCATGATCTCGAATCAAGCAGGTGTTTCACCACGAAACACACGGAATACACGAAAATATAACAACTCTTTTCCGGAATCTGCTTTCGTGAGCTTCGTGTGTTTCGTGGTTACAGTCTTTTCCTATCCTGATAAAAACTCCCGAATGTTATCTGCTACTTTTTCCGGCGCCCGCAGGGGCAGGTCGTGGCCAAGCCCGTCATGCAGGCACAACCGGCTGCCGGGGAGCGCGCGGTGCGCCTGCTCCCCCGCCTGCCACGGCACCACGCGATCTTCCCGTCCGTGGACGACCAGCACGGGAATCCCGACCTGCCTCAGGCAGGGGCGTAAATCCGTCGCCAGCAGGTAGTCGAGGCCGGCGGGCAAATCGTCGGCCGCCGCTTCCGGCTGCACCGGCTCCGCCGCCGCCAGCTCGGAGAGCGGCTCAGCCGCCAGCCGGTAAAAACCCGCGAGCACCTTGCCGGGATCCCGCTGGAGGCCCCGACGCATGGCCCGGACATTCGCCGGCGGCACGCCGCAGGGCCAGCCGTCGGCGGAACAGAATTTCGGCGTGCTGGAAATCAGCGCCAGGCGCCCGATCCTCTCCGGGCATCGGGCCGCCAGCTCCAGGGCGGCGACTCCGCCCAGCGACCAGCCCGCCACGGCCGGCGCCCCGTCGCCCCGCTCGCGGATAAGGGCCAGCAGGCCGGCGGCGTAGCGGGATAGCGGCTGCTCCGCTTCTCCGGCCTCCGCCCGGCCGCGCAGCCACAGGTCGCGCGCCGCAACCGGCACGGCCCGGACGCCCGGCGCCAGGGCCCGGCAGAGGCCGTCCAGCGCGGACGCCGGGTAACCCCAGCCGGCGACGGCGATCAGCACGCTATTCAACATATCCAACGACCCGGAAAAACAATATGATTTAACCGCAAAGATCGCAAAGAACGCAAAATATCATTCAAAACTGACGGGGTGTTTCTTCTATGTGATCTTTGCGTTCTTTGCGGTTCAATAATCCGATCTTCCCTTTTCCGGCCCCGACCTCGTCATCCCTCCAGGATTCCCTCGGCCCGGGCGGACTGGACCAGGAGGTCGGCGGCGCGCTCCAGGTCTTCCGGGGAATGATCGAGGGTCACGGAGAGGCGCAGGCGGGCCGTGCCGGCCGGCACGGTCGGCGGCCGGATCGCCACGGCCAGGACGCCCTGCTCCCGCAGGCGTTGCGCGAGCGCGAGGGCCTTGCGGTTGTCCCCGACGATGACCGGGATGATCTGGCTGGCGGAGTTCCCGGTATCAAGCCCGGCCGACCGGAGCCGCTCGCGGAACTGCGTGGCGCGGTCCAGGAGCTGCCGGCCCAGGTCCGGATGCTCCGCAAGATGGTCCAGGGCGCCGAGGGCGGACCCGATCACCGCCGGTGGCAGGCTGGTGCTGAAAATCAGGGAGCGGGCGCGGTTGACCAGCCACTGGCGCATGGGCTCCGAGCAGGCCACGAAGCCGCCGTAGCCGCCCAGGGCCTTGCTGAGCGTGCCCATGGAGAGAGTCACATCCTGCTCCAGGCCCAGCTCCCGCACGCGGCCGGCGCCGGCCGGCCCGAACACGCCGGTGGCGTGCGCCTCGTCCACCAGCAGCATGGCGCCGTGCCGCCGGGCGATGCCGGCGATCTCCCGGAGCGGCGCGAGGTCGCCGTCCATGCTGAAGACCGACTCGGTCACGACCAGGCAGCGGGTCCCGGGCGGGCGCTTCGCGAGGAGGGCGTCCAGCGTGTCCGGCTCGTTGTGCGGGAAGCGGTGCAGGTCGGCCCGGCTGAGGACGGCCGCATCCATCAGGCTGGCATGGGCCAGGCGGTCGGCGACGACCCAGTCGCCGCGTCCGGCAAGCGCGGAGACGATGCCGAGGTTGGCGAGAAAGCCGCTGCCGAAAACCAGGGCGGCGGGATAGCCCTTGTCGGCGGCGAGGCGCCGCTCCAGATCAGCGTGGCATGGCAGGGAGCCGGCGACCAGGCGGGAGGAACCGCTCCCGGCGCCCCAGCGCCGGAGGGCGGACTCCGCGGCCGCGATGACCGCGGGGTGCCGGGCCAGGCCAAGGTAGTCGTTGCTGGAGAAATTCAAAAACTGACGGCCGCCAATCCGGATCTTGCCGCCGGCTTCCGGCAGCTCCCTGAGCGCGCGCTCCAGTCCCTGCTCGCGGAGCTGCCGGAGTTCCGCCGCGATCCAATCGTCCCCTGCCGCCATGGCCTGATCCCCTGATGCGGTGATAATGGCTAGCACCCCACGGCGGCTGTGGCCCGCAACCCAAGTGGATCGAATTCGGTTCAACAAATCCTGCGGCGATCTTGGCCCACCTGCCGGCTTCCCGCGCTCGCGCATACGCGAGTATAGCGCATCGCGCGGCGCACCGACATCCGAGCCAAGCTTGCCTTGTTTTGTTGAATCCGCTTCCCGCCGTCGCCAAGAGGCTATGGCGGGCAAGGCCAGCGGAAACCGAATTCGATCCACCCGCGCCACGCTATCGCGGGAAACAACCTGTGCTGTGCGCCTTGCGAGAGAATGAAGGCCCGTACGTTTATTACCATCCTTGATCTGAGTAAAACAGCACACTAGCGACAGGGCTTGCCCGCCGGGGCGGGGGCGCTGTTTCCGCTATGTCAGCCCGTGGTAGGAGCGGTACCAGCTCACGAACTGCGGCAGGCCCTCGGCCAGCGAAGTGGCGGGATGGAAGCCCAGCGCCCGCCGCGCCCGCTCGATATCGGCATAGGTTTCGGGCACGTCGCCGGGCTGCAGCGGCAGGAGCTCCAGGCGGGGCTCGACGCCCAGGGTCTCCGCCAGGATACGGATCATGTCCGTGAGCTTCTCGGCCCGGTGGTTGCCCAGGTTGAACACCTCGCAGGCCGCCAGCCCGTCCGCGAAGAGCGCGCTGCGGATGCCCGCGACAACGTCCGCGATGAACGTGAAATCACGGCGCATCTTGCCCTCGTTGAAAACCTTGATCGGCTTGCCCTTGAGCATGGCCTCGGTGAACAGCCAGGCCGCCATGTCGGGGCGCCCCCAGGGGCCGTAGACCGTGAACAGCCGCAAGCCGATGGCCTGGATGCCGTAGAGGCGGCTGTAGACGTGGGCCATGAGCTCGTTGGCCTTCTTGGTGGCCGCGTAGAGACTGATGGGGGTATCCACGGGATCGCTCTCCGAGAACGGCAGCTTGCGGTTGCCGCCGTAGACGCTGGAGCTCGAGGCGTAGACCAGGCGCGGCGTCCCGGCGGCGCGGCAGGCCTCGAGGAGACTGAGGAACCCCTCCAGGTTCGCCTTCTGGTAGGCGAAGGGGTGGCTCAGCGAATAGCGGATCCCCGGCTGGGCCGCGAGGTGGCAGACGCGGTCGAAGCGCCGCCGGAGGCAGAGGGCCTTGAGGGCCTCGTGGTCGCAGAGGTCGGCCTCGACGCCCTCGAAGGCGGGGGAGCGGGCCAGCAGGGCCTGGCGGTCGCGCTTGAGCTTGACCGAGTAGTAAGCGTTGAAGTTGTCGAGTCCGCAGACCTCGTGACCCTCGCCAAGCAGGGCCTGGCTGACGTGGAACCCGATGAAGCCGGCGGAGCCTGTGACCAGGATTTTCATTCGCATGCAAAAAAACTTTGCGGAGACAGTAGCACGATATATCATGCCCGGCAAGCGGCCATTTTCGATCGCCGCCGGGTCAGGGACCGGGGGCTTCAGGATGGAGCCGGGATGCCCTCGTACCACGGAGAACACGGAGACACGGAGATCGATCTGTCGGCGTGATTTCTGTCCATCTCCCCACAGAGTGTTGCGCGCATCCCGATCACGCCGCAAGGCGGGTATCGGGATGCGCGCAACGGTTGATCAGGGAGGGGAAATGTGAGGAAAAATTCATTCTCCGTGCCTCCAGCGTGCCACGCCGAAGTCCGTCATCTGACGGTCGAAGGCGGGCGAAGCGGGTGGTGAAACTCCTGGATTGCGGGCGTGGAACCGCCTTGGACTAATGCTCGCGTAACCTGCGCATGTAAATCGTATGATCGCCGGATTCGGCATAGTTCTCTGGGCCGTTTCGCTCGCGCTGGCGGCGCGCCTGGCCTGGCTCGGCCGGGAAGCAGGGCTGTCCCCGCTGTTCCGTTGCGCCCTTTGGGCGGCGGTCACCCTCGCCGCCCTGGTGCTGCTCTTCCGGCCGCACGAGGATATTTTCGGCGGCGAGGACCCCGGCGCCTACATCAATTCCGGCATCACCTACGGGCGCCAGCAGAAGTTCTTCGAGGTGGATCCGCTCCTCGCCCAGGTGCCGGCGGAGGTCCGCCCGGACTTCTACTACGGCCACGCCGGCTATGGGACCACCAAGGACGCCTGCCTCTGGGTCTGGGATCCGGAACGCGCCGTCGTGGGCCCGCATTTCCAGCCGGCCTATCCCCTCCTGATCGCGCTGGCCTCCCGGGTTGGCGATCCCGCGTGGGCGCTGTATGTCATCCCGGTCTTCACCCTGTTCCTGGCCCTGGCCCTGCGCGCCCTGGCCTCCCTGCTCCTGCCCTGGCGCCTGGCCGGCCTGGCGACCTTCCTCCTGTTCCTGCTGAGTCCCCTGACGCTCTGGCACGGACGCTGCTCGCGGCCGGAGATCATCGCCGGGTTCATGTTCTTCGGGGGCGCGGCGCTGCTGTTCAGCGCCTGGCAGGGCCGGCGCTGGGCCCGCTGGCCGGACCTGCTCCTGGGCGCCGCCGCCGTCAGCCTGGCGCCTTTCTTTCACATCACGGCCGGCTACCTGCTGATCCCCGCCGCCGTCGTGATCGCCCTCGTCATCCTGCGCGGGCGCGACGACTTCCTGCTCTATCCCCTCGTCGCCCTGGCGGGGCTGGTCCTGTTCACCTGGCAGATGCGCCATGTGACCGATTACTACGGCCTGGGCGGACTGCTCAATCCCCTCATCTTCCGGCCCTGGCTGGCCTATGGCCTATTCGCCGCCGGTCTTGCCGTCCTCGCGGCCGGGTGCCGGCTGGGCCGGCGCCGGGCCGCGGCCCATGAAAAGGCGCCGGACCGCGAGTGTTGCGAACGCCCACGACAAAGCGTGGCCCTCCAACAAGAACGAGGAACGCTGCCAGGAACATGGAGGGACGCGCTGCGCCTGCCCCGCCGAAGTCCGACGCCGGGGGGTCGCGTCCGATATTCGTTCCAACATCCCGTTTTGTCCTCGTCCCTTGGCTGGAGCCTGGGATTTGCCGCGGTATCCACAGTCTTAATCCTCTACGTCGCGTTCACCCGCGACGAGGCCGGCAGCCTGCCGCTCCTCGGGCGCCCGGTGGAGCATTATCTTTACCTGGCCGATTTCAGGACCTTCGCCAACATGGTGTCCCTGCCGATCGCGCTCCTGGCCCTGCTCGGCTGGATCGCCTGGCTGATTGGTCCGGCCGAGCGCCGCCGCGAGCGGCTCGTGCTGGCCCTGGTCGTCTTCCCCGCCATCCTCTTGTCCGGCAACGTCCGCGATTTCATGATGACCCGCTACTGGTTCCTGGCGCTCCTCCCCATGGCCGCCCTCGCCCTTGCCGCCCTGGCGGCGGGGCTGGCGGGCCGGGCGCGTTCCGCCTGGACTGCCGTCCTCGTCGCCGGGCTGGTCATCCTGCTGGGCTTCCATCACCGGATCCACCTGGCCGGCGTGACCGAGTTCCGCGGGCTGACCGGCTTCCTCAAGCCATACGCGGAGGTCATCAAGCGCGGCAACGGCATCCTGCTGTGCGAGTATTCCCGGCTGGCGGCGCCGCTGGAGCATGTTTTCGGGATTCCAACCCTCGGCCTGGACAACGAGCGCCGGCGCGACTATTCCCGGGCCGAAAAAGCCTGGGAAGCGATCATGCGGAAATACCCGGACCACCCCGCGTTTTTTGCCACGCCGTTCCACGCGCCTGCCAGCGACCGGTTCGATTTTCAGCTTGTCCGCGACGCCGGCTACCGGGGCGCCAAGCTCGTCCAGGCCCGGCAGGGACTGCCCACCCGGGTCGCGGAACACGCCCTGCGCCTGCGCCTCTACCGGATGAGCCTGAAAGCGCCCGGACGCGCCGGCGGATTCGCGGCGTCGCCGGAAACCTACCGGCTGGACGGCGGCAACATGGGCCTGCGCCATTTTGCCAACACGCGCACCGAGCGGGCTGAGTTCGACGCGCTGGGCTCCAGTCCCACCCAGGCGCTCATCGCCGCGGCCGCGCCCGGCGGCGGCCGCGCCCTCCTGACCGTGGCCCTGACCAACGCTCCCTTCCTGGAACTCGCCGGCCTGGAATTCGCCGCCGATGACGCCCCCATCGCCGCGGCCGCGCCCGGCGTCCTGGGATTTGCGGCCCGCTGGGCGCGGGCGAAGGCCGAAATTTTCGTGCCGGACAATTTCCCAGGCGGTTTTTTGATCCTGATGGGCGTCACCCCGCGCCTGGAAAACGGACGGCCGATGACCCTCGTTGTCAGCGCGGACCCGGATCGTCTGGCCGCGCTCGATCCGGAACCCGGCCGCTGGCAATGGCACCTGGTCCCCCTGCCCGCCTCGGCGGCCGGGCGATGGCTGACCCTCGCCGCCGAGCCGGCCTGGAACCCGGGTCGTCCGGGGTTCCCGACGGACCTGGGCATCCTGGCCGGGCACATCTCGTTCTGGCCGGCCGTCCCCGGCCCATGAACAGCCTGGGATGCTGGAGGGGCATCGGGCGGGCAGACGACAGGGGATGGCGCGTGTTGGCGCGGTAATGCGCGATCCCGTGGCGAGATATGGCGCGCAATGACGCGATTCCAGCCGGCGTTCAGGCCATGCCTAGAGGGTCTAGGCATCATAGGGGTGGGCGGACATGGGAACGATCGGCATGGCAGGAGACTGGGTGACGCTCCTGTCCCTACCCGCCGGGCACAGTGGGCGACCGAGAGCCCTGATTCCTGCCCCACGCTCTACTCGGCGAATGATGATGGCAGCGTAAAACGCGGCCAAACAGGGTTTAACCACGTTAGTTTTACCTCCCAAGGATGGAGTTCGGCAACCGACGGATCCTCAAGACGCTGTCCGCGCTTCCGCCTTCCCGCGCCAGGTTGAACTTGAACCGCGCCCCCTCGCCCCGGAACCGGCGCCCGTGCGAAAGCGGCGTCAAGCCACCGCACTCCAAATAGTGCCCTCATCGAAGATGTGAACCAGCGGCTTCATCCCGAAAAATTGAACTCCGGCAGGGGGCAAGGCCCCTCTCCGAGCCGGAGGCCTGCACCCCCAGTATTCAAGAACCCACCCCGGACGGCTCGCCCTGAAGTGCACGCCCCGTACTACTTTAGGGCGCCGACCGCGACACGCGAAATCCGCTGTAGTTAACCCGCTTAGTGTAAGCATTGGCGGCGTGTTCGCGGTCCGACACACGCGCATAAGCGCTCGCGTAGCTCCAATTGCCACCGCGAAAGCCGGCGCCGGATGCGTCCGCACCGGGCCAAAACGGCACATCCGCGTACCCCTCCGCCGTCAACGCGCCGTCCCCATGCTCGCCCGTGAACGCACGCCCCGTCGCGTGCCCCACCGTCACAGGACGCTCCCAGAGGTTCCCGGAGAGATCCAAGTTGCCATAATATCCCCCCCCGGCATTTATCCGCCCCGAACTCGCGTCCGCATAACTCCCGCAACGATACGGACCACCCGGGCCGCAATCATTATAGTTGCAGTTCCCCTGGTTCGGCGCCTCCGCCGCCGTGTTCTGATTGCTTAACGAAGACGTCGCCGGCGACTCTAGCACCGCGTCACCCCACGCGTATTCGTTCTGCACTGGCGCCTGGTTCCCACGGCAGGCTTTCTCGAACTCCAGCTCCGTGAACGGACGCAACCCCGCCCAGTCCGCGTAGGCGCACCCATCCGCCCACGACAGGTAGTTGCAGGCCACCCACTCACCGTCGTCTGCCTCATTCAGGCAAGCGATGTTCGTCACCGCCGTGGTCGGCCCCGCGTTCCCGTTCGCATCGCACCCAAACACCGCCGGGCTGCCCCCGGTCTTCTTGATGAAGTTCCGCGTGTCGAAATTCAGGCTAGCGGTATGCCGGTTGCCCTGCTGGTTCGGCATGAGGGTGTTGAGAAAGTCGCAGTACTGCCGCTGGGAGATCTCCGTCTTCATCAGGTAGAAAGCGGCGAACCCGTTGGGGAAGGTATTGGGCACGACGGCGTTGTTGCCGTCGCCGGCGCCCCAGTAGATCGTAAAGGCGTTCGTCGAGGTGATGTGGGTCGGGGAGCTGTCGCTGCCCTGGGCGTGAAAACTGGAACTGATGATTCCGTTCGTATTCCCCGCCCAGAACGCCTCCTCCGGAATATGGACCATCTCCACCGCGAACACTTTGACCAGCGCGCTCTTGGAGCGCGATACCCCGTTGGTCGCGAAATCCCACAAGAGCGTGACCTCCCGGTTCGAGACCGCGCCGGACCCCGTTCCCGCCCGCTGGAGGAACGCGCCCATCCTGTCCGCCGGCACCACGACGTCCAGGCTCGTCCCCGTCCCACCGCTGAACCCGTCGGGATTGGTCCCGCTGGCCGCCAAAGCGGCATGGCCCCACGTCGTGCCCCCGTCCACGGAGTATTTCACGAACACCCAGGCGGCGTCCCAGTTCACCCCGTCCCGCCAGGAGTTGTCCCAGGAAATGTCGAAGCGCACCTCCACCTTCCCCTCCGCCGGCGCGCGCAGGAGCGCGTTGGCCACCGCCAGGTTGTTGGCCCACGCCGGCGCGCCCGCCGCCAGCAGGCCGGCCAGGAACACCACGAATTTCATTGCTTTTCTGTGGCTCATTTCTCTTTGCTCAGTGCGCTCTCTGGATTGAAAAATCCTCGGCGCACTTGCCCGTCCATGTTCCGGATGGCGCCACTCATAGCGTGGCGCCTACCACGTCAGCTCTGCCGTTCCCAGCCCGGCGCCTACTGTCCGGCTTTGTTGAGACCTGAATTTTGCGCCGAACCGGAGCAAAATTCACCCAAAGGGCCGTGATGGCCGCGTCAAACGCGGCCAAACGGGGTTTAACCACGTTAGTTTTGCAGATAACCGGATGGGTTATCTGCAAAACTTCACGTCTTTCGCCAGCGGGCAATGCCCGCTTAGGCGAAAGTGAATATTGCACGATCTTCGTGCAATATTCAGGTGAGAAACTACGCCACGACACGTCCGGCTTCGTTGAGAAACTACGCCGCGACACGTCCTAAGTACCTGCCGCGCTACGAGCGGCAGTCAGATTTTTTCCCGGTAGGGCCATTCGTTGTCCGTCGCTTACTGTGAAAGCACCTAACGCGCTTATCATCCAAGCCGGGCGTGCCGCGGCGTAGCTTCTTAGCGAAGCCGGGCGATCGAAATCAGGCTGCCAACGGGATGCAGGCACTTCTCAAGCAATCATCATCAGGTCAGGGTTGGATCCCGCCAGTCGCAATTTCTGAAAGGCATCTTATGCTACCTTCCGCTTCTGTTCTATCTTTTTTGGCGGTATTCTCGGGGTGATTTTTTACGGCCGTGCCCGCCATTCAGGTGGCCTGAAAAAGACGCGAAGGCAGAAAGTGTCCCGCAAACAGATGCGGATTTCAGATGATACGATCCACAAGGAACCTCACTTGCCGGCTGAGGGGTCTGATTAGCCTGATGAGCATCGCAGCTGCGATGCTCACGTCTTTCGCCAGCGGGCAATGCCCGCTTAAGCAAAAGTGAATATTGTACGATGATCGTGCAATATTCAGGTAGGATAAATAACGATGTTGATCAAGCTCACGCGGCGGACGCCCCCGTTGGTCGCGGGGACCTGCCGGCACGGGTGAACACTTCGGTTGCCACGTCTGAAACAAAGTGGCCACTTAGCCCCGCAGGCGGGGCTGACGTGGCGGGCCAGGCGCCGCGTTAGTCCAAAGGGCGTTTGACACGCAGGGCGCGGGGCCGTAGGATACCCGGCGAAGGAGAGCGCCATGAAGCCCAACACCACGCGCCGAGTGGAAACGACGGTCCTGCATGCCGGCCAGGCGCCGGACCCGACGACCGGCGCCCGGGCGGTGCCGATCTACCAGACCTCGAGCTACGTCTTCCGGGACGCCGCCCATGCCGCCGACCTGTTCGCCCTAAAAACGCCGGGCAACATCTACACGCGCATGATGAACCCCACCACCGACGTCCTTGAACAGCGGCTGGCGGCCCTCGAGGGCGGCAGCGGCGCGCTGGCGACCTCGAGCGGTATGGCCGCGATTTTCCTGGCGATCCACAACCTCGCGGCCGCCGGCGACCATATTATCAGTTCGGCCTCGCTTTACGGCGGCACCGACACGCTCTTCCGGTTCACCCTGCCCCGCCTGGGCATCCGGGTGACGTTCGTCAGCGACGCGACCCCGGCGAAGATCCGGGCGGCGATCCGACGGAACACCAAGGCGGTCTACGCGGAAACCCTGGGGAACCCCAGGGGCGACGTGCCGGACCTGGCGGGCATCGCCCGGGTCGCGCACCGCGCGGGCGTGCCGCTGATCATCGACAACACCTTCGCCCCGGTCCTGTGCCGGCCGATCGCGCACGGGGCGGACGTCGTGGTCCATTCCACCACCAAGTGGATCGGCGGGCACGGCACCTCCCTCGGCGGGGTGATCGTGGACGGCGGCCGCTTCGACTGGTCCTCCGGCCGCTTCCCGGAGTTCACCCGGCCGGACCCCAGCTACCACGGGCTGGTCTACTGGGACGCGTTCGGGAACGCATCCGGGCAGGGCAGCACGGCCTACATCGCCAAGGCCCGCGTACAGGGGATGCGCAACCTCGGGATGTGTCCGAGCCCGTTTAACTCGTTCCTCCTGCTCCAGGGCCTCGAGACCCTGCCGCTCCGGATCCGGCGGCAATGCCGGAACACGCTGGACCTCGCCCGCTGGCTGAAGAAGCACAAACGGGTGGCCTGGGTGAGCTACACCGGCCTGCCGGAGCACCCCTGCCACGCCACCGCCAGGAAATACCTGGAGGGCGGGTTCGGGGCGGTCCTGGGGTTCGGGATCAAGGGCGGGCGTGCGGCGGGCGAGGCCTTCATCAACTCGGTCAGGCTGGCGAGCCACCTGGCCAACGTCGGGGACGCGAAAACCCTTGTCCTGCACCCGGCTTCCACGAGCCACCAGCAGATGACGGAAGCCGCACAGCGGGCCAGCGGGATCACGCCCGAGTTCATCCGGGTCGCCGTGGGGCTGGAAGCCATCGAGGACCTCCAGGCGGACTTCGACCAGGCCCTGCGCGCCGCCGCCCGGTCATAGGGATTACCTGATTTTTGCGCCGAACTGGCGCAAAAACTCACCCGCAAGATCGCATAGAAAGAGATTCTTTTTACGTTCTATGCGTTCTGCGTTGAATATTCCGGATCCGGGTGGAGTTACACCGGGTCAATGAGGTCCAAGACGCCGGGATCGAGTTTGGGTTTCTCGGCGGCCGGCGGGGCGGGTGCCGGGGAGGCGGCGGGCGGACGCGGAGACGGTTGCTCCTGGCGTTCCTGTTCGGGCGGCGGGGGCGGCGCCTCGGCCTGGTCGTCGGGCTCGGCTTCCCGCTCGGGCTCCGGCGGTGACGCCTGGCGTTCGGGCTGGTGGCGCCGGTCCATGGGGGGACGCGAGCGTCCCTGGCGATGGGAATACTCGCCGTCGCGCTCGCCGCGGTCTTCGCGTTCGTCCATGGCCTTTTTCAGGGTGGAGAGCCGCATGCTGGCGGCGTGCAGCGCGGCGGCTTGGCGTTCCACGTCGGGGTCGCCGCAGATCAGGACCACGTCCCGGTTCCGGATCTCGTTCCGGGCAAGCTTCAGGAGTTTGGCGGCCCGGTCCTCGACGCGCTCGGCGTAGTAGACCCGGACGCCCTTAAATTCCTCGCCCTCGCCCGCCTCGCGGAGCGGCCGCCCGATGAAGACCACGGCCAGGTTGATTTTTTCGCGTCCGGCGAACTGGGCCAGATTGCGCAAGGCTAGGTAATGGTCGCGCGGGCTCGGGTGTCCGTTGCCGGGCCGCGAGCGCCCCTCCGCCAGGCCGCTGCCATCCACGATGTAGAGCCGCTGCGCCGGCGACCGGCCCAGGGGGTCGCGGCGAGGACCGCCTATTCCAAGAAAACTCAGCCAACTCATAAAAAGTTCCTCTTCTTGTTCGGGGCTGCTGCCGGAGGCGCAAATCCGGTCAGATGCTATACCCAGGGGGAGCGGAGATCAAGCTCTTTAATAAGGGCCAGCTTCATTCCGGCGAGGGAGCAGTCAGTTGGCAAGGGGTAAGTATCCTGCCGGCCTTTTGCCCGGCTCGCTGCCTGTCGGGCTTCCCGCCCAGGCGGGTCTGCCGATGGCATGAGGCCATCCGGCCTGCTAATTCGATCCGAGCTTTTCAGGCAAGAGTCAAAATTTTATCCCCCCGTGACACGAGGTCACGGGGACGTGAAAAGCAGCCCATCCTCGTTGACCCGTTTTCTTATTCCCCGCGGCGGCGGCCGGAGGCCACGGCCGCCAGGTGCAGGCGGGCGAGGCGCGCGCAGCCGGGGGTCGCCCTCGCCTGCGCCCGGTAGTGCCCGGCGGCGGCCCGGAGGTCGCCGCCCAGCTCGGCGGCGATGCCCTTGAGGAAGGGGGTCTGCCGGCGCTTGGCGCTGTCCCGGCAAAACCGCAGCGCCCGCCGGATCGGCCCGGCCTCGCCCAGGCGCAGGGCGCACAGGCCCATCAGGTAGACGCTCTCGAAGCTGTTGATTTGCCAGCCCAGGACGTCGTCAGCGTATTCGGACCGCGCCCGGCGCTCGGCCTCCCAGGACTCCAGGGCCGCGCGCCATGCCCGCCGGGCGGCTTCCGGCCTGCCCTGCCGCTCGCAGACCGCGCCGCGCCAGAAACCAGCGCCGGGATAGCCGAGCGACCGATGCCGGGTTCCCAGGCTGGCGGGCAGACGACCGGCCCGGCGCACCCAGCGTTCCGCGGCCGCCAGGTCGCCCTGGCGCAGAGCGCGCTCGGCCAGGGCCGCGGCGCTCAGCACAAAGAGATCGGCCATCAGGAAATCGCCCTCCCAACTGTGCAGCCGGCCGGACTTCCGGAACAGGGCCTGGCAAGTCTCAAACTCGCCCAGCTCGAACCAGGCCTGGATCAGCAGTTTGCGGACGATCGAGAGCCGGCGCACGGCCGGGGAGGCCGCGTGGATAAGGGCGATGGCCTCACGCTGGCGGCCGGCGGCGATGAACAGCGGCCCCAGTTCGACCAGGACATCGCGGGCGCAGCCGGAAAGTCTTAACGCGCGGCGGGCATGCCGCAAGGCCGAGGCCCGGTCGCGGCGGATGTCCCGGTCATAGAGGGCCAGTCCGTAGTGCACCCGAGGCTCGCCGGGCGTCGCCCGAACCAGCCTGCGATAGAGCGCGGCCGCGGCCGCGTAACCGCCGTAGCCGGCATACTGTTCGGCCAGGGCCAGGTCCCGGGCCGGGCCCGCCGGCAGGGACTCAACCGGCGCCCGGAAGGCCGCCTCGGCCTCCGCCCGCCGGGCCAGCTTCCGGCGGGCCTCGCGGCGAAGCGCCCCCCCCAGCAGCCGACGCAGCTCAGCGGCGCCGGCGGCAAAATCACCGGTATGCCAGAGCGCGTCCGCCAGCTCCAGCCGCGCGCGGGGCTGGCGGGGCGCCAGGGCCAGGGATTTCCGGTACTGCGCGGCCGCGGCGGCCCAACTGTCGGCCAGGGCGGCGCGGCGGGCGGCGGCGAGCAAGGCAGGCGCCGTCCGGGGCCGGCCGGGTGCCGGGCGACCGTATTGCCGCCGGCCGCGCGCCTCGCCCCCCGGTTCCTGGCGTCCGGCCAGGGGAAAGCGGAAGGCGTGCGCCAGCCGGCCGTTGATGCGCAGCTCGACGGCGTCGCCGGGCCGGACCGCCAGGGGCAGGCGCGTCGGCGCGGCCGGCGCCAGCCGGCGCTCGACCGCCTTGCCGTTCACCGCCACCCGCGCCGTGAGGGGCACGGCGGCATACAGCCAGGCCGCGCCGTCGACGACATTGAACAGCAGCTCGCGGTCGGCCCACTCGAAGCCCCCGAGGTCGCGGAACGGGATCCAGGTTTCGCCGTAGGAAAATCCGCGGCCCGCGGCGAGCATGGCGCGCTCCATCTGGGTCTCGAGGGGCCCAAACTGGATTTCCACGTAGTGCGCGCCGTTGTCGCAGAACACGGCGCCATCCTCGCACTCCGCGTAGCGGCAGCCCCAGGTGAAATACTTCTTGCCGCGCATCTGCCGCCAGGGGGCCACGTGGGCCAGGCCGTGCCGCCGGCCGTGGTCGTAGCAGCCGCCGAAATCCTCGCGGTGCGCGACCATGAAGGTATCGCTGCAGACGTCGCGGTTGCGGAAAAACGAGTTGTCGATGCCGGCGGCGCCGACCGGGTAAGGGCGGATCGAACCGCCGGCGGTGAACCAGCGGGCCTTGGAAATGAACTGCCAGTCCTTGGTGGCCAGCATGCCGACGTTGGTCCACTGGTACCAGCTGTGGTCGAGCGGGGTCGGGTTGAAGGCCTCGTAGTCAATGTGGAAGCGGGCCTCCCCCGCGCGCAACCGCACGCGGAGCGTCAACCGCAGGCCCGTGCGTCGGCAGACCTGCCCGATGACCGCCGCGGCCTCCCGGGGGCCGGGATCGAGGATGGCGCAGGGAACCGGCCGCATCGTGCGGGGGTGATGCCCGATCGGGAAATTGAACTCCATGCCCCCGGGAATCCAGGCCCCGGGATGGGCGATCAGCCCCGGCTTGACGCAATCGGGCACATAGAGCGTCTCCCGCCCGGCCGACTTGTCGAAAGCCGACCAGAGCTTGCCGCCCAGCTCGGGAAGGAGCGTCAGGCGCAAAAACTCGTTTTCCAGGACCAGGGCTGCGTAATCCGCCGGCCGTTTGGGGCCGCCCAGGATGTCGTCCAACCGCTCGGGATAGATGTTGCCCAGGCGGCGAAACAGGACCGGCAGGCTCCGCTCAGGCGGATGCCGGTAAGTGGGGAGGGTCAGCGTTTCCCAGCGGGCTTCCGAACGGGACGCGCGTGAAGATGGATTCTGAAAGTCGCTCATAGCGTAATAAATTCAAAAGAAGGTTAGCCGCAGAGAACGCAAAATAAAACTTTTTCTATGTGATCTTTGCGGTTAACCTCTCCGTAAGAAAGCTCCACCATTTCAGATAGGAATAATTAACCGCAGAGAACGCAAAACGAAACATTTCTATGTGCTCTTTGCGATCTTTGCGGTTTAATTATCTGCCATCGATTGCGCTGTTATTTTTTCGTCGCTTGGGCGAACCACTTGGCCGGCAGCCACTCCTTGAGCGCGGCCAGCAGGTCCTCCAGCAGCGGCGCGATATCGTAGAGGTCGCCGACGTGGGGATCGAGGAACAGCGCCTGGCGCGCGGCGTCGCGGTCGCAGTTCACGGCGGCGGCGATGCTCAGGTCGTGGATGGCCGTCCAGTTCGAGACCACCGCGTGGACCGCCGGCGGCAGGGTCACCGCCTCGGCCGTGACCTTCCTGCCGGCGACCGTGGCCATGATTTCCACGCAGGCGGTCTGCGGCAGGCCGCGGATATAATCCCCCGTGTTGAGCACGTTCAGGGCGCGGGTGAAGGGCGCACCCGTGAAATAGGCCCAGAGCAGCTCGTGGGCGTGCTCCTCAGTCAGCAGGTGCAGGTCGCCCACCTTTTGCGGACCGTAGGCCCACTGGCGGAGGATCTCCGGAGGGGTCTTGCGACCGAACGGCCGGCGGCCCGGAATGATCCTCTGCACCTGGCGGTCAAGTCCTAGGGAGGCCAGCCGGCGCGGGGTGAAGAAGAACCGGTAGAATTCTGCCAGGTGGCTGCCGCCGCAGGACGGCCAGAGGCCGAGCACCCGGCAGACGTCCCGCTGCAGGTCCACCGCTTCGCTCGTGCCCAGGAGCTCGTCCCGGATCGCGCCCCGGCGGGCGCTGCGTTCAAGAATCTCGGCGGTGCGGTCCCGGCCGGCGATGCGCAGGCGGGTGACGAACGACTGGTGGTTCACGCCCGCGACCCGCATGTCCACCTTGGATTTCTTGACCTTGAAAATCTCGGCGAAATACCCGGCCAGTCCGTCGGCGGAGTGGCAGAGCCCCCAGACCGGACCCGGGAACGCGCGGGCCATGGCGCCGGTGATGCAGGACATCGGGTTGGTGAAATTGAGGAGCACCGCGCCGGGGCAGATGCGCTCCATGTCGCGGACGATCTCCAGGACCACGGGAATCTCGCGCAGGTTGCGGGCCAGGGCCGGCGGGCCCATCGTGTCGCCGATCCCGACGGGGATGCCGTGCTTGGCGCAGGCCTCGAAGGCGCGGAAGTCCGACTCCCGCCCGCCGGTGGTGATGGCCAGGATCACGGCATCGGCCCCGGCCAGGGCCTTCTTGCGGTCCAGCGCGCGCAGGACACGGATGCGGGTTTTCTGCTGGCGGGCAATGCGCTCGACGAGATCGGCCACGAGCTTGAGCGGCGCGGGGTCAAGGTCGTGGACCACGACCTCGGCGTCGTTGAACCCGCCGACGAGGATCAGGTCGCGGAACACGCGGTGGACGAAGCCGTAGGAGGCGCCGACGAAGACGATGCGCTTTTTCCCCACCGACCCGCGATTGCGCGTGTATTCATTCACCGGCCCCTTCCAGCCGGAGGAAAGGCCCACGATTTTCTGTTTCATAAAGAACTCCTTTGCCACGGTTCTGACTCGGGCGGGAACAATAGCCGCCCCCCCCTTGATAACAAGCGAAAAGTGCGCCGGCAAGCGCCCCGAGCCAAGCGGGAAAACGGGAACAAGCGGACCTCCCCGCGAACCGTGGTCAGTGTCCGCCCTGCCTTGAATGCACCAAGGGTGGCCCGGGCGGAGACCCGCCCGGAAAGGGGAATGGATTTACGCTCAAGGTCTTATGCCAATGAATCCGACACCCGGACTCCAGCGCGCAGCGCCCCGCTGCGCCGACAGGCCGCGCCCGGCCACCGCCACATCGGCTGTGCTTTAGCGCCCGACCCCGGCCGGCGCCGTGCGCACCCCGCGCGCGCCGTCGCTTTCGTACCGGGTGGTGCGCGGCGGAAGCACGCGGTCGCGATCGGAGACGCGCACATACTCGCTGGCCCAATCATACTGCCCGCCGCGGACGCCGGCGCCCGCGGTGGTAGGCCACAGAGTGACATTCGCATAGCCCAGCTCGTCCAGCCGCCCGTCGCCGTGAAGTCCGGTATAGGCCCGCCCCTGGGATTGCCCGACCGCCACCACAGGCTCATAGACATTCCCGCTGAGCTCCATGATCCCCCAGTAAGACGCCCCGGCCGCAGAACGCGTGGAATTCGTCGTCGCAAAAATACCCACCCGGTAGGGGCCATTGACGCTGGCGCTGTAGGCGCAGTTTCCATTGGTGGCATTTTCCATGCCGGATCCGTCATTCAAGAGCGCCGTCACGGCGCTGATGGTCGCATCTCCCCATGCGTATTCGTTCGCCACCGGCAAGAGCGGCCCCCGGCAGGCTTTTTCAAACTCCAGCTCCGTCATCGGTCGCAAACCCATCCAATCAAAATAGGCCGTGATATCCAGCCAGCACACGCAATTGCACGCCCGATCCATGGCGTCGTTGGTTTGGTTGAACACGCCGTCCGCGTTTCCGTCGCACCCGAAGACGATCGGCGAGGGAGCCAGAGGCACGCTCAACGGGCAACGGATTCCATTGCGATCTTGAATCGTGGCTTTGGCTGACAGGGCGAAATAACCGGCAACCTGGCTGGCCGTGCGATTATTTTGCTGGCCGCGGGTCAGGGTGTTGAGAAAATCCCGGTATTGTCCCTGGGTCATCTCGTATTTCATGCAGTAGAACGCGGCATAACCTTTTGGAAACGACGCCGGCAGGTTGGTGCTCTTCGAGTCATGAAAATCATCCACGTGGGTCGACGCCATGTTTGAGGCATTGTTGTTACCCAGGCTTCCGACCCCGCCGCCGCCCAGGATGATTTCGTACGCTTCGTTGGTAACCTGAAAGGGCGTCCCATTAGTGGCGTCCTCAAACTGACCCCGAATGTTCAGGGACGTCCCATCCCCGACCCAGAAATCTCCCTCCGCCACGTAGACCATTTCCACCGCCATGGCCTGGATGCACACGCGGTCGGTCTTGACCAGGCTGTTGGAGGCGAAGTTCCAGGCCAGCAAGACGTTTGTCACCGAAACCGGACCCGCCCCCTCCTCCTCGCGCCGGATGAAGCAACCCACCCGGTCCTCCGGCACGATGATCTTGATCGGGGTCCCGATCCCCACCTCATGCCCGTTGGTCTCCAGAGTGACCTGCTCCCAGGCTGTGCGGCCTTCCGCCTTGATCTTGAAGAACACCCAGGCGGCGTCGTGGTTGATGTTCGTATAACGCCAGGAATTTTCCCAACGGAGGTCGAAGCGGACAAAGGCCGTGCGGTCGTCCCGCGGCTTGAGGGTCACGTTGGTGAGCGTCAGGTTGTTGGCCCAAACCGCGCCTGCCGCCAATGCCAACACCGCCGCCAACACGAATACAGCCTGGATATTCAGCTTCACGTCGTCCCCCCAAGCTTCCCCATGAACATCGGTGATGGGACCTTACCTTCGACCCGTGGGTGAAACAAGCGCAAACAGGCTTCAACCCCGCTGCAAGCAGGGCCGGCGGAAGCCGTCCGGCCGAGTCGGCGTTGACAGACCCCGGACTGTCACTTATGCTGGCGGCCGACGGTGAGATGCGGGGGCAAGTCCTCCGGACTCGATCCGGGCTGAATGCATCCCTCCCGGGAGCAAGCGGAGACATGGGCAAGACCACGCTGTTCAGGATTGCGCTTATCGCCGGCACGCTCGGCCTGGCGTGCTGGGGATTCTGCCGCCCCACACAGGGTCAGCCCTTAATTTAATACTTTACAAGCGGGGATGAACGGGCCAGGGTGTTGGCATGGCAAGGCAATTACGAGTGGAATATCCAGGGGCCATCTACCATGTTACGGTGCGCATGCTGGGGGATTGGAAGCGCCAGGAAAACCGCCTGTTCGAGGACGATCATGACCGCGAGCGGTTCCTGAGCCGGCTGGCGGACCGGGTCGAACAATACGAAGTCCGGCTTTACCTGTTCTGCCTGATGGCGAATCATGTCCACCTGGCGGTGGAAACGCCCAAGGGAAATCTTGGACGGTTCATGCAAGCGCTGACGACGGCCTACACGGTCTATTTTAATTTACGGCATGGGCGGCACGGGCATCTGGTGGATGGGCGGTACAAGGCGAAAGTCGTGGAGGGGGACGACTACCTGTTGGCGTTATCGAGCTACATCCACTTGAATCCGGTGCAGGCGGAACCGATCAAAGACCGGACGAACGCAGAACGGATACGATATCTGCGCGAGTATGCATGGAGCAGTTACCCGAGTTATATCGGGCGAAGGAGGGCGTTGCCGTTCGTCGAATATGGACCGATTCTGTCGGAGATGGGGGGCAAGCGGCGGAAATGGTCAAAAAGATATCAGGACTATGTAGAAAGCGGCCTGACCGAGCCCGATGAAGATTTCATAGCAGCCCTGAAGGAATCGCCGCGGTGCATCGGGAGTGATGCCTTTCGGGTGTGGGTGGATGAACTATACGAGAAACGGATGGAGAGGCATGGGCGGCTGGAGGATATTGCCTTTCGCCGTATTACAGAGCCGCTGAAAGCGGATCTTGTTCTTAGAGTGCTGAGCGAAGTGATGAAGATTGAATCGGGGGCATTTCGGCAGCGCCGGCGTTGTTCATGGGATCGGGGGGTGGCGGCCCGAATACTGGGGCGATACGCAGGCTTGACGCAGAGAGAAGTGGCCCAGGTGCTGGGGATCGGAACGGGGGCCGCGGTGAGCCGGCAGATCCATAAGCTCTCCGAACAACTGTTGCAAGACCGCCGTCTCAGGCGCCTCGTCGAACAAGCCGAATCCCGCCTCAACGAGTTGCGCAACGCCAAGAACCGATCCGCATCAGCAATATAAAGTATTAAATTAAGGGCTGACCCTGAATGAAATCGGTTTGGACATGGATCGGCATCGCCGGCGCGATCGGCCTGGCGGCGTGGGGCATAGGCCACGGGATGAGCCGGCAGTCCGCGCCAGCACGGGAGGGCGTGACGCATCCGGCGGCGGACCGGCCCGCGACGGAACGGCAGGGACATCGTGCGGCGCCGGCGGCGGCGGTGTTGTCCGCAACCACTTCCAACACGACCCTCGTGTCCGCGACGGGAGCCCTCGAACGTGGCAGCGCATCGCCCGCGCGGGATCCGGCCGCATGGATTGGAGAACTGCTTGCGGGTAATCAGGTGTCGCAGGCCGCCAACGTGTTCGATGAGTGGGTCCGCCGCGATCCCGCCGCGGCCTGGGCCTGCCTGGCCAGCCTGAAGATCGAGAATCCCGCCGCGAAAACCTTCTACCATCTCCTGGGTGAAAACCTGGTCAACCATCCGCCGGACTGGGACAACCCGGCGCAGGTGGTGGCGCAGGCGGCCGCGCTCCTGGCGGGCGCGGCGCGCGACAGCCTCCTCGCGTCGCTCTACCAGGTCTGGGGCTACCGCGACCTGGCCCCCGCCCTCGCCCACGCCGCCGCCCTGCCCGGCTCGGACGGCAAGAACCTTGCCGTGGGCAACCTCCTGAAGATCTGGGGCGAAACCGACCTGGCCGCCGCGGTCGCCTGGGCGAACCGGAACGTTGCGGACGACCGGGACTACGAGGCCGCGATCCGCTTCATGGCGGAGAAGATGATCTACCGGTCCCCCGAGCGCGCCGCCCTGCTGCTCGAGGCCGTGCCCGGCCTGCAGCACCCGGATTATGGGCTGGTGCGGCGAACCGTCAACCAGTGGATCGTGTATGACGACCCGGCCAAGGCGGCCCGCTGGATCGCCGCCCTCGAAAATGACGGCGTCCGCGAGGCCGCGATGGCTTCCTTGGCCGCCGACTGGGCGCGGCGCAGCCCGGACAACTGCCTGGCGTGGATCCTGGGCCAGCCGGATGCCGGCCGGGACACGGCCCTGGCGGCGGGCGAGTTCGCCAAGGTCCAGGCCCTGGCGCGGCCGGAGGCCTCCGTGGACTGGATGGCGGGCCTGGAGCCCGGCTACGCGCGCGCCCGCTGCATCGCCCAGTATGCGGCCTCGGCGGCCTACCGCCCGGGATCCGCCCGCGCGGCCGGCGGACGGCCGGCCTGGGCGTCGCCCGGCATGCGGGAAGCCCTCGGCGCCCTGCAGGCCGAACTCAACAGCTCCGAGCTGTCCCTGGACGCCATTCAAGCCGTGCTGCGCGCAACCTCGCTCGACCCCGCCCGCCGCGACCGGCTCGCCGCCTGGCTGGAAGACTGTTATCGCTGAGGAGCAAAAAATCGACGAGCGGACGCGACAAAGCGCGTCCCTCCATTTTGCCGGGGAATTCGAATGACCGATCCTTGGAGGGACACGTTTTATCGTGTCCATCCGATGTTTCACAATTTCCAAGGGAGCCCATCCATGCGCGCCTTCCTCATCATCCTGGATTCCGTGGGCATTGGCGCGGCGCCGGACGCCGCCGACTACGGCGACGCCGGGGCCGGCACCCTGGCGCACCTGGCCGCGGCCGCCGGCGGCCTGCGCCTGCCGACCCTCCAGGCCCTGGGCCTGGGCAACATCCCCGCGCTGCTACCCGCGGGCGAGCCGATTGCGGGGGTGCCGCCGGCCCGAAAGCCGGGCGCGGACTACGGGGCCATGCGGGAAGTGTCGCGGGGCAAGGACACGACCATCGGCCACTGGGAAATCGCGGGGCTGGAACTCAAGCGCGGGTTCCACCTGTTCCCGCCGGGGCCGCCCTCTTTCCCCGCCGGCCTGGTCGAGGCGTTCGAGCGCCGCACCGGCCGGCGCCTGATCGGCAACCGGGCCGCCAGCGGCGTGGCGATCATCGCGGAACTGGGTCCGCGCCAGATGGAAACCGGGGAGTGGATTGTCTATACCAGCGCAGACTCGGTCCTGCAGATCGCGGCCCACGAGGAGGTCATCCCCCTGCCGGAGCTTTACCGCGCCTGCGAAATCGCCCGGGAACTTTGCGACCCCTACCCCGTCGGCCGCGTCATCGCCCGGCCGTTCACCGGGCAACCCGGGGCCTTCCGGCGCACCGAGAACCGGCGCGACTTTTCGTATCCGCCGCCCGAGCCGACCCTGCTTGATCGCCTGGCCGGCGCCGGCATCCCCGTGCACGCGGTGGGCAAGATCGAGGACATCTTCGCGCGCCGCGGCATCGCGCGCGCCTACCACACCGGCAACAGCCGCGACTCCCAGGCGCAGGTCCTGGACCTTGTCCGCGGGGAAGCGCAGGGGCTGGTCTTCGCCAACTTCATTGACTTCGACATGCTCTACGGCCACCGGCGCGACGCGGCCGGCTACGCCCGGGCCCTGGAGGACGCCGACGGTTTTTTCGCGCTGCTCCTGCCGCTCCTCGGCCCCGGCGACCTGCTGATCGTCACTGCCGACCACGGCAACGACCCCACCTTCCGGGGCACGGACCACACGCGCGAATACGTCCCCCTGCTGACCTACCGGCCGGGGCGGGCGGGGCAAAGCCTGGGGGTGCGGCAGGGGTTCTTCGACGTCGCGCAGTCCCTGGCCGGGTTCTTCGGAATCCCGCCCCTGCCGCGCGGCACATCCTTCCTGGCCGCGGCAGGCGCTCCCGGCGCGCGGCCGGCGCGCTGATCAGGATGATTCCTCGTCCCCGAAGATGGTCCCGACCGAGCGCGCGGCCAGGACCATCTGGTTGTCCGGCTGGACCAGCTTCTGGCAGCGGATGGCGTCCTTGATCGGGACCGGCGCCACGAGATTGCCGCGCAGGGCCACCATCTGCCCGAACCGCCCCTCGGCGGCCAGGCGCGCCGCCAGCACCCCGAACTTGGTGGCCAGGATGCGGTCGAAGGGCGTGGGCGAGCCGCCGCGCTGGAGGTGGCCCAGGACCGTCACCCGGGACTCCAACCCCGTGCCCTCGGTGATTTTCTGGGCCACGCGATTGCCGATCCCGCCCAGGCGCCTGGCGTCCGTCCGCTTCTCGTCGAGCTCCTGGACCACCTCGCCGCCATCGGGACACTTCGCGCCCTCGGCCACGCAGACGATGCTGAAGCGCTTGCCTATTTGGCCGCGCTCGCGGATGGCGCGGAAGAGCGCCTCCCAGGCGAAGGGGATTTCCGGGATCAGGATCACGTCGGCCCCGCCGGCCAGGCCGCCGGAAAGCGCGATCCAGCCGGCGTAACGGCCCATGACCTCGATGACCATCACCCGGTGGTGGGAGGAGGCCGTGGTGTGCAGCCTGTCGATGGCGGTGCTGACCACGTAGACCGCCGAATCGTGGCCGAAGGTGAGATCGGTGGCTTCCAGGTCGTTGTCAATCGTCTTTGGCACACCGACGATGTTGGCGCCCAGGCCGGCCAGCTTGTCGGAAATCGCCATCGTGCCGTCGCCGCCGACGGTCACCAGGGTGTCGAGCCGCCACTCCCGGTAATGGGCCATGGCCCGGGCCGAGGTGTCGGCGATGACCAGGCGGCCGTCCGGCCCCTTCTGCGGGTAGTGCCAGGGGTCGCCCTGGTTCGAGGTGCCGAGGATCGTGCCGCCGGTGGACAGGATGCCGGAGACGTCGTGGTTCTCCAGCCGGCGCATCCGCCCCTCGACCAGGCCCTCGAAGCCGTCCTCGATACCAATGATCTCGCAGCCGTATTCGTGCATCGCCGTCTTGGCCACCGCCCGGATCACGGCGTTCAGGCCGGGGCAGTCGCCCCCGCCGGTGAGGATGCCGAGCCGTTTGAACTGCATTGGCTTCATGGAAAGTCGCCTCCTGCGCGCCCCGCGGCCCTCGCGGCGGCGGGTGGACGGCAGGATAGCAGGACCGGCGAACCCAAGACAAGACCGGATGCGGTCCGGACTTCTCGACGTCCAGTTTCGGCCATGCCACCAGCGGGATCGCCTGCGCCGCCAGCCTGGAAAAGGTTTTGCCGTCGGACGGCGCGGACGCGCCGCCGTGGCGCCTGCGCGACATCGGCACGTTCTTCTTCGTGCAGGCCACCTGCCAGGTCCTGAGGGACGCCCCCGA
This sequence comes from uncultured Verrucomicrobiota bacterium, assembly GCA_964630555.1. GTDB lineage: Bacteria > Verrucomicrobiota > Kiritimatiellia > JAAZAB01 > JAAZAB01 > JAHIJO01. The sequence continues at coordinate 8,373 of CAZVVD010000026.1, read as the reverse complement.
ACTGCTGGCCTGAACCGGCCGCAGTGCGCAGGCTGCAGGGCGCAGGCTTGTTCCGCGGCGCGGGATGTGGCATCATCCGCGGCATGAACCGGACGGCGAGCCGATTCCAAGACCGCGGCCTGTCCCGCCGCGATTTCCTGGCCCTGGCCGGCACCTCCGCCGCCGCCTTCCTGGCGGGCTGTGCCACCAACCCGGTCACGGGGAAAAGCCAGTTCATGCTGGTTTCCGAGGACGGCGAGGTCAACATCGACCGTACCCAAGCCCCCCACCAGATCTCGGCCGACTACGGCACGCTCCAGGATCCCGAGATCAACGCCTACCTCAAGGCCGTCGGCGAGCACCTGGCCGCGCACTCGCACCGGCCGCACATGCCCTACACCTTCCGCGCCGTGAACGCGGTCTACGTCAACGCCTACGCTTTCCCCGGCGGCACCATCGCCGTCACCCGCGGCATGCTGGCGAAGCTCCAGAGCGAGGCCGAGCTGGCGGCCCTGCTGGGCCACGAGATCGGGCACGTGGCCTCGCGCCACGCCGCCGCGAGCATGAGCAAGGGGATGGTGATGAACGTCGCCCTGGCCGCCGGCGCGCTAGCCCTCGACCAGTGGGCGCCCGATTACACGGCCCTGGGCGCCGGGCTGGGCGGCATCATGGGCGGGGCCCTGCTGGCCCGCTACAGCCGCGCCGCGGAGCGCGAGGCCGACGCCCTGGCCCTGGAATACATGACCCGCGCCGACCACAACCCCGACGGCTGCGTCGCCCTGATGGACGTCCTGCGCAAGCTGCAGAAGGACAAGCCCAACGTCATCGAGCTCATGTTCGCCACCCACCCCATGAGCGAGGAGCGCTACCAGACCGCGGTCCAGGCCGTGCGCGAAAAATACGCTACCGGCCGGGACACCTTCCCCTGGGGCCGGGAAGCCTACCTGGACAAGACCGCGCGCCTGCGCGCGCAGCAGGCGGCGATCGAAAAATTCCAGGACGGCGCGACGGCCCTGGGCGGGAAGAAGCTCAACGATGCCGCCAGCCTCTTCGAGGCCGGCCTGAAGCTGGCCCCCGGGGACTACGCCGGCCTGCTGATGCTGGCCAACTGCCGCCTCACCCAGCAGCAGTGGCAGGAGGCCGACCGGCTGGCCGGCGAGGCCCAGGGCGTCTACCCGCGCGAGCCCATGTCGCTCTTCGTCTCCGGCCTGGCGCGGATTGCCGGCAAGCGCTACGACGCCGCCCTCGACGCCTTCACGCGCTACGACCAGCTCCTGCCGGGCAACCCGAACACCACCTTCTACCAGGGCTACTCCCTGGAGGGCATGGGCCGGCGCCAGCCCGCGGCCGAGCACTACCAGCGCTTCCTCCAGCAGGTCCAGCAGGGGGAGAACGCCCAGCACGCCTACCAGCGCCTGGTCCAGTGGGGCTACATCAAGCCGCAGCCGAAAACCTAGAATCGGCAAGCCGCGCTGACGCTCAGGGCCGTCTCGTCGAGGAACCGGCCCTCGGCGTTCAGCCGCAGGTGCTCGCCGAGGTTCCAGTCGGCGCCCGCGAAGAGACCCAGGTTGTGTTCCGCGCTGAAGCGCAGGTCATCCCACCGCCTGAAATCGTCGGGGTCCTCCTGGTTCAGCCTGAAATCGGAATACCTCGCACCGAGGTAAGGCGTCCAGTTCGCGATCTTCCTGGCCACGAAGGGCGCGGCGTGCCATTCCTGCATCCAGCAGGTTCCGTAGGTGGCCTCCACGACCTGGCCGGCGGCGGTGACGGCGCGGAAATCCAGCCGATGATCCGAAGCCTGGTACGCCGCATCCAACCCGAGAATCCAGCCGCCCTGGAATTCGCGGGCCAGGCGCAGGCCGGCGCCCCAGAGCAGGGCCGCCCGGGCCGACAAGTCCTCCGTGACCGCTCGGGTGTCTCCTACCATCACGTCCCCCTTCATGTCATAGCCCGCGGCTCCCAGCCGGGCGTAAAGATCCAGCCAATCAAACACCCCGTAAGCCACCCGCCCGGCGACGAGGTTGCCCCCGGAGATCCTGAAGTTTTCCGGCTGGTCCTGCTCGTGGCCGGGCGGACGGATTGCGCAGCGGAAGTCCAGGTCCCGGCGGAAGACGCGCGTGTATTCCAACCCCGCCGCGACCTTCCCCTGCCCCTGCGTCGCCGGCCCGCCGACGGGGGCGGCCGCGGCGACGCCCGCCAGCACGCATCCGAGGCCGGCCATAAGATGGATGATGCAGGTCTTCATGAATTCCCAACAGCCGTGCCATGCCGAAACTCAATCCCTTCCGCCCCCATCGGGTAAGCCCCAGGTTGATTATTGAGGCTCGAATGGCGCTTATGGAATCAGGCGATCTTGAAAAGAGACAGCTCGCGGCGGTTGTAGAACATGATTTCGTCCCGTCCATCCCCGTCAAGATCGTAAGGCTGTCCCCAGAAACCATAGCCGGTGTCACCCGCATACAATTCCTCTTCCCTGCCCGTCGAGGGGCCGGGAAGAGGAAACTCGGCCACTTTCTCACCCAGGTGGTTCATGAGATAGGGCCTCTCGCCGCAGGCCGGCGTGAAGTTGAGCACAAGATCAGAGCCTCCGGGACCAACCCCCTTGACCGTAAAAGCCCTTCCCCTTCCAAGCTTTTTTTCCCACAGGTGAGAGCCAGAAGCCGACAGCATATGGGATGGCCCCTTCACATCTTTCTCCGAGACGTAGACGAGCTGATCGGGGCAGCTCGGGTCAAAACGGCCCACGGCATACCACTGCAGGTGGGTTCCCTTCAGACTCCATTGAACGGCGCCGTCGCGCGCGCTCAAACAGACGACGTCCCGACCGCCAAACCAGAGCACCTGGAACTCCCCCGTATGGGGGCGCAGGGCTTCGACCCTCACGTGGTCAACGTGCGGGCACCTGCCCATGTCCTCCATCGCGCCGTCCAGATCCGGGCGCCACCAGATTCTGTTGGCATTCGCATCGAGGCGGGAGACGCCAATGAAGAGATCGTCGATCCCCTTGCCTTCAACGTCGCGCGCCGTCAATTCATGGCCGCCGCCGAAGAGGTACTTCCATTCCCAAATGGGCGTCAGATCTTCGCTGTAGGCGAAGTGCAGGTTGAGAGCGTCATTCACGATCATGTCCCGCTGCGCCCCCTTCCCGCGCAGATCCGCCGGGAAAAGGCTCCAGCAGGCGCCCGTTTCGCGTTCCGCGGCCTGGCGTCCGTCTTCCCCCCGAAGAAGATTCAACCAGACGCCCCCACGGACCGCATCCGCGCTCACATAGACAATCTCCGCCTTCCCATCGCCATCCATATCCCGCACCAGGCAGGGTCCCACCGGGTAGCCGGCGTGGTACTTGCGATGGTCGCTGCCCATGGGAGTTCCGTTCTGCCACAGCACGTTCCCGTTCAGGTCGAGGGCGGTTACGCAGCGAATCGTTTTCTCATGATCGTAGCCGCCCGTGGACGCCTTGCTGCACGGGCCATCCACGCCCTGGGGGATGATGAATTCGGCCTGGCCGTCTCCATTGATGTCGCCCGGGAGAATGAAGACCTCCCCAAAGTCCTTCAGGTCTATACGGCTCACGAGCTCGACCCCGGCCCCACTCATGTCACATTCCCTTTCAACTCATATCGTTTCCGGCGCAACGCGAGTGTCGAAAAAACCTTTCGGACACGATCCGGCCGTTGCCCATGCCGAGCGTCCACACTAACGGGCGGCGGCACGCCGTACCGTCCAGCGTGATGACTGCTTCCTCATCTCCTCGTTGCATGTGTTCTGATGGCTCTGAACAGACGGACGATTCCAAGGCCAGGGAAGAAAAGTGTCGCGAAGATCACGTTCCAAATGAGGCGAAAGAGGATTATGACGCCGAGACACACGAGAATGCTTGCCGGTATCGTAAGAGCCATGTACCAACCGCCGACAAGCCACCAGGTGATAGTGAGAATCAAGGCAACCGTGCCGAACACAAAGAGGACCGTTTTGCCGCTCAAATTCTGCTCCGTTTGTTCGCCTTTTTTCATTTCATTCATGGTTGCCAACGAGAGGCTGAGGGTTCGCGTGGAGCGCAGCGGAGCGCGACACCCTCGGGCCTCTGGCTGGCAAATCGTCTACCTGGATTTCCGCTGTTCCTTCAGGATGCCGTCGTTGATCGCCGCTGCGATCTTTCCCCAGCGTTGCGATTTGGTCGAGATGTTCTTGATCGCGTCGGTCGCAATGGCGTCCGCCTCTGTCGGCGAGAGCATCTCAGCTTGCTCAAGACCCCGTGCCGCGCCGTAGGCGAGGACTTCGGACAGAATCTCTGATCCCACGGTTGCCTGTTGCTGGAGCTCCTTCTGGTGGGCCGACAACTCCCCGAAGTACGTCCCGATGGCCTCGCCTGCTCGTTTTGCCTGAATGGCGCCGACGATGGCAAAAATCGAAAGGCAGACGAACATGATTGCCGCGCAGATGTGGTAGATGGCTTGGGGAACATTCTTCTCGCTCATGCGGGGTTTCTCCTCCTTGGGTGTTGCACCTATGACACTCAAACCGAGACTTCTTTCGAGCACGCCGGACACTCGCAGGTTTGCCCCCGCATGTGTCAGGCGCATCAAGCGACTGACCGCAGCGGGGACACTTGAACATGGAACTCACATCGTTCTCTCATTTCTGGTTTGCCATCGGTTGGTTTACCTTTCGTTCTCAGACATTTCAACGAGCGTGATGCGATCGCTGGAAACAACATGGACAATATGCATTGCCGGAAAATCCGCCGCTGGCGATGAACCGTGGACCTCGACTCTCGTTGTTTTGGGAAAAGGGCTCGCCCCGGAGCCCTTCAGGGCAAGGCCCCGCCCAGCCGGCGGACCAGGAAATCCTCGAAGGCCTCCAGGTCCTTCCAGTCGGTCGCCACGCGCACCCGCGGGGCGGCGTCGTCGATCCGGGTGAACCCGTCGTCCGTCACGCGGATGCCCAGGTTTTCCATGACCAGCAGGTCCTCGGCGAAGGCGAGGTAGACGGCCACGGTGTCGAACAGCACCGAGCTCTGTTCATCCGGCTTACCCTTCAGCCAGATCCGGTAGTTCTCGATCACCGCCCGGGTGAGCGGGTCGGCCGACCGGCAGACCGCCCGGTATTTCTCCCCCTTCAGAAGGACCCGTCCGCAACTGTCCAGGGGCGTGATGACCCGCTCGCGCCACGGGGCCTCGAACATGGCCCGGCAGGACTTGGCGTCCGTGACCACGTTGCACTCGGCGCTGGGCGGCGGCGCGCCGTTGTAGCCGCGCCGCACGGACCCGTGCATGCCGACCAGCCGGCATTTCCCCGCCAGGCGCGGCTCCCGCCGCAGGGCCTCGGCGATGTTGGGCACCGGCCCGATGCAGATCAGGGTCACCGGTTCCGGGGAGCCCATGACGGTCTCGATCAGGGCCCCGACCCCGTCCTCGCGGACCTTGCCCGGGAAGCGGTCCAACGGATAATCCCTGACCCAGGCGCCCTGGTTTTCGCCTCCAGGCCGGGGGCCCTGGTTGAGGCCGACGCCGACAGGCACCTCGGCGCGGCCCGCGATCTCCAGCAGCCGGCAGATGATCCTGGCACGATACGTTGTGTCCCCGGTCTCGCTCACCACCAGCCGGAGGTCGAGCTCGGGCGACTTGAGCAGCAAGGCCAGCGCCCAGGTGTCGTCAATGTCGTCCCCAATGTCGGTGTCGAGAATGACCGGGATTTTTCCCGCCGAGCCGGGAACCATAGTGTCCCGCTGCGGGACGCAACGGCCGCCGTGAGTTTTTTTGTCAGGCTTCATAGGCTTTTCCCTTTCTCCATGCGGACGCTGCTCTGAACCCAATGAGCCACAAAACGGGAAGAGCGTGGTGTCCTTGTATTATTTCACTGATGTGCCTTTTGTGCCGTATGCGGGTAAATACTTTTTGTCTAATTTATCTTGGTTTTGCGGAACAAGCTCAGATCCTGGCGCGCTGCAGGCGCAAGGCGTTGGCCACCACCGACACCGAGCTGAAGCTCATGGCGGCCGCCGCGAGCATGGGGCTGAGGAGGATACCCAGGAACGGGTAGAGGATGCCGGCGGCCACGGGCACGCCCAGCGTGTTATAGGCAAACGCCCACCCGAGATTCTGACGGATGTTGCGCATCACGGCCCGGCTGAGCCGCAGCGCCCTGACAATCCCGCGCAAGTCGCCTTTGACCAGGGTGATGCCGGCGCTGGCCATGGCCACGTCCGTGCCGCCGCCCATGGCGATGCCGACATTGGCCTGGGCCAGGGCCGGGGCGTCGTTGACCCCATCCCCGGCCATGGCGACGGTGCGCCCCTCCCGTTGGAGCTGCCTGATCACCTCCTGCTTGTGCTCCGGCAGAACACCGGCTTCGATGCGATCAATGTTCAGCTTGCGGGCCACGGCGGCGGCCGTGGCGTGGTTATCCCCGGTGACCATGACAATCTCGATGCCTTCCGCCCGCAGAGCGCGCAGCGATTCGGCGGCGGACGCCTTGATCGGATCGGTGATCCCGAGCAGGCCGGCGGGCCGGCCGGCGAGGGTGACGAACACCACGGTCTGCCCCTCGCGCCGGAGCGCTTCGGCCGGGCCGGCGACCGGCTGGGCGGCGCTGTTGCTGACGGCGACCTGAATCCCATCGACCCGGCCGCTCACGCCCTGGCCGGGGACCGACGCAAACTGGCTGAGGTCCGCCAGCCGGAGCCCGCGCGCCTCGGCCCCGGCCACGATGGCCGCCGCCAGCGGATGCTCGCTGGCCCGCTCGACGCTGGCGGCCAGGCGCAGGACTTCGGACTCATTGTCAGCCATCACCGTGGCCAGCACCGGCTTGCCCTCGGTCAGCGTGCCGGTCTTGTCTACGACGAGGGTGTTCACCTTCTCCATGATTTCCAGGGCCCCGGCGTCCCTGATCAGCACGCCGGCGGCGGCGCCGCGTCCGGCGCCAACCATGATGGACATCGGCGTCGCCAGGCCGAGCGCGCACGGGCAGGCGATGATCAGCACCGCCACGGCATTGAGCAGGGCATAGGCCCAGCGCGGCTCCGGCCCCAGTAATCCCCATGCAAGGGCCGTCACCACCGCCGTCGCCATGACCGCCGGGACAAACCAGGCGGCAACCGCGTCCGCCAGCCTCTGGATCGGCGCGCGGCTGCGCTGGGCGGCGCTGACCATGCGCACGATTTGTGCCAGCAAGGTGTCGCCGCCGACTCGCTCCGCCCGCATCACGAAACCGCCCGCACCGTTGATCGTGCCGCCCGTGACGCGGTCGCCCCTGCCCTTCTCCACGGGCATCGGCTCCCCGCTGATCATCGCCTCATTCAGCGCGCTATGGCCTTCCAGCACCACGCCGTCCACGGGCACACTTTCACCGGGTCGTATACGCAGGCGGTCGCCTTTCGCCACCTCCCGCAAGGGGACATCCTTCTCCGCGCCGTCGGCACTCAGGCGGCGGGCGGTTTTGGGCGTCAGCCCGGCCAGCGCCCGGATGGCGTCGGCGGCGCGGCTGCGGGCACGCAGCTCCAGCATCTGCCCGAGCAGGACGAGGGTCGTGATCACGGCCGCCGCTTCGAAATAGACGGCGATCTGTCCCCCGGGGCCACGGAATGACGCCGGGAATATCTCCGGGAATAAGACCGCAACCGTGCTGTACACATAGGACACCCCCGTGCCGACGACAATCAGGGTGAACATATTCAGGCTGCGGTTGACGACGGACGCCCAGCCGCGCCGGAAGAACGGCCAGCCGCCCCATAGGACCACGGGAGTCGCCAGGACCAGCTGGATCCATGCGAAAACGTCCGGCGGGACCGCCTTCAGCCATGAGTGGCCGGGCAGCATATGCGCCATGGCCATGAGGAACAGCGGGGCGGTCAGCAGGAGACTGACCCAAAACCTTCGGGCCAGGTCGCGCAGTTCCGGGCTTTTTTCCAAGCCGTCAAGGGCAACCTCGCGCGGCTCAAGCGCCATGCCGCAGCGGGGGCAGGCGCCGGGTCCGCGCCGCTCGATATCGGGGTGCATGGGACAGGTGTAGAGGTCTCCGGCCGAGTGATCCGCCGCCGCTTCGCCAATTGCGACAGATGTCCCACCCCGGAGGAATACCTCGCGGCAATGGACCGAGCAGAAGTGGTACGTCCGGCCCTGCCGCTCGGCGCTGATGGCCGTTGCCTCATCCACGTCCATTCCGCAGATCGGGTCTTTGCTCATGCCGTATACCACCATGACCTTTCGGGAAGGGCGCGGGGGAATGGCCGGTGCATAGCCCATCCTTCGGCACAAGGAACCGGAAAGCACTGAAATTCATTTCAGCCGCGATCCCGCCGCTTCCCAGTTTACGAGGTGCTCCAGGAACGCCTCGGCGAAATCCTTGCGGCGGTTCTGGTAGTCGAGGTAGTAGGCGTGCTCCCAGACATCGCAC
>CAZVVD010000025.1:0-33956 GCA_964630555.1 uncultured Verrucomicrobiota bacterium | reverse complement strand
TCCGGCGGCAGGCCGCCCACGTTGTGATGGCTCTTGATGGTGGCCGAGGGGCCGCCCCGCGGCGAGGCGCTCTCGATGACGTCGGGGTAAAGGGTGCCCTGCGCCAGGAAGCGGACCGCGCCCAGGCGGCGCGCCTCGGCGGCGAAAAGATCGATGAAGCGCTTGCCGATCCGCTTGCGCTTCTCCTCCGGGTCAATCACCCCCTTCAAGTCGTTCAGGAATTGCGCGCCCGCGTCCACCGCGCGCAGATCAATGCCGAAGTGCCCCGCGAACGTGGCCTGGACCTGCTCGGCCTCGCCGGCGCGCAGGAGCCCGTTGTCCACGAAGATGCAGTGCAGCCGGGAGCCGATGGCCTTCTGGAGGAGCGCGGCCACGACCGAGGAATCCACCCCGCCGCTCAACCCGCAGACAACCTGCTCCTGCCCGACCGTCCGGCGGATGGCCTCGATGCTGTCCTGGATGAAATCGGCCATCTGCCAATTTTCCCGGCAACCGCACGCGGCGAAAAGGAAGCGGCGCAGGAGGTCGGCGCCGCGCGGGGTGTGCACGACCTCGGGATGGAACTGCAGGCCGTAGAGCTTGCGTCTGGGATGCGCCATGGCCGCGACGGGGCAGGCGTCCGTTTGCGCGAGGCGGATGAATCCCGGGGGCAAGGTTTCCACCTGGTCGCCGTGGCTCATCCAGACGTCAAGGTCGGCGGGCAGGCCCTGGAAGAGGAGGTCGGGTTCGGTGACGCTGATCCGGGCGGGGCCGTATTCGCGCGCCCGGCCGGGCTTGACCCTGCCGCCCAGCAGCTTGGCCGTCAGCTGCATGCCGTAGCAGATACCCAGGACGGGCAGGCCCAGCTCGAAGAGCGCGGGATCGCAGGCGGGGGCGCCGGGCTCGAACACGCTGGCCGGCCCGCCCGAGAGGATGAGGCCCGCCGGCCGCCGGCGGGCCAGCTCGACCGCCGGCGTGGTGAAGGGAAGGATCTCAGAATACACGCGCAGCTCGCGCACCCGCCGGGCGATGAGCTGCGTGTATTGCGATCCAAAATCGAGCACCGCGATCGTGTCAGGCGTGGCCATTCGTGGGGGGGTGTTTAGCACGAACCCGAGCGGTTTACAAGGCGCCCGACATGATATTTCAGGCCCCCCCCTCTAGTCATCGGGTTAAATAAGATTAACGATCGTCAGCCTTATTTTACCCGACGGGAGGGGAAGGTCATCGAGCTGACGGGCGCCGGCAGGGGCGCACCCGGACGGTCAGCCGGCGGAACGGCGCCGCTGGCAGGCGGGGCAGAGATGCGTGCTGCGCTGGCCGACGATGATTCGGCGGATCGTCGCGCCGCAGCGCGGGCAGGGTTCGCCCGTGCATTGATAGGCGTTGAGCCGCTGTTGATGGGCTCCCCGCCGGCCATCCAGGCCGGCGAAATGGGTCTGCCCAAGGCCCAGCGATGTGCCCAGGTCATGAATGCCGCGCCGCAGGCTTTTCCGGATGGCCTGGAACAAACGTTCGCTTTCGGATGACTTGAGGGTGTCGGCCCGGCGCTGGGGATGCAGCCGCGCCTCCCAGAGCGACTCGTCCGCGTAGATGTTGCCGAGTCCGGCGAGAAACGACTGGTCGAGCAGGAGGGGTTTCAGCATCCGGCGGCGGCGGGCCAGCCGGGCCGCGAACTCCGGGAGGCGGAAGGCGCGGGACAGCGGTTCCGGGCCCAGCCGGCGCAGGACGGAGTCGGGGTCGGTGGTCAGCCGCCAGCGCCCGAACCTGCGGACATCCCGGTAGCGGAGCTCCCGGCCGTCATTCAGGGCCAGGGCCAGGTGCTCGTGGCGCTCGAACGGTGCGGCGGGGTCGGCCAGGACGAACTGGCCGGTCATCCGCAGGTGGATCAGCAGAGTGACGCCGCCGGACAGCCGCAGGACGATAAACTTCCCGCGCCGTCCGACCGACAGCACCGTCCGATTCTTCAGGCGCGCCGCGAACGCCCGGGGCGGGCAGCCGGCGATGAGGCCGGGGCAGCGCAGACGGACGCACCGGATGCGGCGTCCGACCAAACCCGCCCGGCGCAAATCGCGCGTCAGGGTTTCGACTTCCGGGAGTTCAGGCATGGAGGCGGTGTCCTGTGATTAAGGGGAATGGGATGATGATCCGATGGTATGCGCGTTAATTCGTGTTTATTCGCGGTTAAAATAGCGGCAAGGCCTCATCCTGGCCGGCATCTTTCCAGGACTCCCAGCAATTCGGATTATGGGTTGGCCTCCTGCCGCCTTCCGCGGCCGAAGCCGGAGAGTGTCCGGGAAAAGCGCGCGTTTCCCCGTCACTCTCCCTTACCCGCGACACAAGGTCGCGGGGGGTTAAGCCATAATGAGAATGACGGCAGGATCCCATCGGTTGGCCTTCACCCGGCCGGCCCCGCCCCAATCCCCGCCGCCCGGGTGAGCCAGATCCAGAGCAGGACGATCCCGAGGGACGCGAGCGTCACGGGCACGCCGACTCGGGCGTGTTCCCGGAAGCCGATGCGGATGCCGTGCTGCCTGGCCTGCTCGATCACGATCAGGTTGGCGATGCTGCCGAGGGTGAAGAGGTTGCCGGCGAAGGTGCTGGCCAGGGCCAGGACGCGCCATTCGGAGGCCTGGCCGGGATTGATGCAGTTGATCAGCAGCATGACCGCCGGCACATTGCTCACCAGGTTGCTGAGCGCCGCGGAAACGCCGGTCAGTAAATAGAGGTTGTGGATATCCACCCCGCTGTCGGCCAGGCGCTGCAGGCCCAGGGCCGGCAGGCCAGTTTTTTCCAGGCCGCCGATGACGATGAACAGGCCACAGAACAGGGTCAGCAGATGCCAGTCCACCAGTTCCAGCATGTCGCGGGTGCGCATCCGCCGGCTGCAGAGCAGGATGCCGGCGATGGACAGGGCGGTCAGTTCGCGGGGCAGGCGGGTGAAGAACAGGGCCATCATCACGCCGGCGGCCAGGAGGCCCTTGACGCTCTGGTGGCGGTTGAAGGCCGGCCAGGCGTCCGGGGATTCGGCGGTCGCAGGCGGCGCGCCGCGCAGCCTGCCGCGGTAGAGGAACAGCACCAGCCCGTAGGCCGCGGCCAGCGCGGCCAGCGCCGGCGGGGCGCACCACGCCAGGAAAGGCCCGAAGGCCAGGCGGCCCACCTGGCCGAGGAGCATGTTCTGCGGGTTGCCGATAATCGTGGCGGCCGAGCCGATGTTGCTGGCCAGGGCCAGGCCGATCAGGAACGGCGCCGGGTTCAGCCGCGCCCTCAGAACGGTCACGGCCAGAACGGGGGTGAAGGCCAGGCAGATCACGTCGTTGACCAGGATCGCCGAAAGCAGAGCCGTCACTCCCATGACGATGGCCAAAAAGCCCGGCGGGCTGCCGATGAACCGGCCCAGGCTCAGCGCCACCCGGGTGTAAAAACCGCCCACCCGGAACTGGGCGGCGACCACCATCAGGGCATACAGGAGCAGAATCGTGGGCGCGTCAATGGCGTGGAGGGCTTCCAGGGTGGTCAAACCGCCGGTGGCTACCATGGCGATGGCGCCCAGCAGGACGATCCCGGTGCGGTCGAGGGCCAGGCCGGGAATGCCGCCCAGGGCCACGCCGGCATAGGTGGCCAGGAACAGGGCGGAGGTCAGGACCAGCGTGAACGGTTCGGGCAACCAGGCCATGCCGCGCAGTGTATCCGGGCCTTGCCGGAAGACAAGACCGAAGCGGTCCCCGGACGAAACCGTGGGGCGTTTACGATTTTGACCGCGGGATGGCTTGACCTGTCTCCATTTTTTTTCCCGGCTACGGGAGGAGCGCTTTTGTCCTTTTATTTGCTTGCAACCGCCGGCGCCAGGCCATAGGGTACTGGAAATTTCGCGGTGATTTTGCGCCGGGGTCAATCCAAGGAGGCTGGTATCGTGAAAAAAATCAACCGTGTTATTGGACTCTTGTTCCTGGGCGCCCTTTGGCTGGGGCCGCAAGCCTTCGCGGTCGACGAGGACATTCCGCCCTGGTACGTCAGTTTGGGCGGCGAATACATCAAGTACGAGGGCGACGAGGCCACGGAGGGCGGCGGCGCCATTCTGCTGCGCCTGGGCTACGACTGGATGCCCCGCTGGAGCTTCCGGGGTGAGCTGTCCATCTACCCGCAACTGAAGGCCAACGACGCCTACGATTACGAGACCGGCGTGCCGGTGCCTCGTCCGGGGCTGGACGGCAGTTCGACCTGGGCCGCCGGCCTGGCCGGCGACGTGTTGTTCCACTTGAACGCCATTGACGACCGCCACTGGGATCCCTACCTGATCGGCGGCATCGGGCTGCTGCACTACGAGAAAAACCGCGCCTGGCGCGCCCAGACGGACGTCCCGGTCCGTTACGGCATCGGCCTGGCCTACCACTTCACGCCCGAGTGGTCCGTCTACGCCGACATGATGGGGCACATGACCCTCGACAAGCAGGAGTTCAACTGGATACCCAATGCCGGCGTTTCCTGGAAGTGGGGCGCCCATGTCCCGCCGAAGTTTGCGGTTGCCGGTGGCGCGGTGGATACCGACGGCGACGGCCTCACGGATGCCGAGGAACTGGCCCTGGGCACTGATCCCCGCAACCCGGATACCGACGGCGACGGCCTGACGGACGGCGAGGAAGTCAAGACCTACAAGACCGATCCCCTGAACCCCGACACAGATTACGACGGGCTCAAGGACGGGGCCGAGGTCTATACCCACAAGACCAACCCGCTGTTGCGCGACACGGACAACGGCGGCGTGGCCGACGGCCACGAGGTCATCGAGGATGGAACGAACCCGCTTGACCCCAGCGATGACCTCCTGCTGTTCACCCTGCACATCGAGTTCGACACCGATAAGTCCGTCATCCATTCTCAATATTTTTCCGACCTGGATAAGATCGGCAAGGTGCTCTCGCGCGATCCCAAGGCGACCGCCCGGATCGAGGGCCACGCCGACAAGCGCAAGACCTCCAGGGCCACTTACAATCTGCAGCTTTCCGAGCGGCGCGCCAAGGCCGTCATGGACCATCTCCGCCAGAAGCACGCCATCGCCCAAAGCCGTATGACGCCGGTGGGCTACGGCTACACCCGGCCGATGGCCCCGAACGACCCGATCATCGGCAACCAGAAGAACCGCCGGGTGGAAGTCTACATCCGCAAGGGAGCCGATTCCCCGGATGCTGCGCCGGCAGCCGCCCCGGCCCGTTGAACCGGGGTTCCGAACCCGCCCAATGCGGCGCGCGTCGTGCGGATGCCGTGACGCCCGTCCAACAGGGTGCGTGTTGCGCCTCGCACCATTTTCTCCGCGGCTTGTTCCATTCCCGTGTGTAGTCGGATTTGGCGGAAAAAACGTCCCAGCCACTTGCCATGGCGCGTGCAAAAGGTTGAATTTCCGACGCGGCGTGCTATGATGCGCGCGACGGGAAGGCGGAGGGCATGATCAGAACGGGAATCGGGTTCGACGCGCACCGGCTGGCCAAGGGCCGGAAACTGGTCCTGGGCGGGGTGGTCTTCGATCACCCGCTGGGGCTGGAGGGCCACTCGGACGCCGACGTCCTCTGCCACGCCGTGGCCGACGCCCTGCTCGGGGCGGTGGCGGACGGCGACATCGGGCAGCATTTCCCGGACACCGATCCGCGCTGGGAAAACGCCGACAGCCTGGACCTGCTGGCGCGGGTCCGGGAACGCCTGGCGGCGCGCGGCGCCCGGGTGGTCAACGTGGATGCCGTGGTCCTGGCCGAGGCGCCGCGGCTGGCGCCCCGGCGCGAGGCGATCCGCGCCAACCTCGCCCGGGCGCTGCAGGTGCCGCCGGACCGCGTTTCCGTGAAGGCCACCACGATGGAAAGGCTGGGCCCGGTCGGGCGGAAGGAAGGAATTGCCGTCATGGCCGTGGCCACGGTGGATGAATTTTGCGCCGGGCGAAAAATTCATGGCGCCCCGAAACGGGGCAAAAGCGGAGCAAGGATAAGCGGTAAGAGGCAAAGCGCAAAGCGGTAAGGGCAAGCCATCTGTCTGCGATGAAGAACGGTTCACCCGGAGGGCTCGCCCCATCTTTGGAAAATTTGCCGCCTTTGGCGGCCTCATTGAAACCCTGAACCCCGAATCCTGAACACCGAACACCTTGGACGTCGGCATGTCTTTCACTTTGTTCAACACGCTCTCGCGGCGGCTGGAGCCTTTCGAGCCCCTGGAGCCGGGCCGGGTGCGCCTCTATACTTGCGGGCCGACGGTCTACAACGTGGCGCACATCGGCAATTTCCGGGCCTACCTGTTCGAGGACCTGCTCCGGCGCCAGTTGGAGTCCCTGGGGTTCAAGGTGTTCCAGGTGATGAACCTGACGGACGTGGACGACAAGACCATCCGGGGCGCCCGCGAAGCGGGGGGCTCGCTGGACGCCTTCACGCGCCCATTCAAGGCGGCGTTTTTCGAGGACATCCGCGCGCTCAACATCCACCCGGCCGAGAAATACCCGGCGGCCACCGAGCACATTCCCGAGATGATCGCCCTGATCGAGGCGCTGTTCAAAGCCGGGGTTGCCTACCGGTCCGGGGACGGGTCGGTCTATTTCAGCATTGCGAAGTTCCCGGCCTACGGCAAGCTGGGGCGCCTGGACCTCGCCGGCCTGAAGCCCGGCGCCCGGGTTGTCCAGGACGAGTACCAGAAGGACAACCTGGCCGATTTCGCCCTGTGGAAGGCGTGGTCGGCGGAGGACGGCGAGGTAGGCTGGGATTCGCCCTGGGGGCGGGGGCGGCCCGGCTGGCACATCGAGTGCTCCGCGATGAGCATGAAATACCTGGGGGCCACCTTCGACCTCCACACCGGGGGGGTGGACAACATTTTTCCGCACCACGAGGACGAGATTGCCCAGAGCGAGGCGGCCACGGGCAGGCCTTTCGTGAAATACTGGATGCACTGCGCGCACCTCGTCGTGGACGGCCGGAAGATGTCGAAGTCGCTCGGCAATTTTTACACGCTCCGGGACGTGTTCCAGCGCGGCTACACCGGCCGGGAGGTCCGTTTCGCTCTGCTTTCGGGTCATTACCGTCAAGTCCTGAACTTCAGTTTCGCGGCCCTGGACGCCGCCCGCGCCTCGCTCGGGCGACTGGACGAGTTCCGCGCCCGGCTGGGCGCGCCGGCGGGGCAACAGCCGCGAGCGGCGCTCGCGGCTCCCGCCACGGCGTGGATTGACAAGGCCCGGACCGATTTTGAATCCGCGATGAACGACGACCTGAACACGCCGCTGGCCCTGGCGGCGCTCTTCGAGCTGGTGCGCGAGGGCCACAAGCGGCTGGACGCGCAGGCGCTCTCCGCGGCCGAGGCCCATTGCCTCATCGGCGCCCTGGAGTCGCTCGACCGGGTGCTGGGGTTCCTGGCGAAGCCCGATGAGCGCCCGGATCCCGAGCTGGCGCGGTTGGCCACGGAGCGGGAGGCCGCGCGCAAGACCCGCAACTGGACTGAAGCCGACCGCCTGCGCGCTCTGGTGGAAGCCCGCGGTTGGCTCATCCAGGATACGACCGGGGGGTTCCAGCTGAAAAAGAAAAGCGCAACCGGGTAAGGCGCGAAAGCGCGAAATTCCAAGCTCCAAATTCCAAGGAAATGAGGTCAAGGAAGCCAAAAGCAAACCAATAAAAACAACCGATTCAGATTGCCTTTATGTTTGCTCTTTGTTGATGTGATTTTTCGCCTTTCCTTGGAATTTGGCATTTGGAATTTGGAACTTGTGGTTTTGCTTGATGGAGGCGTATGACTCGGCGCGGAAAGTTCATCACCCTCGAGGGACCTGAGGGCAGCGGTAAATCCACCCACGCCCGGTCGCTGGCGGAGCGGATGGCGGCCGCGGGCTACCCGGTGGTCGCGGCGCGCGATCCCGGGGGCACCCCCCTGGGGGAGGCCGTCCGGCGCCTGCTCCAGGAGGCCCCGGAGGGCGAACCGATGTCGGCGGAGGCGGAGCTGTGCCTGTTTTTGGCCAGCCGGGCGCAACTGGTCGCGCGCGTGATCCTGCCGGCCCTGGAGCGGGGAACCCACGTCGTCTGCGACCGGTTCGCGGACTCGACCTTGGCCTACCAGGGCTATGGGCGGGGGCTGGACCTCGAACGGATCCTGGCCGCCAACGCGCTGGCCGCGCAGAGGCTGACGCCGGACCTGACGCTCCTGCTGGACATCCCGGTGGACGAGGGGATGGCCCGGCTTCACGTCCGCAACGCGGGGGACGCGTCGCGCCGGGACCGCATTGAGCGCGAGGCGCTGGATTTCCACGAGCGGGTCCGGGCGGGTTTCCTGGACCTGGCCCGGCGTTGGCCGGACCGGATCCGCCGCCTCGACGCGTCCGGCGCGCCGGCGGAGGTGGACGGCGAAATCTGGAGGGCGGTGAAGCATGTGCTTGACCGGTGAAGTACAGGCGGCCCTGGCCGCGGTCAGGAAGGGGCTGGCGGCGGGGCGCCTGGCGCACGCCTACCTGGTCTCCGGAGATCCGCGCGGCGACGCCGGCCACTTCGCGGAGGAGCTGCTGGCCACGCTGTTTTGCGCGGCGCCCGGCGCGCGCCCCTGCCGGGAGTGTCCCGGCTGTCGGCGGATCATGAAGCGCGCCCATCCCGACCTGGCCTGGATCGAGCCCCAGAAGAAATCGCGCACCATCCAGATGGAGCAGATCCAGGAGGTTCAGCAGCGGATCCTGCAGACGGCGCTGGAAGGCGGCTGGAAGGCCGTGGTGCTGGCGGACGCCGAGCGCCTCAATGACCCGGCGGCCAACAAGCTGCTCAAACTGCTCGAGGAGCCGCCGGAAAAAAGCCTGTTCCTGCTGCTCAGCGCCCAACCCGAATATCTCCTGCCCACGGTCGTCTCGCGCTGTCAGCGGGTGCGCCTGTCCGGCGAAGCGGTCAACGCCGCCGACCCGCTGAAGGCGGCGGTGCTGGAGATCGTGGCGGCGCCCGGGGAGGGCGGGCTGCTGGGCGGGTTTCTCCGCGCCCGCCGGATGCTGGAACTCCTGGCTCGGCTCAAGCAGGAGGCCGAGGATGAGGAAAAGGCGGCCGTGGAATCCGAGATTCTCGCCGGCATGGGCGGGCCGGAAGACGACGGGGGTTCGGCCGGCCGGTCGGCGGTCAGGGCCGCGATCCGCAAGGAACTGGAGGAGGCCGTCGAGGCCCGGATTGAGGGCCGTTACCGGGAGCGGCGCGCCCAGGCGGTCCGCTGGCTGCTGTTCTGGTGCCGGGACGTGTTGTGCTGCGTGTGCGGGCTCGGGCCGGAGACGTGGCATTACCGGGACGCGGCCCAGAGCGTGCGGGCCGCCGCGGCCGGCCTGAGCTACCGGCGAGCGCTGGCCAATCTCCGGCGGGTGGAGGAACTGAAGGACCAGCTCGAGCAATCGCTGCCGGAAGCCATGGTCCTGGAGCGGGCCCTGGCCGGCTAGGCGCGGGCCTGACCGGAGCGCGGCGCGAGAGATGCTTATGAACAACGTGGATTTCATCCAAGACCTGGCCATCGTGCTGGCGGGCGCCGGGCTGGCCGGCTGGGTTTGCCGCAGCCTGAGACTGTCGCCCACCATCGGTTATCTCCTGGCCGGCATGGTGATCGGTCCCTACACCCCCCCGTTCTCGCTGGTGTTCGACGCCGAGCGCATCCAGGTGCTTTCCCAGATCGGACTGGTTTTCCTGATGTTCGCCATCGGGCTGAACATGAGCCTGCGCAAGCTGGGCCACTTGGGGCTTCCCATGTTCGCCTCCGCTGGGCTCGGTGTGGGCTTGATCGTGAGCTTGTGCCGCGCGGCAGGCTGGATCCTGGAGATCAACCTGCTCCAGAGCATGTTCCTGGCCGGGATGCTGCTGGTCTCCAGCTCGGCGATCATCGGCAAGCTGCTGCACGAGACCGGCTTTATCCACCAGCGCTTCGGCCAGGTGGCCATGGCCATCACCCTGGTGGAGGACTGGGCGGCGATGTTCATGTTCGGCTTGCTGGGGGTATCCACCCGGATGGGTGAGTTCGCGGCGTCTTCGCTGGCCGGCACCGTCGGCCTGTTCCTGGCGTTCATGGTGGTGATGGCGGTGGCCTCGCTGCTGACGGTGCCCCGTTTCCTGGCCCTGCTGCAGCGGCGGGCCGGCATCGAGCTGCAGACGATCATCGTGGCTGGCCTGCTGCTGCTCCTGGCCCTGCTGGCTGCCAAGGCCGGCTATTCCCTGGCCTTGGGCGCGTTCCTGGTGGGGGTGGTGGTCTCGGAAACCGCCCAGCGCGAGCAGATCGAACGCTCGTTCACCGGCGTCAACGATATTTTTACGGCGGTGTTCTTTGTCGCCATCGGCATGCAGATCGAGGTGGCCCTGTTTCGCGAGATCTGGCCCGCGATGCTGGCCATGGCGGCCCTGGCCTTCGTCGGTCGGACAGCCGTCTATGCCGTTGCCCAGCTGGCGGTGGGCCGGGGTTTCAACCAGGCGTTGCGGGTCGGGCTGGTCCTGACGCCGATCGGGGAGCTGTCGTTCATCATCGCCCTGCTGGGGGTGAGCGCCGGCGTTCTGCCCAAGACCTACTATCCCCTGGTGGTCGGGGTCTGCCTGCTGACCACTGTGGCCGCCACCCTGGTCGTACCGCACTCCGAGGCCCTGGCGCGCGGCGCCGAACGCGCGCTGCCGGGCGTGCTCCGCCGGCTGCTGGCCGCCTACCAGGACCTGCTGGCGCGCCTGAGCCGCCGCCGAAGCCGCGGCCGGTTCTGGCGCTTCGCCCGCAAGCGCCTGCTGCAGATCGCGGTGGAGATGCTATTCGTCAGCGGCATCCTGGTGTTTTCGGAAACGCTGGGCGAACGGCTGTTCGCCTGGCTGAATCCGTCCCCGGGCGCCTCGATGTTCGCCCTCACCGCCTACTGGACCGTTATCAGCGGCGTGCTGCTGATCTCGATGATTGCCATCTGGCGGAATTTTTCAGCTCTGGCGCTGATGTTCGCCCAGGCCGTCGCCCCCGGCCAGCCGGGCAGTCCCTACGCCCTGGCGGTGGAGCACCTGACCCGCATCGCCGGGGCGCTGCTGTTGACGGCCTGGCTT
Organism: uncultured Verrucomicrobiota bacterium; assembly: GCA_964630555.1. Taxonomy (GTDB): domain Bacteria; phylum Verrucomicrobiota; class Kiritimatiellia; order JAAZAB01; family JAAZAB01; genus JAHIJO01. The sequence goes on along the minus strand of CAZVVD010000025.1, from coordinate 22,947 downwards.
TGGGCGGTGATGCCGTTCCGCGCGCAGGCCGGCTGGGTCCTGGCCGCTCTGGCCGCCGTTCTGGCGATCATTGCGGCCGTGTTCTGGCGGCGGATGGTCTACTGGCACAGCGTGCTCGAGGTGCGGCTGGACCGCGTGGTGCGGCCGCCGCAACCCCAGCCGTTCCGGGACAAACTGACCTCGGCGGGCGACTGGAACCTGGAGGTGGGGGAGTGCGTGCTTCCCGACCATTCGCGCCATAGCGGCAAGACCCTGGGCGAACTGGACATCCGTTCGCGCTTCGGCGCCACGATCGCGGGCATCGAGCGCCAGGGCGAACTGATGATGAATCCCGCCGCCGGGACCACGCTCTATCCGCAGGACAACCTCCTGATCATCGGCCGGCGCGACACCCTCGAGGCCACCCGGACCTTTCTCCAGGACCGGGAGGCGGGGGAGCGCACGGCGGCTCAGATCGAGGACGTGCATCTGGAGACGATCGAGGTTCCGGACGGCTGCCCGCACTGCGCCGAGCCCATCGGGCGCTTGAACATCGCTGGCGCCTTCGGGGTGCAGATTGTTGGCCTCGATCGGGCCGGGCGCAAGCTGCTCAACCCCGGCGCCGGCGAGCGGCTGATGCCGGGCGACACCCTGCTGGTCCTGGGAACGGTCGACCAGGTCCGGGGATTTGGGGAGTGGCTCAGGGGCGACAGCGGCTGAGCCGCGCCCGCGTCCGGCGGCGGATGGATCGGCAAAACGGGAGGTGGCGGATGTACCGGTGGGTTCACGTCAGTTGCGGCGACACGCACCTTGTGAAGTGCTTCAGTCCTGCCGAACTCGCCATCAAGGAGGGCGATGCCTGCGTGGTGGAGCTGGACTGCGTGCCCGAGTTCGGGCATGTGGTGGCCATCGCCGAGGTGGAGGGAGAGCCCGACGCGTCCGCGCAAGGCCTGCCCTCGGTCCTGCGCCGGGCCACACTCCAGGACCAGACGCGCGCCAGCGAGAACCTCCTGTTCGCCAAGACCGCCCTGCGCCTCTGCCAGGAAATCATCGAGCGCTACCGGCTGGTCATGCGGCTGCTGCGCGTGCGTTATGCCTTCGACCGCTCCCGCCTGACGGTGCTGTTTGCGGCGGAGGAGCGGGTGGACTTCCGCCGGATGGTGGCGGACCTGGCGCGCGAGACGCACGCCCGGGTGGAAATGCGCCAGATCGGGGCGCGCTCCGCGGCGGCCTTTGTAGGCGGCCTGGCGCCCTGCGGCCGCGAGTTGTGCTGCTCGGTCTGGATCGAAACGTTCGAGGATATCCATGTCCGCATGGCCAAGGCCCAGGGCCTGTCGTTGAATCCCGCCGCGATCAACGGCATGTGCGGACGCTTGAAGTGCTGCCTGCGCTTCGAGAGCAACTGCTACCAGGATCTCGGCCGCGATCTGCCCCGGGTGGGGGACCGGGTGGAGTCCCCGGGCGGACCGGGGCGGGTGGTCGAGGTGCGCGTCTTGAACCGGCGGGTCAAGGTGTGCCTGGCCGACCAGCGGGTGCTGGAGTTCGACGGGCGCGACGTAATTGTGCTTGGCAAACCGCCCGCCGGCGGCGATAATGCCAGCCCATGAAAAAAGTCCTTTTATTGAACGGCCCTAACTTGGGCCGCCTGGGATGGCGGGAGCCGGGGGTGTATGGCGCTGAGACGCTGTCGGCGATCGTCGCCCGGCTGCGGACCCAGGCCGCGGAGCTGGGGGTGCGGCTGGACGCGTTCCAGAGCGACGTGGAAGGCGAGCTGGTGGACCGGATTCTCGCCAGCGCCGGGGTCTACGACGGCATCCTGTTCAACCCCGGAGGGTTCACCCACACCAGCGTCGCCCTGCGCGACGCCCTGCAGGCCGTGCCGACGCCCTGCGTCGAGGTGCACCTGTCGAACACGGCCGCCCGCGAGGGGTTCCGGCACTCCAGCCTGACCGCCGCCGCCTGCCGGGGGCAGGTCATGGGGTTCGGCGCGCTGGGCTACAAGCTGGCCCTGGTGGGCCTGCTGGAAACACTGCCGTCCGTCCGCGCCGGGAAACAACGCAAGAGGTGACCATGAAGCTGGATGACATCAAGGCGATCATCGACCTGATGGCCGAGCACGGCCTGACCGAGTTCGAGAAGGAGGAGAATGGCCAGCGGCTCTCGATCAAGCGCGGAACCGCCGCCCCGGCGGCCGCCCCGGTGGCCGCGCCCCCGCCGGCCGCCGCGGCGCCGGCCTTAGCCGTGCCGGCGGCCGTGCCCCCGCCGGAGGAGGATGCCCGCTGCGTCACCGTCAAGGCGCCGTTCGTGGGAACTTTTTACCGCGCGCCGGCCCCGGACGCTGAACCCTACGTCAAGGTCGGGCAGGAAGTCGGTCCGGAGGCGGTCCTGTGCATCGTGGAAGCCATGAAGGTCATGAATGAGATCAAGGCCGAGGTGCGCGGAGTGGTCCGCGAAATCCTGGTCGAAAACGCGCACGCCGTGCAGTTCGGTCAGCCGCTCTTCAAGATCGAGAAACACTGAGCGGGGTCGGAACGGGCCACGCCGGGAGCCGGAAACCATGTTCAAGCGCATCCTGATCGCCAACCGCGGGGAAGTCGCCCTGCGCATCATCCGCGCCTGCCGCGAGATGGACATCAAGTCCGTGGCCGTCTATTCCGAGGCCGACGAACATTCCCTGCATGTCCAGCTGGCGGACGAGGCGATCTGCATCGGGCCGGCGCCGGCCGCCGATAGTTATCTGAAAATCGCCAACATCATCAGCGCGGCCGAGGTCGCCGACGTGGACGCCATCCACCCCGGCTACGGGTTTCTCTCCGAGAACGCGCATTTCGTCCAGATCTGCGAGAGCTGCAACATCAAGTTCATCGGGCCGACCTCGGACAACATCACGAAAATGGGGGACAAGGCCGCCGCGCGCGAAAGCATGCGCAAGTGCGGCGTCCCGACCATTCCCGGCAGCCAGGCCATCGTGCAGACCCAGGACAAGGCGATCGAGATCGCCCATGTGGCCGGCTATCCCGTGCTGATCAAGGCCGCCGCCGGCGGCGGCGGCAAGGGCATGCGCATCGCCCACAACGACGTCAGCCTGATCCAGGGCTTCAACATGGCCCGCGCCGAGGCCGAGCGCGCCTTTGGGCGGGGCGACGTTTATATCGAGAAGTTTGTCGACAACGCCCGGCACGTCGAATTCCAGGTGCTGGCGGATCATTACGGCCACGTCATCCACCTCGGCGAGCGCGACTGCAGCATCCAGCGCCGCCACCAGAAGCTGCTCGAAGAGACCCCCTGTCCCGTGCTGACGCCCGACCAGCGCCGACGCATGGGCCGGTTGGCGGTCAAGGCGGCCGAGTCGATCGGCTACCGCAACGCCGGGACCATCGAGTTCCTGCTGGACGCCAAGGGCAATTTTTATTTCATGGAGATGAACACCCGCATCCAGGTCGAGCACCCCATCACCGAGGTGGTGACCGGCGTGGACATGGTCAAGGAGCAGATCCGGATCGCGGCCGGCGAGCGCTTGGCCTACGAGCAGAAGGACATCGTCCCGCGGGGGCACGTCATCGAGTGGCGGGTCAACGCCGAGGACCCCTTCAACAATTTTGCGCCGTCGCCGGGGCGCCTGGAATGGCTGCACTTCCCGGGCGGGCCGGGGGTGCGGGTGGACTCGGCGGTCTACAGCGGTTACGACATCCTGCCGCACTACGACAGCATGATCGCCAAGATCATCGTGCACGGCGACAGCCGCGAGGAGGCCATCCGGCGCATGTCCCGGGCCCTGGGCGAGTGCCTGATCGACGGCGCCAGGACCACGATCCCGCTCGGGCTGGCGATCATGCACGATTCGCTGTTCCGGCGCGGCCTGTACAACACGACGTTCCTGGACAATTTCATGAAGGATGGGATGGGGCTGGTGGCCATGTCGAACTTCAACCCGGGGAGGGCTGGCGATGGGCGAACGCAAACAGGATGAAGGGGCCGGGCCGAGGCCGCGGCCGGACCGGCCGGCGCCGGGGGCCGGGGAAGAGCGGTCCGAGGACAGCTCCGATCTGGGGGCCATCACGGTCCACCGCGACGTGATTGCCGCCATCGCACGTCTGGCAGCCATGAAGGTGCCCGGGGTGGTGGAGATGAGCGGGTCCTTCGCCGACGGGCTGGCCAGCATGATTAGCAAGCACGCCGACGACCGCGGGATCAAGGTGGACCTCGAGGGGCATAGCGTCAGCCTGGAGCTGAGCGTCGTCGTCGAGTTCGGGGTGCGCATTCCCCAGGTGGCCTGGCGGATCCAGAACGAGGTGTGCCGGGCCATCGAGGAAATGACGGGCAACAAGGTCAAGGCCGTGAATGTCGTCGTCAAGGGCATCCGGAGCCTGGCGGACAAGCCGCCGGCGCCCGGCGGGGAAGGAGCAAAGCCGTGAAAGTTCTGCATGGGTTGATCGGGTTCGCGTTGTCCCTGGCGGCCCTGGCCCTGGGGTGGGAACTGGTGGCCGGGGTCGTTGGCCTGCCCGACACCTACGGACACACCGTGCGGGCCGTGCTCCGCGACAGCCCGTCCTGGAGATTCGCCCTCGGGGCGAGTTTCATTTTCCTGGCGGTCCTTTTCTGGCTGTCGGCCCTGCCCCTGGTGCGCCGGGAGCAGTTTTTGTCCTTCCCCGGCGAGGGCGGCGCCATCAGCATCAGCGTCCATGCCATCAACGCCTTCCTGCTCAAGCTGAAGGGCGAGTTCGCCGGCATTGTGGCCCTGGCGGCCGACGTGTCGGCCTCGCACCGCGGCGCGATCGAGGTCCGCTTGGAGATGAAGGTCAAGGCCGGCACCCACATCCAGCAGCTCTCCCAGGCCCTGCAGCAGCGGGTGCGCGACAGCATGCGCGAGAGCCTGGGGATCGAGGACGTGGCCGAGGTCCGGGTGAACGTCACGGACATCGTCGCCGTGGACCACGAGCCCGAGCCCCGCACCCCCCCGCGCGCGGACTGGCAGGAGAACGGGTAGCTCCGCTCAGAACGTGTGGACCAGCAGGCCGGAGCGGACCTTGGGCTCGAACCAGGTGCTCTTCGGCGGCATGATCTTCCCGGCGTCGGCGATGTCCATGAGCTGGTCCACCGTGACCGGGAACATGGAGAACGCCACGGCGTCCCGCCCGGAATCGACCCGCCGTTCGAGTTCCTGCGCACCCCGGATGCCCCCGACGAAGTCGATGCGCTGGTCGGTCCGGGGGTCGGCAATCCCCAGCACGGAGTCCAGGATTTGCGTTTGCAGCCGGCTGACGTCCAGTCCGGCGACGGGGTCCGCCGATGCCGCCGGGGGCAGGACGAGATCATGCCAGCGTCCGGCGCAATACACGCCCACGCGACCGGGGCGGTCCGGCGCCGCCGGTCCGGGGGAGGTCAAGGCGCCCCGTTTCCGCAGGGCGTTCAGAAAAGCGTCCACCGTCAGACCGTGCAAGTCCCGCACACAGCGGTTATAAGGCAGGATCTTCAGCTGGCTGGCCGGGAACAGCACGGCCGGGAAAAAATTGTATTCTTCCGCGCCGGTGTGCTTCGGGTTGGCGGCTTGCCGTTCCCGGGCGATGCGCGCCGCGCCGGCGGCGCGGTGGTGCCCGTCGGCGATGTAGCAGTGCGGGATTTCCCGGAAGGCTTTGACCAGGGGCGCCGTTTTTCGGATGCGCCACACCGTGTGCCGGACGCCGTCCGGCGCGGCGAAATCGTAGAGTGGCCGGGTCGTTTCAATCGCGGCTGCCTGGGCGTCGATGCCGGCGTCGTCGCGGTAGGTCAGGAACACCAGCCCGCCGTGGGCGCCGATGGCCGCCATGTGGCGCAGGCGGTCGTCTTCCTTGTCGGGTCGTGTCTTTTCGTGCTTCCGGATGAGGTTGTCCTCGTAGTCCTCGGCGGAACAGCAGCCCACAAGGCCCCGCTGGGCGTGCCCTCCGCGCTGCAGGCGGTAGAGGTAGAGGCAGGGCGCCGGGTCGCGCCTGAAAACCCGCTGTCGCAACAGGGCCCGGAAATTGGCGGCCGCCCGGCCGTAGATCCCGGGGGCGTAGGGATTGTCCGTTTCCGGGAGGTCGATCTCGGGTCGGGACACGCGCAGGAAACTGAGGGGGTTGCCGGCGGCCAGGGCCGCCGCCTCGTCCCGGGTGACGACGTCGTAAGGCACGCAGGACACTTGCTCGGCCAGGCTCCGCCGCGGACGCAGGGCTTTGAATGGGTGAATCCGGATCATACTGGCTCCCCGACCGGCCTACTGTAGCATCGCGGTCGGATTCATGCAATCGCCGGGGGAGGAACATCGCCGGGGAGGAACAGAGGGGCGAGCAACCCGGAGGCCTGGATCGTCCGCTCCAAGGACGCCGGGCGCGCCTGGGAGGCCCCCGAGCGGCTGAACCCCAATAGGGGCTCCACAAGGCCATTAAGGTCCGCGAGGTCCGGGTTCAGCCCCGGGAGCAGCCGGCGCCGTGAAGAGTGGCTCCAGCCAAGGGACTAGTGGATTCCGGGGTGTAGGGCGGGAACGTCCCTTGGACTTCCCGCCGCAGGCGGGCAGGCTTGCCGGGCCGGAAAGATGGCAGGGCAATCCCGTGCGCTTCGCTACGGGACGTGCCCGCCCTGCAGGCGGATTCGAAATCTGGGTGACGTGAATCGTGCGTCCGCCGGTCAGGGCGTTTCCAGGCAGTGCAGGAAGTAGGGCAGGCGGGCCAGGACCCGCCCGTTGATGTGCTCCAGCTTCTGGCAGGGAATCTCGTCGTAGCGCGAAATCCGCTTCCAGAGTTCCATGTATTCCAGTTTCGCGGCGCCGCTCTTCATTTCGCCCGCGAGGGAAACGGGCGCCAACCGGGCCCTATCCTTGCCGAACATCTCGTCCAGCCGCGCCTGCACGAAGGCCCGGTATTTCGGGTCCGGCTTGATCGCGTGCGCCATGACCATGGCCCGGCCCTGGAAGAGGGGCGCATACCGGTCCTTGGCGCCGGCGCCCCGCCCGGCCAGGACCTCGTCGGCCGCGGTCTGAAGGAAGGTCCGCGCGTACCGGGCGCCCGGCGAGTCAGGCGCCTGAGCGAGCTCGTAATACTTCACGCCCTCGGTGATGGGACACTCGGCCACGAAGTCCAGGTTCTTGGCGTCCACCTTGGTCTTGAGCAGTTCCTCGGCCCGGTCGAGCAGGGCCTTCGGCTGGTTCAGCTTCCGCTCGATATCCAGGTAGGACCCCGCCGCCTGTTCGCATTTTTTCCATCCTTTTTTCCGGGCCGCGTCCTGCATGCGCTGGAGGCGCGCCATCCGCTCCCGGTGCCGGGCCTCGAAATAGGGGTCCGTTTCCTTGAGCCCCTTGAACAGCTCGTAGCCCAGGGAGAGCGAGCCCACCATGGTCCAGTTCTCGTAGCTCCAGTAGATCCATTCGAAATACAGGCCTTCCACGATCACGTCAAAATAGCGCGGCTCGCCCGTGAGCAGGTAGAAGAAATGCTTGCCGTAGGCGTTGGCCCCGCGGGACGAGAGGTAACAGCCCCAGGGCTGGGCGTTGTGGCGGCGCGAGCCGCCGACGCAGGGGCGCCCGTTGTTGGAGGCGTAGACCAGCGGCTCGGTGTCCGTGTGGACGCAGGAGACGTCGTTGACGTAGTTCATGTTGCGCTCGACGAAATCAAACAGGGCGTCGTCGCCGGAACGCAGGGCGCAGACCAGCATCATCTGGGCGGGGTTGCCGTCGTCCATCAGCCAGCCGGAATACCCCCGGCACATCCAGGTGTTTTCCACCTGCGGCCAGCCGCGGACCGCCGCCCAGTTGAACTCCATCAGGTTGCCGCCGTCGTTCAGCAGGCCGTACCACTGGAACTCGTCCGGCGTGCGCGCGATCCAGGCCAGCATGGCCTCCAGGGCGCCCTCGTATTCCGGGAACTTTTCCGGGTTACAGGCCGAAACCGGCCCGAAGACGCCCGAGCCCAGGTAGTGGCCGGGGGCGGCCTTGAGCAGCAGGCGCTTCGAGTGCCGGGCCAGGAGCAGGTCGCCCCCGACCTTGCCGGAGAAATCGAAGCGCATCCGCTCGGTCGTCGCCGTGCCCTCGGCCCGGCCCTGGACGGTTTCCCAGCGCTTGCCTTCCGGCCCGTTCGGCGCCGGCTTGTCCCACCGGTAGTTGCGGGTGTCGAGGACCTGCCTGGTGCTCGACGGCCAGAGCGAGTAGACCAGGCCCCGGCCGGTCACGGCCAGCTCTTTCGGAAAGCGCTGCTTGAAGCGCTCGCCGCCCATGCAGAAATTGACCTTCGGTCCCCGGACGTTTACCCAGCCGGCCTGGCCGGAACAATCCTGGAGCTTCTCCCGCCTGGCGCCCGCGATCCGCTCGACCCAGACGCGCACGGGCTTGATCTCCTTCTTCCTGACCTGGTGCACTCGCACATCGTCCTTCGTGGCCAGCAGGCTCGCGCCGCTATCCCCGCCCAGGGGGCGGACGTCGGCCGCGGTCGGCGAGAAGCTCGCGGCGGCCCCCTCAAAATTGCCCGGGAACCGCAGGGCGCAGCGGCGCAGGAAGCGGCAGGTGGTGTCGAATTCCAGGACCACGGTGTGCTCGATCTTTAACTCAAAGCTGTTCCGGTAGAGGATGTAGCGCGTTACAAAGGAGGCCATGCGCTCGCCGGTTTCCGCGTGCGTGATCCCGCCCTCCTGGTAGACGACCAGGCGGAAAGGGGTCTTTTCCTCGATATAGCAGGCGTCCACCGTCCCGTGCGCGTGCAACAGCTTGCCGGTCGGGGCGGCGTCCCGCAGCCAGTTTTCCTCGTCCGTTGGCCCCGGCTTGACCGTGTCCGCGTCGAAGAGCAGCTGGGGGGCGCCGTCGGCCTGGAAGACCGGCGCGCCCCGGGTCGAGAGCCCGCGGAGCAGTTCGGGCCCGGACCCGGCCAGGGTCAGCTCCACCAGGCCGTTGCCGACCCGAACGCCGCTCGAGGTCTCCTGCACCCGCCACCCGTCCTGGACGGCCGGTCCGCTGCCGCTCTTGAGCGCCAGCTTTTTCTTCTCGCCCCTGGCGAGGGGGAGCGCGGTCTGAATCTGCAGCCACTTGACCGAGCCGTCGTCCCAGCGCACGAGAGGGCGGAACCAGGCGGGCAGGGCGGCGCCGGCGTCGTCCACGAGGGCGAGCGTCGTGTGTTTCAGGGCGCCGCGCGCGAAGGGCAGGCCCGAACAGATGAAGGCGTTGTCCTGGCCGGCGCCGGAGCGGTCTTCGAGGGTCAGGGGGACGTTGACCTGGGCGCAGGCGGTTGCCGCCAGCCCTGCCAGCAGGTGGAAGGGGCGCAGTCTGTTCATGCGACGTTTCTCCCTTGGCGATGGTTGGGTTGCCTGAGATCGATCAGCGGGTCGTCATGCAATATACAAAGATGAGCTTTTGCCCGCAATGAACGATTCAGGCGAGGTAAGGGATCGTGAAAGGGCCGTCGGGCAGGACCGCAACCGGCGTGTCGGCGCCCAGCGGGCGCCGGGCCGCCGCGAGGCAGGCGCCAAGGTCCGCGACCGGCTCCAGGTGCGCTCGCCGGACCGCGTCGGCGGGGAGGGCGCTGAACAGGGCCACCCGGGCTTTCTCCCGGATCATGGCCAGGAGCTGGGCTTCCCACTGGTCGGGGATGGCGCAGCCGGGCGCCATGACTTTCGCCAGCAGCTCGCGCGGCGCGGCGTGCTCGCGGAGCAGGCGGGCAAAGTTGCCGTGGTCCGGGAAGCCGTCGCCGCACTCGCTCACGGCCACGATCAGGCCGCCCGGTGCGACGATTTGGGCTGCCGCGGACATCCCCTTGACGGCCTGGTAGAGGTTCCGGTCCAGCGGGTGGCCGCCGTTGGTCGTGACGACCAGCGGGAAGGGGGCCGGGCAGGGGATCATGGCGGCGGCTTTGGCGAAGGCGCAGCCGCGTTCGTGGGCCGCGCGCGTGTCGCCGCAGAAAAACCCGGTGATCTCCCGCCGGCGGTTCAGGGTCAGGTTGACGCAGAAATCCACGGGGAGCGCCGCGCCCAGGGAGCGCACCAGGGCCTGGGTGGGGTTGCCTTCCAGCACCCCCCAGGTGCTGCGCGGATCGGCGACGACCACGGCGCGGTGGTAGTACAGGATGGAATCCAGGTCGGCGAGGCCCGGCATGACCGCCTTGTAGCCGCCGGAAAAGCCGGCCATGAAATGCGGCTCGATAAATCCCAGGAGGATCCGCCGGTCGGCCTCGACGTAATCCCGCTGGAGATACAGGGGGCCGCCGTCGTCACGCCGCCCGGCGCGCGCCAGCGTCCGCGGGTCCCGGGCGTCGTGCTCCACGACCTGGTAGCGTCCCGCGATCTCCGGTCCAAGCAGTGCGGCGCGCTCGGAGGGCGTGCCCGGCCGGTGCGATCCGTTGCCGATGAGGATGCGGAACCGGTCGGGCGGCACATGGGAGAGTTCCGCGAACAGCCAGGGCAGGACGCGCCGCGAGGGGAACGGGCGGGTCCCGTCGGGGATTACCACTGCTACCCGATCGCCGGCGCGGATCTTTTCGCGCAGGGGGGCGCAGGCCAGGGGCGAACGCAGCGCCGCGCGAAAAGCCCCGGCCTCGTCGGGCAGGCCGGGGACGAAGCGCGGTTCCAGCACGCGCACGGCCTCGCCCGGCACCTCGACCGCCAGCATTCCCTTGCCGTAGGGCAGATTGATCTTCAAAATGGTTCCCCCACGAATTCTGGTCAACCACGAATAAAATCCATGGATGATGATGGAAGGACCCGCGGCAGAGAATCTGCCTTCCTCATACACACCTTTCAGATGTTCTTGTCCCCGTGGTCCCGCAGTCTATTTCGTGACGTTTCGCGTGTTTCGTGGCGGACCATCCGAGATCAGCGCGCCGCCTCCGGCGCCACCACGTTGCCGCGGTTGAGCAGGAAGCCCGGGTCCACCGCCGCCTTGCAGCGCCGGACCTGGGCGGCAGCCTCCGGCCCGTAGCAGCGGAGGAAATCGCGCCGCTTGCGCTTGCCGGTGCCGTGCTCGCCCGAATAGACCCCGCCCAGGCGGGCCGACTCCGCCACGATCCGGTCATACACCTCGGCGCCCAGGGCAAGTTGCTCCTTCCGCGGCAGCAGGGTGAAGTGCAGGTGGCAGTCGCCCAGGTGGCCGAAGCACAGGTAGTCCAGCCCGGCCGATTGGATTGCCGCGTGGGCGCAGCGCAGGAACTCGCGGAAGCGCCCGGACGGCACGACGGTATCGGTCATGATCGTGAACGTTCCGCGTTGCTGCACCGTTTCGACGGCTTTTGCCGGCATCGAGTGGCGCGCTTCCAGGAAGAGCGCCCGATCACGCTCGCTGTCCAGCAGTAGGATGGCGTCCTCATCCACGCCGCGCGCGGCGGCCGTAATGCGGTCCAGCCATGCCGCGGCCGCCGCCTCCGGCGCCAGTTGAGTTAGCGGCTGCTGGAGGTAAATGCCGACCGGGTTGTTGCCATGGAAAAACCGGGCTTCGTGCGCCATAAAGCGGCGGCTGTTGGCGCCGAAATACTCCAGCGCGGAGAGCGCGCCCAGCCCGCCCGGCAGGGTCGCGCGCAGGGCGTCGAGGCAATCCACGGCGGCGTCCTCGGAGGGCAGCGAGAAAAACAGGTCCAGGGTGCCCGACGGCTGCGGCGCCAGGCGCAGCACGCAGGAGGTGACTGCCCCGAAAATTCCCTCGCTGCCCACGACCAGGTCCACGAGGTCCAGGGCGCCGCCCGGCGCGGAGTAGGGGCCGCCCGCGTTCTTGATCGCCGGCCGGGGATAGCGCGGCGCCGGCCATTCCACCACGCGCGCGCCATCGCGCAGTTCGAACCGGCCGTTGGCGGAAAGATAGTCGCCGCGCCGGGCCGAAATCTTCAGTCCGTCGGGCAGGAGAAAATCCACCGCGTCCACCCAGGGTCGGATGGCGCCGGCCTCACCCGGGGTGAAGCCCGAGGCGTTGCAGGCGATGGCCCCGCCCACGGTGGCATCGGCCCGGCTGGTGGGGTCCACCGGGAAGCCCAGCCGTCCCCCGCTCAGTTCCAGGACCCGGCGACGCAGGTCCTCGACAATGGCGCCGGCCGGGGCCCGCACGTTTCCTGAGGCGGGATCCACCCGGATGTCCGGCTGCAGCAGGCCGGCCAGGGAAATAAGGGCGCCTTCCGTGGGGGTGGCGCCGCCGGTGAGGTTGGAGCGGCCGGCCGCGAGGGTGAAGGGAATGCCGGCGGCCGAGCAGGCGCGGAACAGGACGGCGCATTCGCGTTCGCTGCGCGGCCGGCCGAGAGCGTCGGCGCGTCCCGGCAGGTTGGAGCTGTCGGAGGCATAGCCGCGGATGATGTCGGGGTCCAGCGTTAGTTCGACGCCGAAGGCGGCATGCAGGAACGCGCTCAGCGCCGGGAGGTTGCCGGTCCCGCGGCGGGCCGCGCCAAAGGTATCCAGGCGCGCGACGTCGTCCGGGGTCAGGACTGGCGTCAGGGTGAGGAGGTGCGTTGGCATGGTCAGGTTTCCATCGTCCCCACGGCGCCGGCCGCTAGTTCGGCGTCCACCGGCCGGCGGGGATGGGCGGAGCCGGCCATGCCCGAGCGCATTGGCACGAACCAGATGCTGCCGACGGATTTCCCAGGCTTGGCGGGGATGACGCAATCCGGGTAGGAGTCCTCCAGGATCCGGGATGCCGGCCGCGGCAGGGGCTGAACAGCGTGATCAATAACCGCATGCGGACAGAATACCCGAACGGCCGGCGCGCGACAAGCCCGGCTTCGGCCGGGGGTTGACATTTGGGCGCCGGATGTCACAGTGGGCGCCCTGGATTTTAAGAAAGGAGTATGCGGTCATGGTTGCAGGCAGCATAGGGATTCAGTTGCCGGCCAAGCCGGCGGCGGCGATTCGCAGGACGGCGGAGATCGTTCGCCGGGCGGTACAGGAACGGTGCGGAGCCCGTTTTGCGGTTGCCATCGCGGAGGGGCGCCGTCCGGCCGGGGTCGAGCGGACGCTCATCCTGGAAACGGACGCCCGGATCGGCCGGGAAAGCTTCAGCATCCAGGACGGCGCGCAGGGGGATATCCGTGTCATCGGCGGCGACGTGCGCGGCGTGCTCTACGGCGCCGGCCAGTTCCTGCGCGGCTGCCGCTTCGCGGCCGGCGGCCTGGAGCCGGGCGCTTGGCGCGGGCGGTCGGCCCCGCAGAAGCCTTTCCGGGCCATCTATTTCGCCACCCATTTTCACAACTGGTACCACGACGCCCCGCCGGAAAAGCTGGAGCGCTACGTCGAGGAACTGGGGCTCTGGGGCTACAACGCGGTGGGCGTCTGGTTCGACATGCACCATTACGCGGGGATCGACGACCCGGCGGCGCAGGACATGATCCGGCGGCTGCATGCCGTGCTCAGGGCGGCCAACGGCGTCGGGCTGGGCGCCCTGCTGATTGTCCTGGGCAACGAGGCCTACGCCACCAGTCCCAACGCGTTGCGCGCGGATTGGACCGCCGGCCACGACGGCTACACGCGGGATCTCTACCATTACCACGTGGAGCTGTGTCCGCATAAGCCCGGGGCCATGGAGCTGCTGCTGAAATGGCGGGAGGAAGTCCTGGCCGCGTTTGCCGACCTCCGCCTGGATTACCTGGCGATCTGGCCCTACGACCAGGGCGGCTGCACCTGCGCCCAGTGCAAACCCTGGGCGGCCAACGGGTTCCTCAAGATCGCCGAACCGCTGGCCCGGCTTGCGCGCCGGCATTTCCCGGACATCCAAATCGTTCTCAGCACCTGGGATATCGACTATTTTACCCAGGGGGAGTGGGCCGGTCTGCAGGCCGCTTTCCGCCGGCGTCCGGACTGGGTGGATTACCTCATGGCCGACGGGTATCTCGGCGCCTTTCCCCAATTCCCGCTGACCCAGGGCGCGCCCGGTGGGTTGCCGCTGGTCTGCTTCCCCGAAATCAGCATGTTCGGCACCAACCCGTGGGGGGGCTACGGCGCCAACCCCTTGCCCGCGCGCCTGCAACAATACTGGCGGCAGATCGCCCCGGTCATGGCCGGGGGCGCCCCGTATTCCGAGGGGATTTACGAGGATTTGAACAAGGTCATCTGCGCGCGGTTCTTCTGGGATGCCGCCGTCTCCGCGGAAGAGGCGGTGCGCGACTATATCGCCTACGAATTCGCGCCGGAGGCGGTCGAGCCGGTCCTGAAAGCCGTCCGCCTGCTGGAGGACACGCTTGAGCGCCGGTGGCAAGGCGGCGCTGAGCAGCCGCCGATCCGCATCACCCGGCCCGAAGGGGTCGAGGCGGCTTACGCGCTGATCCGCGGAGCCGAGACGGCGCTGCCGGAGCGCGCGCGCACCTGCTGGCGCTGGCGGATCCTGCATCTCAGGGCGCTGATCGACCGTGAACTGCTGGCGCATGGCGGCGCCATTTCCGAAGCCGCGGAGGCCGCCTTCCGGGAGCTGACGGAAATTTATCACGCCGCCCAGGCCGAGGCGCCGGTGCGTCCGCCGTCCGGCCGTCCCGGCGCGTCGAAGGGCGCCAGCCTGGCGAACCTGGGGCCGGGCGGGTAGCCCGAGTTTGCTCACAACCGGAACGGCGGTTCCGCGCGGCAGGCGGCGAGGACGGACTGGGCGGACGCTTCCTGCTCCGCCGTGCCCGCGATGGCCAGCCAGACCGCGCCTTCCGCCCCGTCCACGCCGCCCGCGGCCACCAGGTCGGCGCCCGCCCCCGTGAGGAGCGCCAGGGCTTCGAGCTCGGTGACCACTTCACCGGGCACGGGCAGCAGCCGCGCGCCCTGCGCGCCGGGCGCATTCAGGCGTTGCGCGATGGCGTCCAAATCCCCCGCCACCCGTTTCTCGAGGCCCACGGGCAGGATGATCCGCGCCCGCCGGCCGACCACCGCCTGCAGGGCCGCGACGATCGTGCCGCCCTGCGGATGGCCGATCAGCACGCCGGCCTGCTTCCGCCGGAGATCCACCGCGTTGGCGCCCTTGAGGATCACATCCCCTTCCTTCAGGGCGTCGAGGATGTCGAACACGGTTTTGCCCCGCAGCCAGCGGCCGTTTTCGATCACCACGTCCCCCGGAAACCGGCTTTGGTCCGGCAAGCGCCCGGCGCGGGTGGTGTCGCGGTCCGGCGGCAGGGTGAGGCCGCGGAAAAAGCGCTGACGCGAAAAGCCTTCCGCGCCGCCGCAGGCGGCCAGCAGCTCCTCGGCCACATAGCCGTTGGTCGTGCCGGCGACCACGACGACAATGCCGGACTGGAGAGCAGTCCGGACCGCGGGGTGGACGGCGAGGGCTTTCGCGATCAGCCGCTTTCCGGCGGCAGGGGTGATGATGGCCTGGAGCATTGGATTATCCTCCCGGGCAAGCATCCTAACAGCCGGTCACGCGGTTGGGCAAGCTTGTAGCAACGGCAGGGGGTGCGGTTGGCTTGTGCCACACTAGGCGGACGAGGGCTTGCTCCTTTTCAGGTATGTTGGATGCGAGTTTGAAGAGTTCACGTCAGGCAACGGGTGATGGGGAGGCCCGGATCATGCCAAGCGCCTGGGGGAAACCAGGGCCGCCTTGTCGGAAGCGCCGTCAGCGGACCCGTCCGCCCGACAGGGCGAGACCTCGCCATCGGCGGGCATGCCGGGCCTGCCCTGCGTAGCCGTTGCGGCGAAGAAGGGTGGTGTGGGAGCCGGGACTGACCCATTGGGGCAGTCCACGGCGACCCGACTGTGTTGTCACTTCATCTTTTTGTCAGAAGCGTCACCGCTATCATACAGATGCCGATCATGATTCCTATGCCCACGACAATCAGGAAAGACTTAAGGTCTGACGCACGCCGACGACCTTGCGCTTCCGCTAGCGGG
Organism: uncultured Verrucomicrobiota bacterium; assembly: GCA_964630555.1. GTDB lineage: Bacteria > Verrucomicrobiota > Kiritimatiellia > JAAZAB01 > JAAZAB01 > JAHIJO01. Next base: position 7,206 of record CAZVVD010000025.1, on the reverse strand, counting down.
CCAGCCGACAACTCCCTCGTTTGCAGGAAAACACTCAGCATCTTGATTTCGGCGGCGAAGACCGCTTTATCGTGCTCTGTTCCCATTCCAAACCAAGAATCGACTTCTGTCTTCACCTCGATGTTGTCGGGACCGAAAGACACATCGGTTGTATGGAAGTTACGTCGGGGATCGCCGACATTGATCAGGGTCCAGATCTTCCGGCCCCGCACAGCATGGACAGCGGTTTCTGTAGAGGAGATCGCACGATAGCCCTGCCGCGCCAAAAAGCCGGAGATCACACTCACGTCTTGTTCCGCTCGCGACGCGACAGGGATGTTTGCAACGACCGTCACGCTTTTGGCGAACCATTCTGAATACGCACGCATTTGTTCATTCTCTCAACACAACTCGCTCACATTGAGGATATTGGCAACCCGTTCGCGGGTTGACAAATAACCTCCGATGTGTTGGTCGCAGCTTTCTGTCTCAGGTATTCCCATACAAGGGTGTTTGGCTCTTTTCCTGACCACAAAACGGGGAAGTCGCTCCCGTCTGCACGAGTGATGACGTGGAACGGGATCTTCTCCGATTCGTATCTTGCGCGAGCCATGATCCGAGGGTCTGCGCTCCAGTCGATGCGGACAAGTCGGGTGATCCTTGAAAGGGTGTTGGAGTCATGCCCGCACAAGATCCTTCCACTGTTTGGCAGCGTCCTCGCTGCCGAAAACAGACCTTCCCACGACTGCGGCCACGTTCCGTCATGAGTATCCATGTACTCAATTACGAGGGTTGCGGAGTCCCAAGCGGCATAGGCCTCTGGAATCCGTTTGACCGTTTGCCACATGTCGAACCCGATGTATGCGACGATGGCTAAGAAGGCAACCGCAATACCACCGAGGATTCGCTTGATCGGTTTCTTCATCTTGTCTGCGAAAAACATCAATCACAGAAACCCAGGGAGACAGGCTTGCACCATGTTCCCCACCGTTGATTTATATCATAAACCGTTGGCTATTGCGTTGTCAACTCCTTGAAGCTGCCGGTGTAGGTTCAAAACGGTTCGAGTTGCCAGTTTGCACCAAAAGCGTAATCCCGCCCAGTTGGGTTGTGGCTGTAGGCTGCTTTTTTTGCTGGCGACTCCGGGGCCGTGGAACCGCAAACCGGGATCCGGCGCCGGCGCCATGTCCGGAACACCGCCTTTCAGCCTGCGATCCGGGAAGCGGCGCGGAGCGCCTGCCTGGACAAGCGGGTGACCCCGCACACCTTGGGGCACCACTTCGCGACGCACCTGCTGGAGCAGGGCACGAACATCCGCACCGTGCAGGCCCTGCCGGGTCACGCGGATATTTCGATCGATAGATTCAACGGATCTACCTGCTTGCTATTTCCCAAATTTCCATCAATATTCCCCATGTTTTCATCGAGCTTTATGCTCTCTGCCGGTCCCGGATGAAATACATCCTCCAGCGCTTGGCCCTGGGAATCCTGCTGATCGCGGGCGCCGCCGCGATCCTGCTGGTTTCCGACGGCCGGCGCCGCAACCCGGAGCGGACCCGGGTGCCGCGGGTGGCGATCTTCCAGTTTTCCTCGCGTTCGATCTTGGACGACAGCGTCCGCGGGATCCTGGACGCCCTGGCGGAACAAGGCTGGGTTCCGGGCAAAACCCTGGAGGTGCGGAAATACAACGCCGAGAACGACCTGCCGACGGCCCACGCCATCGCCAAGGAAATCGCCGGGGGCGGGTTCGACCTGGCCGTCACCGTCAGCACGCCCTGCCTGCAGGTCATGGCCGGCGCCAACCGCAAGGGGGCTGTGGTTCACGTCTTCGGGGTGGTGACCGATCCCTTCGGCGCCGGGGTGGGGATCAATCCGGCCAACAGCCTGGACCGCCCGGCGCACCTGGCGGGGATGGGAACGTTCCAGCCGGTCAAGGAGGTCTTCCGCCTGGCGAAGCAGTCCTTCCCGGCCCTGAAGTCGGTAGGCGTGGTCTGGTGTCCGCTGGAAGCCTGTTCCGAGGCCTGCCTGCGTCTGGCCCGGGAGGTCTGCGGGGAACTCGGCCTCACGCTCCTGGAGGCCCAGGTGGACAACACCGCCGGCATCCTCGAAGCCGCCGATTCCCTGGTGGAGCGGGGGGTGGAGGCGCTCTGGATCGGCGGGGACAACATCGTCGAGAGCGCGCCGTCCTCGGTGGTCCAGGCGGCGCGCAAGGGGCGTATCCCGGTTTTCGCCAACGCGCCGGAGCATGCCGCGGCAGGAGCGCTGATCGGGCTGGGAGCCGACTACTACGAGGTGGGCCGGTGCGAAGGCACCCTGGCCGCGCGGATTCTGAAGGGGGCCAAGCCCGCCGCCGAGCGTGTCGAGAACGTGGTGCCCCAGAAGCTGGCCCTCAACCTGGGGGCGCTGGAAAACCTGCGCGATCCGTGGCACATTCCGCCGGAGATGCGGGCGCGGGCCGCGAGGGTGATTGACCCCGCCGGGGTCGGCGCCGCGCCTGTCGCCGTCCCGGCCGCCGCTATCCCGGCGCCCGCGGCCGGGCGGGTCTACCAGCTGGGGGTTGCCCATTTCGGACCGGACCCCAGCACGGAGGACTGCATCCACGGCCTGCGGGACGGGCTGAAAGCCCTCGGCTACGAGAGCGGCAAGAATCTCCAGGTGCAGGTCAAGCACGCCCAGGCTGAAATCGTCAACCTCCCCCAGCTGATCCAGGCGCTGGACAACCAGGGGCTGGACGTCCTGGTCCCGATGACGACGCCCTGCCTGACCGCAGCCATCGCCGCCGCCAAGCGGACCCCGATCGTGTTCACCTCGGTCTACGACCCCCTGGCCGCCGGGGCCGGCGAGAGCTTTGAGCGGCACCGGCCGCAGCTGACCGGAATCGCCTCGGCGCCGCCGCTCGACCAGACCTTCGCGCTTATCCGCAAGCTGTGCCCGGGCGCGACGAAGATCGGAACGCTCTTCAACCCGTCGGAGGCCAATTCCTCCAAGGCGGTCCGGAAAGGCCGCGAGCTGGCGGCGGCGCTGGGGATCCGCCTGGAAGAAGTATCCATCAACGCGACGTCCGAAATCCTGCCCGCCGCCCAGGTCCTGGCCTCGCGCGGCGTGCAGGCCTTCTGGGTCACCGGCGACAACACGGTCCTGCAGGCCCTGGCCGGGGTCGTCAAGGTGGCCCGGGACAATAAGCTGCCGCTGTTCTGCAACGACGTGGATTTCCTGGACCAGGGTCCGCTGGTCAGCGTCGGGTTCAGCTTTTACGAAGCCGGCCGCGCCGCGGCGGCGCCGGCGGCCCGGGTCATGAGCGGCGAATCGCCCGCCGGGATCCCGATCGTCAACGTCGCGCGGCTCAGGCAGGGCTTGAATTTCCAGGCGGCCTCCGATCTGGGGATCGCGTTTCCGCCCGAGGTGGTGGAGGCCAGCGCCGTGTTCCTGCACCTGCGCGCGCGGCTGGGGCGTCCGGGCCGGGTGGCGGTGATCGCCTCGACCCGGGCGACGGAGGTGGCGCCGCTCGCAACGGAGCTCCAGCGCGGCCTGGCCGGGGCGGGGCTGGTCGCCGGCCAGGACGTGGTCGTGGAACCGGCGGGGACGAACCTGCCGGCTGGCGTGGACATCCTGGTCGCGGCCGACGCGGAAGGCTGGGAAGCGATCCGGCGGATGGGCGCGGCGCCCGTCTTCAACCTGGCGCCTGGCCGGGGCGGGCCGGACGCGGAGGCGGTGCGGCGGTGCGCCCTGGAGGTGGCCCGGGCGCTGGCCGGCGCGGCAGCGCTACCGCGGGAGCGCCCGGACGTTCCCGGGCGAACCTTCAAGCTGGGCATGGCGTATTTCGCGCCGGAACCCGGCTGCGAACTGGCCCAGCGCGGTTTGCTGGACGGCCTGCGCGCGCTGGGGATCGAGGAGGGCCGCAACCTGGCGGTCCGGCGCTCGCACGCCCAGGGCGATATTTCCCTGATCCCGACCCTGCTCCAGGTGCTGGACAACGGCGACAGCGACGCCCTGGCCGTGTTCACGACGCCCGTGCTGTCCGCGGCCTGCGGAACCGTGAAACAGAAGCCGGTCGTGTTCGCCTACATCACGGACCCGGTGGCTGCCGGCGCCGGCCGGTCCCTGGACGACCACCTGCCGGGCGTGACCGGGATTGGCTCGTTTCCGCCCATGGAGACCGTCCTCGAGTTCATGCGCCAGCTTGTCCCCGGCCTGGCCCGACTGGGCGTGATTTACAACACCAGCGACGCCAGCTCGTCGAGGATCGTCAGCGCGCTGCGGCCCCTCTGCCCGCCTGCCGGCGTCCGGCTCGAGGAGGTCGTCGTGAACAGCACCGCGGAGGCGGCGGACGCCATCCGGGCGCTCCTGGACCGGGGCGTGCAGGTCGTGTATGTGCCCAGCGACAACACGGCCTACCAGGCCCTGGACATCCTCGTGAGCGCGACCCGCGCGGTCAGGGTGCCACTGGTCGTGGACGACGCCGCCTTCCTCGATCGCGGGGTCACGGCCGCGGTGGGGTTGAGCTACTATGAAGCCGGGGCGGCCGCCGCGGAGCTCCTCGCCCGGGTGCTGAGGGGCGAGAGTCCGGCGGCGCTGCCCATGCGGAACCTCTCGGCGTCGAGAATCGCGATCAACCGGGACGCGGCGCGCCGGCTGGGCCTGACGGTGCCGCCGGCGGCGCTGAAAATGGAAACCCCGGGGAGGTCATCCCCGCCCGCGGCGTCCGGCAGTCCGGAAAAAAATAGACCTCGCCCTCCGTCCCCGGCGCGTTTTTGAGGAAAGAATGATAGCCCACGGAATACGGATCAAAGGAGCAGAAAACATAGAGTATTTATGATGACCCCGCGCGAAAACCTCTTGAAAGTTTTCCGGCACGAGCGGCCGGACTGGATTCCCGTCGCCGGCCATGTGGATCCCTACAACCAGCCCAGCCGGGAGGGGATGGATCCCGCCCTGGCCGCGGCCCTCGGGACGGTCCAGTGGTCCGATGAGAGCACGGTGACGTTCTCCCGGCACCTGGGGCTGGATATTATGGACTGGTACGGCGTGCCGCTGCGCATCACCCGCCGGCGGGTGACGGCGGAACAGCGGACGGAGGGGGACGAAACCACGACGGTCTGGCACACGCCCCGGGGCGATCTGCGCGAGGTGAGCCGGGTCTGTCGCGAGGCCAACGGGGCGGTATCCTCCAACTGGACCGAGCACCTCGTCAAGACGCCGGCGGACCTTCCCATCCTGGCGGCGATTTTCGAGGACGAGGTCATTGAGGCCGACCCGGCCGGCCTCGAGCGTACCCGCCGCCGGCGCCAGCTGATCGGGGATGGCGGCCTGCTGATGGGGGCCATGGCCGGCACTCCGCTCGGCATGATGTTCCGGGTGTATGCGGGCGTGGCGGCCCTGGCCTACCTGTGGGCCGATGCCCCGGGCGCCCTGCGCGACCTGTTCGCGGTCATGGAGGCGAACTACCTCAAGCAGCTGGAGATCGCCGCCCAATCCGATCTCGATGCGCTGGTCGGCGTGGACGACACCTCGACCACGGCGATTTCCCCAGCCATGTTCGAGGCCTGCAACCTGGCCCTGACCGATGCCCGGGTCCGGGCGGCGCACGCCCGCGGCAAGCTCTACTTCCACCACTCCTGCGGCCATATCCGGGACCTGCTGCCCCTCTACCGCCGGACCGCCATGGACGCCGTGCATGCCTTTACGGTCCCGCCGGTCGGAAACGTCGGCGTGGCCGAAGGGCGGCGGCTGCTGGACGACCGGATCACGATCATCGCCGGCACCGGCCAGCTCGCGGGCCCGATGAACGACCGCGCCGCGGTCAGGGCCAACATTCGGCGGATGGTCCGGGAGTCCGGGGCGGGGGATCACTTCATCTTCGGGGTCGCGGCTTATCCGAACCGGACGATGGAGCAGACCCGGTTTGTGGTCGAGTGCTGCCGGGAGGCGGGCGGACGTCCGGGCGGATGAGGGGCAGCGCGGGGCAAAATGGAAAACGCAACCCAGCACAGCAAGCAGGGCGGGGTTCTGACGCTGAGCATCCGGGACAAGCTGGATGCCGCCGCAGCCGAACACCTGGACCGGGACGTGCGCGAGCTCATCCGCGGCGGCGAGCATTGCCTGGCCCTGGACCTCTCGGCCGTTGCCTACCTGAGCTCGGCCGGGATCCGTTTCCTGCTGACGACCTACCAGGCGCTGAACAAGCTGGGCGGTTCGTTTGCCGTGGTCCGGCCGTCGCCGGCGGTCAAATCGGTCCTGGAACTGAGCGGGATGGCCCGGCTGTTGCAGGACGAGGCGGCCGGAGCGTCGCCGCCGCGGCCGGCGGCCCCGGCGGCGCGCGCGGAACGCAAGGGGGCGGCGGCCTATACGCTGTATGCGACCGCGCCCGGGGCGACGCTGACCTGCCGGGTGGTGGGCGATCCCGGGCGCCTGGCCCAGGCGAGTTTTGACCCGCGGGGCGGGACGCTGGTCACCCTGGACAAAGACCTGTTGGCCCTGGGGTTGGGGCGGTTCCAGCAAGCCGGCGCGGACGAGCGCGCGGATTACGGAGAATTCCTGGCGGTGGGCGGCGCGGGCATGTGTCTGCCGGGGGACGGCGCCAACACCCCCGATTACATGCTGACCTCCGGCGCCCTGGTCCCGCGCGTCCAGGCCCTGTATGCCCTGCTGGCCCGGGGTCGGTTTGCGCACTGTGCGCGTTTTGAAACCGGGGACGGGGAAGGCCGTGAATCCCTGTCCGGCCTGGCCCGCGCGGCGCTGGAGCTGACGGGCGTTCCGGCCGTCGGCCTGGTGCTGCTGGCGGAATCCGCCGGGCTGATCGGCGCGGCCCTCAAGCGCGCCCCGGTCGGGTCAGCCGCGCGGACCTCGCTCTTTGCGCATCCGGAAATCCGGGATTGGTTGACGTTCACCCCGGAGCGGGTCCATGACCGCAGCCTGGTCCTGGCGGTCGGGCTGGCCGTGAGCGTCCCCCATGAGAGCCTGGCGCCGCTGCTCCGGCCGCTGGGGGCTGAGTCGTGGCCGGCGGGCCATTTCCATGCCGCGGTGTTCACGCCCCAGCCGATTCCAAACGGACCGCTGGCCCTGGAGCCCGTCCTGGACGGATTGTTCGAGGACTCCAAGCTGCTGGCGGTCATGCACCTGCTGAACGACCACCGGGACATCAGCGGGGCGGGGGACAGTTATTTCACCCGCGGGGTCATGTGGCTGGGGCCGGTTGAAGAAGAAATGGTTGATGGTTGATGGTTGATG
>CAZVVD010000024.1:16307-33995 GCA_964630555.1 uncultured Verrucomicrobiota bacterium | reverse complement strand
ACGGATTTTGGAACTCGTTTCCTGCATTCCGCCCAATTCCTGCAGTCATTTTCCGGCGGATGAGTTTTTAAACCCTACAGGGATGAGTTTTTAAACCCTACACCTTTACCTATACCTCTCCTATATGTCTTTATAATACCCCACGACAACCCAAGTCCAGCGCCCCACCCCCCAATGAAAACAGATAAACTATTCAAATACTCTTGATGTTGCCATGCAAAATGAACAATGTCAGGCCGACATATAAACACATGAAGAATACACCACAGGAAACCTGCTGGCAGAACAAGGAACAAAATCATATCACAAGAATAAACAATCCATTTTGCCCAATTGGCCATTATGAATGCAGACCCTATGATGCAAACAACCCCCATTATGGTGTATAAAACCCATTTCCATTTTGATCCATATACACCGCCATTCGCCATCAACAAATCAAAAACATCTTCATTCCCAGATCGAAAAGCTTCGTCCAATGGTGTTTGCCCCCTATTATCTTTCCTATTTAGATTTGAACCTCGTGCAATCAAAACGCTAACCACACTCGTTTTACCACTTCTAACCGCCCAATGCATTGGAGTAATCCCATTAATGTCTTCGGTATTAGGGTCAACTCCATTTTGTATAAGAAATTCTATGATCTCGATTCGCCCTGCCTTTGTTGCCCAATCTAGCGGCGTGGCACCATATTTCCCTTTTGCTTTCAAATCTGCCCCCGCTCTAGCCATTACTTCAACCACTCTTTTATTTCCACCCTTCGCAGCCCAATGCAACGCCGTTATCCCATAGTTATCTAAACTTTTTACATTCGCACCTTTTTCTATCAATACCCGAACTAAATTCTCGTCTCCTAATAATCCAGCCCAATGTAAGACACTCACGCCGTTGGGATCTGCTATCCGCACATCAGCACCATTTTCAATAAACAGTGAAGCAACGGCATTCCTACCATGCATTACCGCAATATATAATGGCGTTTCCCCTTGGCAATTGAGCGAGTCCAACATTGCACCTGCTGAAAGAATGTTTCTGGTTATTTCTTCTGATCCGTTTCGACTAGCATCATGTAAAGGGGTCAAACCATCTTTGTCTTTCTTGTTTACATCGGCACCAAGATGAATCAAAATGTTAACTACATCTTTTTCCCCCTCTGTAGCGGATATATGCAGCAGTGTCCTGCCATTTGAGTCTTCTGTAAGCACTAGTGACGGATCGTGTTTCACATCTTCAATAATACTTTTCCATCCCTGATCTCTAACAATATCAAATAGCTTTCGCTCCTGACACCATGCGGAAGACACGAGCAATAGAAAAATAATTAGAATTGTCCCTTTACTCATGACTTTCAATGGATGCCTTCGATAAAACAACATCCCGCCTTCTGTGATTTGTGATCCCATAATCTGTTCCGACCCGATGGTTAGTCTTTGGTCGTGCCGGATTGTCCGGCTAGCGCGCGCCAGCTTCGCTTGTCGCACTCATTATTTTCTTCCTTCGCACCATCTATTTCTTCTTGGTTGTTGTGCTGGTCCAGGTTGTTCTCCAATTGGCTCTGGTTCATGAAGCTCCCCTTCCTTCCCTGGCTCTTTCTGTAAAAAAGGTAAGATCACAGCGTCATAAACCATTACACCAATCATTCCCCAAACGAGCACCGTCATTATAGGGCCTAAAACAGCGCCATCATCATCGTAATATTCCAATGGATTATTCCGACAATATCTATACTCGTTCTGTTCAAGAAATACTGTGTAACGAGAAGGTGTTGGACCAAAAACAATATCAATCGCATCTTTCGAAATATTAGCGTTTTGCTGTTTCAATTTTCTGAAAATGTCTCCGTATAACCTGAACAGCCCCATCTTTTCCCCGATCGGATCTCTGGAGAGCCAGCGGCCGGTGACGGGATCATAAAATCTGTAGCCGTAATATACCAAACCCGTCTCGTCGTCCGTGAACTTCGTGCTGAAGCGATAGGGATTGTCTTCGGCCAGTGGCCCGGTGGCGACGATGGTTTCGCCGAAGGGGGAGTATTCGTAATGGGCGGCGACGGATCCCGTGGAATCAAGCAGCTCGCTCACATTCCCGTTGGCATCGTAGCAGTAAACCACGGAGTTAGTGCCAAGTTGGGCGGAGAGCAGGCCGCCGATGCCGCCTGCCCCGGACAGACTCCCGGAAAGGTCCAATCCCCAGGCGTACCAGTTGGTGCAAGCGGCGGGGGCGCCGCTTCTACTTTCACGGATACAATTCCAACCATCATAAACAAAAAGGTTGGTGGCTTGGCCGACCCAGTTGCTGCCGTCCCAGGCCGAGACGCTCTTGCCGGCGCGGCGGGACATGTAGTCGTAGGTGAATTCTACCTTCACGCGGGGGACGGAAGCGGAGAGATTGGTCAGGGTTTCCACCGCGATCAGGCGATTCTCCGCGTCCCAGGAATATGCGAACCGGCCGTCGCTGGTTAAATTCCCATCGTCGTCATAACTGAAAGCCTCTGGAGTCTGCGCCACGAAGACCGCTCCGGTTTCGGTGGTCACGATGTCGGGATCGGTGGTACCGGGCGGGTTGTACACACCGACAACAGAAATTCCCTGCCAGACTGCGGCAGAGTCGTTTGTGACGGTTAAATCTTTGTACCAGTATTTTTCGTGACGCGTGGTGGCCTGGTTGTTCACGGTGACCGTGGTGCTTGTTGAAGCCGAGCCCAGCACGTCAATCAGATCGGAAACGGTGCGTTGGGAATATTGGTTCAAGTTATTTGCCGTGTAGGTGGCCTCTTCATCGCCCCGGCTGGCCGTCGTCCGGTTCCCGATATTATCGTAAGCATAACCGAACGCCTGCCCATCCACAGGATCGCCGGTGTCCCCCAGATCGGTTCCCCAGTAGCGGTTGGCGTTGGTCACTTCGGAACGCATGTTGTAGCCGTATTTATTGAACGCCGCCCCGGCGTCGAACGCGCTGCCGGAATGCTTGACCGACGTGCGCCGACTCCCGTTGTCGTTGGCGTAATTATACTGCGAGACCGTGTTGGTGTCAACGGCATTTTTGACCTGGGTCAGCAGGTTGCGATGGTCCTCGTAGGCCCGGGTGACGGCGAGGTCGCCGAGAGTGTAGCCGGAGAGGAGGTCGGAACCGGAAAGATAGGAGTAATTAACCGCAGAGATCGCAGAGAACACAGAGCTGGACACAGAGTAAAAACGACCCAAGGCATCATAGCCGTAGGTCACGGAATAATCGCCCATGGTGAAGCCGGTGGGGCGGCCGTAGGCATCATAACTTCGCGTGATTGTGTTGCTGACGCCGGCGCGGACGATGCTCTCGGTATCGAGCAGGAGGCCGTCGTACGCGAAGGCGTGGCTGCTGACGTCCGACGCGGCGGTCTTCTGGCGGCCGAGGCGGTCAACGGTGAAGGTGACGTCGGGGGTGCTATCGGAGTAGTTGATCTCCGTGAGGTCGCCGGCGTCGTTGTAACGATACGTAGTTACAAGGCTGTTCGTGCCGTCGGCGCGCGCCCAGGTGCGGGTGTCGAGGCGGCCGCCGGTGGCGTAGGTGTAGCTGACGCTCTTGCTGGCGGCGTCCTCCTTGGAGGTGAGCATGCCGCTCCCCTCGTGGTAGGCCCACGTGGTGGTGTCGGGCGTGCCGGGGCTGCCGGGCCAGGAGCCGCCGGTCCAGCCGCTGCCGCCGCGATAGGTGCTCATGCTGGTCAGGCGGTCGTAGGAATCGTAGGTGTAGAGGACGGGATAGGTTGCCGGGCCCCAGGTTTTTTTGTAAACCCAACAATTATAAAAATGATCCCGATCACAACCCCACCAGCATTGACCAAGGCCCCTGGAAGGAAAGGCCATAGAATTGACAACAGGCAAGACATTAGGATAGAAATCGGATAATATATACCCAAACCGATGACTGTACCTATGATAGGAGATTTGGATTTAGTACACATTTTCGCGATTCCAGAGAAAATGAACAACACAGGAGCAAAAAACAGCGGCAAGACAATTTCACCTCCCGTAAAGACATGGTGATGGACCCTATATATTGAATAAAAGACCATGTCTAAGTAGCGGCTAAACAAATCCACAGCTATCAGAATGATGCCTGTCACAACAAATGCCCAGTTCCATTTGTCTCCATTTTTCATGGCGCACCCAATATCATTGGTCCAAAATCTAAAATACCCGCAAAATATTTCAGGCGCTCTATGCGCTCTCTAAGATCTTCGCGATAACCATCCTAAAAGTATTGTTCATACCCGTCGTTTACCATTGAAGTGGCGAGGACTAATTCCTGCGTCATGTTTTCAAGATCTTTATTGTCGGCTTCCGTCACACAGCTTTTCGATTTTAAATCTGCTATGCGTTCTTCTAATACTTTTTTTCAGCCGCCCAACCTCTTTTATCCATTTTTGACCATTGCCCGAGCAAATACAGCCACCAATCCCTACGGTGTTGTTCTTCGTGAGCATGAATAGACGCTATTTGACCAGGCGTTTCTTTATCCTCATTAAAATATTCGATAAAGAAAAGCCATCGTGTTTTTCCCTCAAGGCCTAATGGATCTATATTGTTGATAGGATTATTAGCGGGGGATTGAGGGTCACGTCTGGACCTTGGACAAATAGATTTTCTGCCCGACGCAGGAACTGCCGGAGATCCCTACGGCTTCTGATTTGCGCAAGCCATTTTCAAAATCGCAGTTGCGCCTTCGCCAGGCGCTGCTGCAATTCCCCGATCACCCGGTCGTCGTCCTTGTCGCCGGCGGATTCGAAGGTGGCGGAAAAGCGCAGGAAGGCACCGGCGTCGTCCCAGGGCACGGTGGAAATCAGGTGCTCGCGGATCAGGAACTGGGAGGCGTCCTCGGCCCGGGCAAACGCGACGGACCCCGCGCCCTTGGGAGCGGGCACGTAGAGGTAAAAGGTGCCGCCGGGCATTTTCGCGTCGAACCCGGCGCCGCGCAGGCACTTGACCATCTTCCGCAGGCGGCGCTGGTAGTGGCGATTGATCCGGTCGGCCAGCGCCTTCTCGGCGATGCCGGCGCAGGCCGCGAGCTGGATGGCCTTGAACTGGCCGGAGTCCATGTTGTCCTTGACCTCGGCGTAGGCCTGCACCGCCCGCGCGGGGCCGGCCACGAACCCCAGCCGCCAGCCGGTCATGTTAAAGCTCTTGCTCATGGAGTGCAGCTCCACCGCCACCTCTTTCCCGCCCGGCCGGCTGAGGATCGAGAGCGGCTTGCGGCCGTAGACCAGGGTGGCGTAGGCGGCGTCCTGTACGACCAGGATGTGGTGCTCGCGGGCGAAGGCGATCAGCCGGTCGAAAAACTCCTCGCTGGCGGCGACGCCGGTGGGGTTGTTGGGATAGTTGACGTAGCACAGCTTGGCCCGGCGGGCGGTCTCGGCGTCCACGGCCGCCAGGTCCGGGAAGAACCCGTTCCGCGGGGTGAGCGGCATGGCGACCACCCGCCCGCCGAGGTAGCGGGTGTGGGTGGCCAGGACCGGGTAGCCGGGGATCGTCACCAGGGCGACGTCGCCCGGGTTGATGAAGCAGAGCGGCAGCATGGCCAGGGCCGGCTTGGACCCGATGCTGTGGTTGATCTCGGTCTCGGGATCGATCTCGGCGACGCCGAAGAATTCACGCAGGTAGCGGGCGGCGGCGACCTTGAACTCGCGGATGCCGTTGTCGGAGTAGCCGCGGTTGGCGGGATCGTCCACCGCCTTTTTCAGCGCCCGCCGGATCGGGGCCGGCGCCATGCGGTCCGGCTCCCCCACCCCGAAATCGAGGAGTTCCAGGCCGGGATGGGCCTGGCGCGCCGCGGCCTTGGCGCGCTTGATCTTTTCAAACTTGTAGATTTCGTTGGACTGCCCGAAGGCGGCCCCGCCGATCCGTTCCGCGAACAGGGGCTGCAGGTCCATGTGCCGATCCTTTCAAGAATAAATTAACCGCATAGAACGCATAGAACGCAAAAAAGGAGATTTCGAACTATGCATAACTAAGTTTTCTATGCGATCTATGCGTTCTTTGCGGTTAAATCTCCGCTACTGTTCGGTCATCCGTGTATCGGTGGTGAAATCCTTCTTCACCCGATCTTGACGGTCGCCAGGCCGAAGGCCGGCAGTTCGACCTCGAGGACGTCCCCCTCCATACGGGCGCTGCTGGAGGCCAGCGGCTGCTCGAGAATATCGGTCGCCGCGGCAATCGCGCCGGACCTCGCCAGGCAGGCGCCCAGCCGCAAGCGGGCCGTGACCGGGCGGCCCTCCATTTCGTAGAGCCGGACGATGAGGGCGTCGGAATCCTCGGCCTTCTTGAGCCCGCCCAGCATGACCGAGGGGGTGAGCAGCTCGGCGAAGCCGGCATGGGCCGGGAGTGTGCCGGGATGGACCTGGGCGGCCACGACGCTGAGCGGCAGGTTGAACTCGCAGCCCGCGCGGGTGGCCTCGGAAACCGTCCACCCGCCGACGTGGGGCCGGAGCGCGTAGCGGATGGTGTGCTCGCCCAGCTCCGGGAGCGGGTCGGGATCGTAGCTGCTGCGCAGGAGGGTCAGGCGGATGACGTTGTCCACGATGCGGTGGCCGTACTTGGAATCGTTGAGCAGGCTGGCCCCGACGAGCGCGGCGCCGCCCGGCTGGCGGCCGGAGAGGTCCGCCCATTTCTGGGCCGGCGTCTCCGCCGGGTTCGGATCGATTCCCTCGCGCGTTTGGGAATAACAATTGGACCAGAGCGTTGTCAGGGTTGCCACCTCGGCCTTGCGCGTGGAGCGCGGAACGTGGCCGAAGGGCGCCTCGAAGCGCGCGGCGCCGCCTTCCACGGCCAGGGGAAACACGGCTTTCAACGCCGGCACGCCGATGGTGGCCGAACCGCGTTCGAGCCAGTTCACCTCCAGCTCGAAATCCACCCGCGGCACGCCGGCGGCGAGGGACACCGTGAGCTTGAAGGTGCTGTCGTTCCGCTGGCGCCCGGTGCAGACCGACGCACGGTGGGGTCCGTTGAGGGGGCACTCCAGGCTGCCGCCCTCCAGCATGACCTCTGTTTTCAAGGGCTGCCCGAGAACCCAGGACGTCATCCGATGCGGCGCTTCGAGAACGAATTCCAGCGCGCCCAGCCGGCCGCCCGGCGGCACCAGGTCCATCCCGCTGGCCTTGTCCACGAGATGCACGATCGCCCCGGACGCCTGTTCCACCTCGACCTTGAAGAACTCGTTTTCGATCCGGCCCTGGCCGTCGCCCGAGCAGGCGGCGGGAGCGGCGGGCGTTTCCGGCGCCGGGCGGATCCGGCAAGCCCGGTAGCCGAGGGGCGGGACCTGGACCGGGAACAGCAGGTCGGTGAAGCGGTGCCCCCAGAATCCCCCCGTCCCGACCACCTGGGCCGGCAGACTCCCGCCACCGGCGGGGAAAACCCGGTAGGCGGTCTCGGACTCAGGGCGGTCCCAAATGCGCAGGGTCACGACGTCCGCGCGCGGCCAGGGGCTGGGGTTAAACACCACGCAGGCCAGGTCGCCGCCGGGGCCCGGTCCCTGCCGGGAGAGCATTCCCTCCCGCGCGACATCCCCGTGTCCGGCCTCCATGGCGCCCGCCGACGGGCTCTCCGGCGCCGACGCCGCCCCCTGTCCGCCCGCCACCTCGATGGCCGCGACATGGATGCGCTCGGCCAGTTTTCGCAGAGCGCCGGTCGTGATCATCGAGGCGCGCGCCATGGTCTCCTGGAACAACCCCTGGGTGTAATCGCGGGTGGCCCGGACCCCCGAGCCCGGCAGGATGTCGTGGAATTGGCTGAACAGGGTATGGCGCCAGGCGCCCTCCAGTATCTCGACCGGGTACGGCAGGCCGGCCAGGGCCCGGCCCAGGAGGGCGAAGGACTCGGCCTCTCCGAGCGCATTTTCGCTGCGTCGGTTGGCAGACTTGATCCTGCTCTGCGAGGAATAGCAGCCTTCCATGACGAAATTCAGTTCGGCGTCCACCACCGGCAGGTTCCGCGCCTGGCTCTCGGCCAGCGTGAAAAACCGACTGAGCGTGCTGAAGACCAGGTTCGGAAAAATTGGCCAGCCGGCCATCTGCCCGGCCGCCCGCAGGTAGGCGCGGGTCGGCCCGCCGCCATGGTCGCCCACGCCATAGACAAACAGAAAATCCTTCAACCCGGTCGCCCGCTCGAACGCCAGCAGACCGCGGGTCATGGCGGGATTGATCGCCCCGTTGTAGCCGCGGGTGTTGTTGTCCAAGGTTAATATCCGGGAGCCGTCGGGGCCCTGCCACCAGAACAGGCGCGGCTCGCGGCCCCCGCGGTGCAGGAAATACCAGCGAACCCCCCCGCGGGCCAAGATGCCGGGAAGCGTCCAGGGATGACCGAAGGTGTCGGGCTCCCAGTCGATCTGGATATCGCCGGGCCCAAGACCGAACTCGCGCCGGCAGAACCGGCGGGTGTAGAGCAGGTGCCGGCAGAGGCTTTCGCCGGAGGCCATGTTCTTGTCGCCCTCGACCCACTGGCTGGCGCTGACCTCCCAGCGCCCCTCCCGGATCCGGGCCTTGACCCGGGCGTAGAGTTCCGGCAGGTAATCCTTCATGATCTGGTAGACGGACGCCTGGCTCTGGGAAAAGCAAAAACCCGGGAACTCCTCCATGAGCCGGTCCATGGTGGTGAAGGTGTCGTTGACCACGGAGACGGTTTCCGGCCAGCTCCACATCCAGTTCATGTCGATGTGGGCGTGGCCGACGCAGTGGATCGTGTAGGTCTTGGCCACCCGGCCGATGGGCGCCAGGATCGCCTCCGCCGCCGCCAGGGCCTCGTCCGCGGGCCGTCCCTTGGCCGCCGCCGACTGGAACACGTTCACGGCCTCGAGCAGCAGCGCCTCCCATTCCGTCCGGCGCGCCGGGATATGCTCCGCCAGCTCGGCCCCGAACCGGAGTTCCTCCCGAAACCGCCCCAGGATCTCCTGCCGCTGCCCCTGCCGGGTTTCCACGGACTTGAAGGCGGACTGCCAATGCGCGTTGATCGACATGTTGTTCTCCGCAACCGGGAAGGCCCGCGTCGTTTCTGACCTTGTTTTTCGCGCGGGTTTTATAACACAACCTGCCGGTCCAATGCAAAAGGTATCGGGGAATCCGCCGGCAACCCGCGTAATGGCCTGGGCCTCCTGCCGCCTTGCGCGGCAGGCGCCGGAGAGTGGCTGGGAAAAGCGCGCTTTTCCCGGCCAATCTCCCATCCCCGCGACGCAAGGTCGCGGGGGATCGGCGGGAAGGCACGCCGGGGCCGCGCACGGCATTCTCGCCCTTACACATCTCGGAAGGACGGACCCGGGCGCGAAGCATCAACCGGGCGTTGACAGGACCGGCCGGTTGTGCTGGACTAGGCGCCGGAGGGAACCACCCCATTTTCTGCGAGGCGGCCGATGGCAACCAAGCAACGCTCTTCGCTCCCCGTGGCCCTGACGATTGCGGGGTCCGACAGCGGCGGCGGCGCCGGGATCCAGGCCGACCTGAAAACCTTCGCCGCCCTGGGCGTGTTCGGGACCTGCGCGGTGACCTGCGTCACCGCCCAGACCCCGGCCGCCGTCAGCGGCATCGCCGAGATCCACCCGGACATGATTGCCCGCCAGATCCGCGCGGTCTGCGACGGGTTCCCGGTGGCGGCGGCCAAGACCGGCATGCTCTATTCCGCCGGCGCGATTCACGCCGTGGCCAACGAGCCGGCCCTGCGCCGGGTGAAATGGCTGGTCGTGGATCCCGTGATGGTGGCCTCGTCCGGCGCCCCCCTGCTCCGGCCGGAAGCCATCCGGACCCTGTGCGACCGGCTCCTGCCGCGCGCCGCCGTGATCACGCCGAACCGCGACGAGGCGGCCGTGCTTTGCGGGCGCCCGATCTCCAGCCTGGCGGAACAGGAAGCCGCGGCCCGGGAACTGGCCCGGCGGTTCAACACCGCCGCCCTGGTCAAGGGCGGGCACCTCGCCGGCAAATCCGTTTGCGACGTCCTGTGCGCGGAGGACCGCATTCACCGCTTCAGCCTGCCACGCGTCGCGGCCCGCGAGACCCACGGGACGGGCTGTGCTTTTTCCGCGGCCCTGACGGCCTTCCTGGCCCGGGGGGAGCCGCTGGTCGCGGCGGTTGGACACGCCAAGCGTTTTGTGCACGCGGCGCTCAAAGGCAGCCGCGCCGTCGGCCGGCATTTCCCCCTGGGTCTGGCCGCGCCGCGCACCAAGTGACAGGGTTGGCCGGGCCGATGCGGAAACGGATTCGGCGGGCCATCCCGTCTGTAGAGAGGCTCATTCCCATTGAACGCCTTGCGCGTGAATCCCCCTAACAACAAAGCACTGCCGCCGGAATCCCCCGACCGGGCCGCCATCGTCGCCGTGGTCGGACGGGCCAACGTGGGCAAGTCCACCCTGGTTAACGCCCTGGTCGGCGAAAAGGTGAGCATCGTCAGCCCGGTGGCCCAGACCACGCGCAACTGCATCCGGGGCGTCTGGAGCGAGGCGCGCGGCCAGTTGGTGTTCCTCGACACCCCGGGAGTCCACCGGGCCGGCCACGACCTGGGCCGGCTGATGAACCGGGTGGCCCGGAACTCGGCTGCCGGCGCCGACCTGGTCCTGCTGGTGCTGGACGCCACCGCCAGCCCGCGCATCGAGGACGAAGGCTGGATGCGGAAACTCGCCGTCCCGGAAATGCCGCCGCGGATCCTGGCCCTGAACAAGACCGACGCCATCACGCCCCGCTCCGACCAGCGGAGCGCCCATCGCGCCCTGTGGAACCGCCTCCAGCCGCCGGCCGCCGCGGGTTCCGCCGCCAGGCCGGCCACCGGTCCGGATTGCACCTGGGTGGAACTCTCGGCCAAAACCGGGGCCGGCGTCGCTGCCCTGCGCGACCGGCTCCTGGACCTGGCGCCGGCAGGTCCGCGCCTGTTCCCGGACGACCTGCTCTCCGACTTCCCCCGCAAGCTGATGATCGCCGACCTGGTCCGGGAAAAGCTGTTCCACACCCTGCAAGCCGAGCTGCCCTATGCCGTGGCCGTGCGGATCGCCCTGCTCCGCGAGACGGAGGCCGGCTGGACGGCCGAAGGCGACATCCTGGTCAACAAAATTTCGCAAAAGGGCATTGTGATCGGCGCCAGGGGCCGGCGGCTGAAAGGGGTGCTCCTCGATGCCGAGCGCGAACTGACCGACCTCTACGAACGCCCGGTGCGCCTGCGCCTGCGGGTCAGGGTCCACCGCGACTGGGCGGCCGACCCCGCGATGCTGCGCCAGCTCGGCTACCTGCCCTAAGGCGGCGCCATGCCCGCAACCCGAATTTAGAAACATTTAACCGCAAAGAACGCAAAGATCACAAAGAAAATCAGGATGGGAGTTGAAAATATTCTTTCTTAGATTTGTTGTCTCTGCGATCTTTGCGTTCTTTGCGGTTAATCTTCTTGTTTTTCTTCGCTGTTCTTGATCTTTAAGGTACTAACGCTGCGCCATGCCCGCCACGTCAGCCCCGCATGCGGGGCTAAGTGGCCACTTTGTTTCAGACGTGGCAACCCAATCCCGCCTAACAAGGGAACACCCGCCTGGAAAGGGCTTGCCAGGCCGTGCGGTTTGGCCTAGGCTGCGGGGCGCCATGAATGCCGAACTGACGCGCCGCGCCGTGGGTTGTCTGACCTGCCTGGCCGCCGCCGGGCTCTGGGCGCCGGCGCCCGCGCCGGCCGCCCCGTCCGCCGGCTGGCGCGCCGCCGTCGTCAAGATCTACGCCACCATCCAGCGCGGGGACTACGCCCAGCCCTGGCAGGCCGGCGGCCTCGAGGGGGGGAATGGCACCGGCTTCATCATCGGCCGGCGCCGCATTCTCACCAACGCCCACGTTGTCTCCGACGCCCGCTTCCTCGAGGTCCAGCGCGAGGGCGACCCGAACAAGTTCCCGGCCGAGATCGAGTTCATCGCCCACGATTGCGACCTGGCGGTCCTGACCGTCGCCGACCCCGAATTCTTCAAGGGCACCCGGCCCCTGGCCTTCGGGTCCCGGCTGCCGGCCCTGAACGACGAGGTGCTGGCGGCGGGCTATCCCATGGGCGGCACGCGTCTTTCAATCACCCGCGGGGTGGTCTCGCGGATCGATTACAACGTCTACTCGCACAGCGGCGTGGACGCGCACCTGGTCCTGCAGGTGGACGCGGCCATCAATCCCGGCAACAGCGGCGGACCGGTCCTGTTCGACAACCGGGTGGTCGGCCTGGCCTTCCAGGGCATCATGGGCTCGCAGAACATCGGCTACGCCATCCCCTTGCCCGTGATCCAGCATTTCCTGAAGGACATCGAGGATGGAACCACCCAGGGCTATCCCGAGCTGGGCGTGGCCTGGATGGACACCCGCAACCCGGCGCTCCGGCGCGACCTGCAGCTCGCGGACGCGTCCACGGGGGTCGTCCTGCTGTTCGTCGACCCGTTTGCCAGCGCCGCCGGGCGCCTGCAGGCCGGCGACGTGCTGCTGGCGATCGACGGCCGCGCCGTGGCCAACGACGGCACCATTATCCTGGACGGCAACCCCGTGGAGTTCACCGAACTCATGGAGCGCAAGCAATGGGGCGAAGCCATCGACTGCGAAATCTGGCGCCAGGGCGGGAAGCAATGCCTGGCCATCCCCCTGCGCAACCCGCCCGATCCCTTTTGCTACCGCCATCTGTATGACCGGCCACCCGAATACCTGATGATCCAGGGCCTGGTATTCGCGCCCCTGACCCGCAACCTGCTCGCCACCCTGGGCGACCGCCTCAACAGCCGCAAAACCCAGGCCCTGGTGTATTACTCCCAGTTTGCCAAGCTCGACGGCCTGTGGCAGGACCGGACCCAGTTCGTCGTGCTGCTCGGGCGGCTGGCGCACCCGGCCAACACCTACCTGCAGGAGCATCTCCACGGGATCGTGAGCGACGCCAACGGACACCCGGTCGGGTCGCTGCGCGACCTCCGGGACGCCCTGCGCCACCCGGAGCGGGGCTACCATGTCCTCCGCTTCGAGGGATCGGACAACCCCATGGTGCTGAACGCCGCCCTGACCGCCGCCGCCGACCGGGAAATCCTGCGCCAGTACCACGTGCCAGCCCTGGCACACATCGAGGAATCCCGGCCGTGATCATCCACCGCCACGCCCTCCTGCTCTGCGCGGCCCTCGCCGGCTGGTCCGCGCCGGCCGCCCGCGGCGCCGGCCCGGATGCCTATGTGGTCGAGGTGTACGTCACGGCCCAAACCCCCGACGCGAGCATGCCCTGGCGCCGGCATCCCCCGGTCGCGCGCCGCGGGTTCGGCGCCGTCATCGGACCGGGCCGGGTGGTGACCGCGGAAAGCCTGGTGCGCAACCAGGTCCTGGTGGAACTGCGGCGGGCCCGCAGCGGCGCCAAGATCGCAGTCCGCGTGGCCGAGTCCGATCCCCAGGCCGGCGCGGCCATCCTGACCTGGGATCCCTGTCCCGCCCTGGCCGGCCTGGAACCGATCCCCCTCGCCGACGCCATCCCGCCCGACACCGAGGTCGAGATCGTCCAGTTCGACGACACGGGGCAAATCCAGTCTGACCGGGCCCGCCTCAGCGAGGTGTCGGTCGCGCCGCTGCCGGAGGCCTCCGGGGCCATCCTGATGTACCGGGCCCTGGCCAGTTTGAATACCGGCGACCGCGGCGCCCCGGTGGTCTTCCGCGGCCGACTGGCCGGCCTGGTGCTGCAGTCGGACCGCAGCAGCCAGACCTGCCGCATTCTGCCGGCAGCCGTGCTGCGCCGGTTCCTGGAGGACGCCCTTTCGCCGCCTTATCGCGGACTGGCGGTGGCCGGTTTTTCCTGGGCGCCGCTGGTGGATCCCGTCAAGCGCGCCTACCGCGACCTGGAAACCGCCCCCGGCATCGGCGGCATCGAGGTGCTGCGCATTCTGCCCGGAACGGGCGCCGGGACGGCGCTCCAGCCCGGCGATGTCATCCTGGAATGGGACGGCGCCGACCTGGACGCCCAGGGCTATTACCAGGATCCGGAATTCGGGCGCCTGCTCCTGCCCTTCCTGATCAACGGCCGCCGGCGTCCCGGCGACACCGTCACCCTGACGGTCTGGCGGAACGGGGAAAGCCTCGACATCCCCCTCACCCTGTCGCGGCGCCGGGACGAGGATGCGCTGGTGCCTGAAAACATCGGCCGCGCGCGGCTGGATTACCTGGTGGACTGCGGCCTGGTCTTCCGGGAGCTGGGCGGGGATTACCTGCGCGCCGCCGGAGATCAGTGGCTGCTCCATGGGAATCCGCGCCTCGTCCACCTGTACCTGACGCGGGCCCAGGACCCGGAACGCCCGGGCGACCGCGTCGTGATCCTGGTGGGCGTTCTGCCGGACGCCGCCAACATCGGCTACCAGCACCTCCATGACGCCGTCGTCACGGCCGTGAACGGACAACCCATCCGGAACCTGGCCGACATGTTCGCCATCATGGACCGAGATGGCGGGCTCGCGCGGGTTTCGCTGCAGTCGTTCGGGCAGGACTTGGTCCTCGACCCCGCCGAGCGCGAGGCCTCCAACCGGCGCCTGGCCGAGTTATACCGCATCCCCGCGCTGCGCTATCGGCAACCGAACGCTGAAACGGGGAAATGATTCCAGGTTCATCTCAGGCTCGGCAGGGGAACCGGGACGGCCTCGATCATGCCCATCTCCTTGAGGGCTTCCGCCAGTTCAGCCATGCGGCTGTCCAGGAATTCCGGCAAGACCCGGTCTTTCTCCGGGTTCCACCCGTAGCGGGCCAGTTCCGCCCGAACCTCCGTCGGCGCCCGTCGCTGGATCAGCAGCCGGTAGGCGGCCACCACCCCGCCGGACCGCTGGACTCCCGCGTGGCAATGGACCAGCAGGGGCTCGCCCTCCCGCTGCGCCCGCGCCATCGCGGACAGGGTGTGCGCGTAGTTTGAGACTTCGCCGACCCCGGAACCGTAGAGGGGATAATTGAAATAGGCGATTCCGCGCTCGGCCGCCAGGGCCTTCTCGGCGGCCTGGCGGGCATCCGCCGGATCCGGAAACGTCAGGTCCACAATGCAACGGATCCGGAAAGCATCCAATTGCCTGGCCAGCAGGGCCGGCGGCAGCCGGGCGCTGCGGTAAATGCACCCCTCTTCGACCACCCCCCAGCGTTTCGGGATGATCCGGTCCTCGAGCCAGCCCCACCAGGCCGCGCTCACCAGACCCGCCAGCAGGATCGTGCCGGCGAGGACGGCCAGCGCCGTCTTCACGGGTCGCCGGATTATCGGCGGCAGCGAGGTCATGGTCCGGCGCTCCCCGCGGCACAGGGTCCCGGCAAAGGGGCGTCATTCACCAGCAACCCAAACTCGGCGCTTTTATAGCCCGCGTGCCCGCACCGCAGCACACGCAGGGAACACCCGCTCAACTGGCGGGCGACCGGCGCCAGGGTGTCCTCCGAAACAATGATCCCCGCCGGCCCAGCTTGCCGATCAAGGAAACGGCCGCAGGCGTCCCCGCCGTCCAGGGGAATCATCGGCAGCCGGGCATCGAGGTAGAACATGAAGGCGCCGCCATCGCGTTCCTTGTCCCCCGCCAGCGCCAGCCGTCGGCCGGCTGCGGCTTCCCGCCGCAGCAGCTCCGCGAACGGTTCGTAGGTCCGCTGGCGGTCATAGGCCGGGAAAAAGGCGGCGGCGTTGAGGACCATGAGCACAGCCGCCGCCACCGGCATCGCCAGCAAGGTTTGAGCGCGCTGGCCAGCGCGGAAACCGTTCCAGGCCAGGACCAGGAAGCCGCCGGCCAGGACCAGGGCCAGCAGGGCCAGGCCGAGTCCGCCGTAAACCGATCCGGGGCAGGCAATACGGACAAGGGGCGAACGGGCGAGAAACAAACCGATGTAACTCAACGGCCAGAGCAGGGCCGCCGCGCCCAAGCCCGCCAGGGTGGCCCGGATCAGCCAGCGCTCGACGGCCGGCGTCCACGCCCGCCCGGTGTCCTCCAGCCAGATGGCGGTCATCAGGAATAACAGCGGAAAAAGGGGCATGGCATAGGACGCCGCCTTGGCCGAAGAAAGCTGAAGCAGCAGGGCCATCGCCGCCAGGGCGCAGCGCAGGAAGGCGGCCAGCGGCTGCGTCAGGGCGCCGCCGCCGGCAGGCGGCCGGCGAAACCAATAGACCAGGGCAGGCGCCACCAGCAGCGTCCACGGCAGCAGCCGCGCCGGCAAGTGGGCCAGGTAAAACGTCCACGCCTCCTTGTGAACGAAAAACGGGTCCGGCGGCAGGGTCGGATCGCTGAAGGCGAAAAAACGTCCGAACTGGTTAGCCCATAACACCGTGGCCAAGTATTCCCGGCCCCCGGTCCGCCAGAGCGCGATCAGCCAGGGCGCCGCCGCCGCCAGGGCCACGGGAAGAAAGGCCAGGGCCAGGAGCAGAAGCAGTTTCCAGCGCCGCCGCCAGACGAGAAAACCTCCCACCGCCAGCCAGACAAAGGCCGGCCCGATCAGCCCCTTGGCGTAAAAGGAGACTGCCGTTGCCAGGAGAAACGGGATATACCGGACTGGCGCAGCCCGATCCGAATCATAGGTCCGCCAGAACAGGAACAGCGCCAGCATGACCATGAAGGTCAGCGCGGCGTCGGTCAGGACAATCCGGGTATATTCGAAATACAGGACGGAGCTCGCGCACAGGAAGGCGCCCGCCAGACCCGCCCGCTCGCGACCCAGGCGGCGCCCCCACAGCCAGGCGAGGACCACGGCCCCGAAACCGAACAGCGCCGCCGGCAGGCGCACCAGGCCTTCATTGACCCTTCCGAACGCATGGCACAACCCCAGCGAGGTCCAATGCAGCAGGGGGGGCTTCTCGAGGTAATGGCGTCCGTTGAAAACCGGCGCGACCCAGACGCCCTCCCGGTACATCTCCCGGATCATGGCGCCTTCGCGGGAATCGTTGGCCGACCACAGCGAGTGATCGAACAAGCCGAACGCGAACACGGCCGCAAGGAGGCCAAGCGCAAGGACCCGCTGCCGGCTGGAAAGAGTGTCCATGCTGGCGATCATGCCGGAGGAGGGACTTGAACCCACACGGTATTGCTACCACTGGATTTTGAGTCCAGCGCGTCTGCCATTCCGCCACTCCGGCAATCCAAAACAGCTCTGCCCCCGACCGCGGATCCATGAGGGGTCGTATTATTTGGCCTTCAGCTCTTCCCTGGCTTTCCGTTCGGCGTTCCGAATCGCCCGGGCTTCCCACTCGGCCTGCTGGGCGACGATTTTTTTCTGCTGCCGCGCCAGGCTTGACATCGCCTCGGAGACCTGGTCGGCCTTGTCCTCCGCCGCCTCCCGAGCATCCCGGGCCTGCCGGGTTTTTTCTCTAGCCAGCGCTTCCGCCTTGTCCCTGGCTTCCTCCGCTGCCGCCAGACCGGCTTTCGCCTCCGGACCGGCATCCCGGTTCGCAGCCTGTTTCGCCGCCTTATACGCCGCCGCCCTGGCTTCCGCGTCGTCCTGCGCCGCCTTGGATTCCTGTGCCAGCGCCGCCGCCTTGGCCTCCGCGGATTTCAGCTCCTCCTCGGCCCGCAGGCAGGCGGCCTGCTGCGCCGCGTCTTCTTTCCGCAACGCCTGGACAGCGGCAGCCACGGCCGCCTGTTCCTGGGCCAGGTATTTCATTCGTGTGTTTTCATAACGCTGCTGTTCTTGCTTCTTGGCCTCCGCCCGCGCTTTCGCCTCGGCTTCCTTCTTCGCGCGCGCCTCGGCTTCCGCCTTGCGCTCCGCTTCTT
>CAZVVD010000024.1:0-16207 GCA_964630555.1 uncultured Verrucomicrobiota bacterium | reverse complement strand
GGGCCTTCAGTTCCGCCGCCTTCCGCGCCTGTCTTTCCGCTTCCGCCTTTGCGCGTGCCTCTTCCTTGGCTTTCCGTTCGGCTTCCTTTTTGGCCTGGACCTCGGCTTCCGCCTTCTGCTCCGCTTCCTCGCGGGCTTTCGCCTCCGCCTCGCGCTTCGCCTTGGCCTCAGCCTTCGCCTTCAGCTCCGCTGCTTCCGCCGCCTTCTTCTCCGCCTCGGCTTTCGCCTTGGCCTCCGCCGCCGCTTTCTCCTCCGCCGCCCGCTTCGCCTTGGCTTCGGCTTCCCGCCGGGCTTCCTCCGCCGCCGCCTTCTTCTCCGCCTCCGCCCGCGCTTTTAGCTCCGCTTCCTTCTTCGCTTTCGCCGCGGCTGCCGCTTTCGCTTCCGCCGCCTTCTCTTCAGCCTCGCGTTTCGCACGCGCTTCCGTACGCGCTTTTTCTTCCGCCGCCCGGGCTTCCGCCCGCGCTTTTGCCTCGGCTTCCTTCTTCGCGCGCGCCTCGGCTTCCGCCTTGCGCTCCGCTTCTTCCTCCGCAAGCTCTGCCGCCTCACGCCGGGCTTTCTCCTCCGCCCTCGCCTTCAGACGCGCCGCCTCAGCCGCCTTCTCTTCCGCTTCCTTCTTCGCCTTGGCCTCAGTCCGCGCCTTCGTCTCCGCCGCTTCGCGCGCGGCCTCCGCCTTCTCCGCCTCGGCGCGGGCCTTCAGTTCCGCCGCCTTCCGCGCCTGTCTTTCCGCTTCCGCCTTTGCGCGCGCCTCTTCCTTGGCTTTCCGTTCGGCTTCCTTTTTGGCCTGGGCATCGGCTTCCGCTCGTTTCTCGGTTTCCGCCCGCACTCTTTCTTCGGCAATGCGCCGGGCTTGTTTTTCGGCTTCCAGCCTGGCCCTGGCCGCCTCCTCGGCCTGCTGTTCCGCAGCTTGCCTGGCCTTCAGCTCCTCAGCCGCCTTGCGTTCCGCCTCCGCCTTGGCGGCGGCCGCGCGCCTGGCCGCCAGTTCGGGGTTGTATGACAGGGTCAAGCGCGTCACCTGTTGCTGCTTGACCTTGCCCGCCGCGTCATACAAATAGACCTCCAAGGTGTACTGGCCGGGCTTGAAATCGGAGGTGTCCACCTCGAAGGTCGTCAGGCGCTGGGCTCCGGAAGGCGGCAGGAAGACCGGCACCAGCCACTCCTTGACGGTCAGGTCCCCCAGCCGGATGACCGTGTGGGCTTCGCCCTGGAACTCAAGGGACAGGTCGTTGAAACCCCAAATCCTGATGGCCAGGGGATCGCCCGCCTTGTACCATGGCGAATCGGTTTCCGCCAGAACCGCCTGCGGACTGTTGGCGAGGCGGACCCCAAAAAAAGCCGGCAGCTCCCTCGGAGCCCGGTTGACCTCCTCGGTGATCTTCCACTGCTTCACGGGCTTGTGCTCGATGACCCAGACGGACGTGCTCACGTTGATCGCCGGCCGGGCGGGCAAAGTCGAGGCCGGAACGGCATCGGTTTCACCGGTTTCCGACGACGCGGGGATGCCCGCGCCGACGCCCGGCGCGTCGGTTTCCGCCGGTGGCGCCGCTTCCACCGGCGGCGCCAGAGGCGGCGTCACCTCCGCCGCCGGTGCGGAAGGGCCGGGCACGGCTTCCGGCGGCGGGCTGACCGGTTCGGCCGTTTCCGCCGGCTGACCAGGCGCCTGGGGCGGCGTATCTGCCGCTGCCGGCGCGGGATTGGACGGCGTCGGGTCCGACTGCAGGCCGATCAGCAGGGAGGCCGGTATTCCGGGCGCTTGGGCCGGCGGCGCATCCTGGCCTGCCGCCGACGCAGCCACGACCACGACGCAGCAAAGCACGGTCCACCGGAAAACACCGACCCCGCTCTTCCATCCCCTCTCCTGATCGATTGTGCGTTTCATGATCATCCGCCCCCTTCTCATGCGGTTCCACGGCGCGGCAGCCGTTCGCCGACCGGAAAAAAACCCACAAGTCCTCGTAACAATCAATGGGCAGAGGGTATCAGAAGCCAAGCGCGGGGTCAAAACCGAAAGTGGCAGGCCGAAAAGCAGACGGCGTCGGCGCCCGCGAGGGCGCCGACGCCATCTCTGGCCCGGGGCGGACGGCCCTTGGCTTAGGGCGTATAGCCGGCGTCGGCGGTCACAGTGACGTAACCGAAGGCCGAGAGCTTCACGTGCCAGGTCCGGCTGGCGTCGTGGAACAAGGCCGGATCGGCCCTGCCGTCCCCGTCGAAGTCGGCGGCCCCGGCCACGTAACCGGTCCCGCCGAAGCCCGAGAGAATCGCCGTGCTGTAACTGGAACCGGAGAGCTTGACATACCAGGTTTGATTGCTTTCCCGGTAGTAAGCCGGGTCAACCTGGCCGTCGCCGTCGAAGTCCACCGCCAGCGGCTCGGACCCGGCGCCGCCGAAGCCCGGCAAGCTGGCCATCAGATAGCCGCTGGCCGAGAGCATCACCGACCAGTTACCGGAACTGTCGCCGTAGATGGCCGGATCGGCCAGGGCATCGGCGTCGTAGAAGCCCGCCACCGGCGTGGAACCGACGCCGCCGAAGCCGATGGCCGAGGCGATCCCGTAACCGCTGCCGGACATCATGACCCGCCAGTTGCCGTTGACGGTGTTGTAGATCGACGGGTCGGCCAGGCGGTCGCCGTCGAAGTCCTTGGCCACGACCGTGGAATCGGAATCGCCGAAACCGCTCACCGAGGCGGTGGCATAGCCGCTGCCGGAGAGCTTGACCTGCCAGTTCCCGGTGGCCAGCTCGAAGACGCCGAGATCCACCTTGCGGTCGCCGTCATAATCAGCCACGAAGGCGGCATAGCCGGTCCCGCCAAAGCCGCTCATCGTGGCGGTGGCGTAGTCGCTGGCCGAGAGCCGCACGAACCAGCGTCCGCTGCTGCCCTGGTAGACGGCCGGGTCGGCCTTGCTGTCGGCGTCGAAATCTCCGAAGAGCGGCATCAGCCGGGTATCGAGGCAGTAGCCTGAGGCCGACGCGCTGAAGCCGCTGGTGCCGGTCGTATTCTTGGCCTTGACCCAGTAGTAATAGACCGTGCCGGCTTCAGCGGTTGTATCGCTATAGCTGGTGGCGGTCGTATCCCCAAGCTTGGCGGCCGAGCTCGAACTGGAAGTGGTGCTGCGCCAGACCTCGTAGCTGGCGGCATAGGCGCTCGCCGACCAGGACAGCGCGACCCGGTTGGAATACGTGCCCTGGCTGGCGGTCAACCCGGTCGGGGCCGCGGGCGTCGGGGTATCCTCCTTGCGGACGCCGGTATCCGGCGTGCCGAAGGCGCTGACCGAGGTCGCATTGGTCGCCTTGACCCAGTAGTAGTAGGTCGTTTCCTTGACCGCGGTGGTATCGTCGTAAGTGGTGGCGGTAGCGGACCCCAACTTGGTGGCGGAGGCCGTGTTGCTGGCCGTATTGCGCCAGACCTGGTAGCCCAGCGCGTAGGCAACGGCCGGCCAGGTCACCCTGACCTTGTCGGTGTAAGTGCGCTTGCTGGCGCTGACACTGGTCGGCGGGGACAGCTTCCGGGCGCCGCTATCCGACGCGCTGAACACGCTGAGGCCCAGGGCGTTCACGGACTTCAACCAGTAGTAATAGGTCCGCCCCTGCCCGGCCGAGGTGTCGTTGTAGCTCAAATCGGCGGTGGTGGCCAGGAGCACCGCGCCCATGGGATCGCTCGTGGTGTGGCGCCACACCTGGTAGCTGACGGCGTTGGCGGCCGGCGCCCAGGTCAGCGCGACCCGATCCGTGTATGTCCCCTTGCTGGCGGCGACCGAGGCCGGCGGCAGCAGTTCGACCACGTTGAGCACGACCAGGACATCCTGGGTGGCCCCGCCGCCGTTGGTGGAGGTCACGGACAACACCCCGTTGCTCACCCCCGGCGCCCAGCCGGCGGTCGAACTGAAGACAACCTGGATCGACTCAAGGCCGTCGGAGGCGAGCGCGCCGCTGGCGGGCACGGCCGTCAGCCAGTCCACGTCGGCGGCCAGGGCGAAGTTAAAGGTCCCGATCCCCGGATTGTGCAGGGTCAGCTCCTGCGCCGCGGGGGTGCCGCCCAGCAGGACCGAGTTCGTCAGGCCGCCCGGGGCCACGTCGAGGCGCATGACATTCACCGTGACCGCCACGGTCTGGGTAGCCCCGCCGCCATCGCTCGAGGTGATGGAGATCGTGGTATTGCTCGTGCCCGGGCCCCAGGCCGCGATGTTCGTGCTGTAGGCCACCGGGTTGGTCACGCTTTCATATTCCCCGAGGGCGCCGTTGGTGGACGAGCCGGACAGCCAGGCGTCGTTGGTGAAGACGTAGTCGAACGAGCCGCCGCCGGCGTTGCTGACGGCCACGGACACAGCGGGCGGCATATGGCCCTGCATGATCGAGCTCGTGATGCTCGTCACGCTGGCCCGCAGGTCCATGACGTAGAGGGTCACCGGCAGCTGCCGGGTCTGGGTGGCGCCCATGTTGGTCACCATGACGGAGACGGTCGTATTGCTGGTGCCGGGCTGCCAGTCCGCGGTCGGAGCGTAGACCAGGTCGATCGTGTTGGTGGAGTGCGCGGCCACCACGGCGCTGGTGATGGATCCCGACAGCCAAGCCTCGTTGGTAACGACGTAGGCCAGCGGGTCGCCGCCGCGATTGATGATTTGGACGCTCTGGGCGGCCGGGGTCAGGCCGAGCATGACCTCATTGGTCATGGCGTCAGCGCCCAGGATCCAGTTCCAGACGAATTCGTAAGCGCCCATGTCCACGCTGGGCCCGCTGAGGCGCGGGTTGCCGACCAGGTCCACAGCGTTGGTCATCCAGTCCTGGTTGGTGCCCGCGCCCAGGCAGGGCGAGTTGGACATCAACTGGAAGTTGAAGGCCGCCGGCGCCGAGAAGAGCGGGTCGTCGGTCAGGTTGTTCTGATCCGGGAAGCTGTCGTAGAAGGCGCAGGAGTTGAAGAATGCGTTAGTGGCCGCGCCCAGGCCCGCGTTGATATCGGTCGGGTTGAAGTAGATGATCGTGTTGCGCACCAGGGTGTTGGTCTGGTCGGCTGCCAGCACCAGCCCGGACTGGGCGTTGGTGACGATCGTGCAGTTCTCGATCAGGTCCAGGCTGCCGGCCGCCGGGGCCGCGTTCTGGAAAACGCCCTCGGGCGAGTTGGAACTCACCAGGCAGTTCCGCAGCACGCGGCTGTAGGCCGGGGAATCCTGCAGATAGACGCCGCCGCCCGCCACCGCCGCCGCGTTGTCGGCGATCACGCTCTGGCGGATCATAATGTTGGTCCCATTGGTGTCCCAGGCCAGGATGCCGCCGCCGCTCAGCGTCGCCGCGTTACTGCCGACTACGCAGCCGACGATCTCGCCGCCGGCGATCACCACGCCGCCGCCGGCGCCCACGGACACGTTGTTGCTCACCACGCAATTGGTCAGGAGGTTTCCGCCATCGCCGTCCATCCACACCCCGCCGCCGAACCCGGCGATCTCGTTGGTGGCCAGGTTGTCGAGAATCGTGGAATCGCGGGCCACGGCGTTCTCGAGCGACAGGCCGCCGACCAGGTTGCCCGTGTTGGTGGCGATGACGCAGTTTGCCACCCGGGCGCCGCCGGCGGCATAGACCCCGCCGACCACCCCGGCCTGGTTGCCGAACACCCAGCAGTTCGAGAGCGTGCCGCCGTTTTCGAAGAGCGCGCCGCCGGCGGTGTCGCCGACGCCGTTCATCAGCGTCACCCCGCAGACCAGCGCCCCGGTGCTGTTGACGCGCAGCGGCATGACCGCGCCGTCGCCGTCGAGGAGCGTCGCCGAAGGATCGTTCTCCCAGCCCTGGAGGACGATGCCGTTGGTCACAACCAGGGTGTTGGTCAACACGAAGACGTTGTTGGAGAGGAACAGGTTGTTGCCGTCGGCCACGATGGCCAGCGCGTCGGCGATGTTGGTGGCCGCCATGGACCAGTTGGTGAAGGGCTCGAGGTGCAACCCGTTGGTGGCGGCGTAGAAGTTCAGGTTGCTGCCCACCGGGCGCGGCAGGACGACCAGGCTGACCGCGAGTTCGTTGGTGACGCCGCCGAAGTTGGTCGAGCAGACGCTGATGGTGGCGGTGTTGGTGCCCGGGATGCGCGCGATCCGGCTGAAGGTCAGGGTGACCGTGCTGGTGCCGTAGTCGCCCACGCTGCCGGACTCGGTCGGGGTCACGCCCCAGTCCGCGCCGTTGTTGGTGCAGGTGAAGTCGAACGTGCCCGCGCCGAGGTTGCGCACCTCGAAGGTCTGGGCCGGCGGCAGGAACTCGCCTTCCATGACCATGTTGGTGATCTCCGTCTCCGAGAGCTCCATCTGCATCACGTTCAGGACCACGTCCACCGACTGGGTGATCCCGTCGCCGGAGACCACCTCGACGATCGTCTGGCTCACGCCGGGCGACCAGTTCGTGGTGGGATCGTAGGTAAGGGTGACCGTCTGGGTCGAGGCGGCGGGCAGGCTGTCCACGATGTCCGGAGCGGGCGTCAGCCAGGACTCGGTGCTGGAGATCGCGGCGGTCAGGGCCGGCGCACCGGGCGAGTTGGTCAGGATGAAGGTCTGCGCCTCCGGCGTCCGCCCGACCATGACGCTGTTGCTGATGGTGGCCAGCGCCTGGCCGTCGTTATCCAGCAGGCCCCAGTCCACGACCGTCATGGACAGCGGCAGCCAGTTGGTCACCCCGCCGCCGGTGGTGGACCAGATCTTGACGAGCGTATTGCTGGTGCTGGCCGACCAGTTCGACACGGCCCCGGCCCAGGACCTATCAAACTTCAGCTCGATCGTGTCCGCAAACGGCGAGATGTTGGTCTGGAGGCCTACCTGGGAATTGGTCACCCAGGCGTTGGTAATGGTGACCGTGTAGTTGAACACGCCCGGCCCGTTGTTGGTCACCACGAAGGTCACGGGGTCCGGCACCCGGCCTTTCACGTTCAGGCAGTCGATCCGGGAGGGATAGTTGGTCATCTGCATTACGTGCAGGACCACATCCAGGACCTGGGTGGCCCCGCCGCCGTCGCTGGAGGCGATGGTGATCGTCGTGTTGCTGACGCCCGGGGTCCAGTCGGTGGGAATGGTGTTGGTGAAATTAAGCCGGAGGTTATTTGTGCGCACCGAATCCGTCAGGATGCCGGAATTGGAGTTACAGGTCACCCACTCGGGGTTGGCGCTGGAAACGGTATAATTAATGGTGCCCGTTCGGCCCGGGTTGAAGACTTTAAAGGCAACCCCGGTCGGCCAGGGCTTGTTGCCCACTTCGTTGGTAGTCAGGAAGACCGAGCTGGTGATGCCGTTCTGGTCGAGCTGCAGGTCCATCACATGCACCAGGACCCGCACCGCCTGGGTGGCCCCGCCGCCGGCGCTGGAGCCCACCAGGACCGTCGTGTTGCTGGTGGTGTTCACTTCCCAGCCGGCGGTATTGGAAAACACGAGGGTGATATCGTTGCCGTTGCTGCTGGTGACGTAGCCGGCGTTGGTCGAGAAGTCGAGCCAGATATTGGTCGTATTGGTCACCGAAAACCCGAACTCGCCGGCCCCGATGTTGGAGACGCTCAAGGTCATGGGCGGCGGCGTCCGGCCGACCATCACCTGGTTGGTGTAAGCGGCTTGGCCCGTGGCCAGTTTCATGCACAGGAAGGTCAGGGGGATGGAGTTGGTAGCGCCGCCGCCGTCGGTCGAAATCACCCGGAGTGTCGTGCTGGTCGGGGCCGTGGTGTAAGGGAATCCCGTCGTAGTTTTGAAATTAAGGGTAATGGTGTTGGTGGCGTAGGGACCGCTGGAGAGGATGCCGTTGGGCGAGTTGGTCACCCAGGCGTTGGTAATGGCAAAGTAGTAATTGAACATCCCCCCGCCTTCGTTGATCACGTTGACGTTGATGCTGGTCGGGATGCGGGTATGCATGAACATGTTGGTCTCGCCGCCCACGGCGAAAGCGTTGGTCATGCGCATCAGGTTGAGGGTGACGGCGACTTCCTGGGTGGTGGCAAAGTCGGTATCCTTGACGAAAACGGTGGTGTTGCTGGCGCCAGGCGTGGTCCAGCCGGCGGTGTTGGAGTAGACCAACATCAGGTTGTTGCCTTTATTGGTGGCCACATAGCCGCTGTTCGACGAACAGGACAGCCAGGTGTTGTTGGTCGGAATCTCAATGGTGTAGTTGAGGGCCGTCCCGATCTTGCTCCGATTGGTGATGATCATGTGCTGGCCGTTGGTCAGCGGCATATTGCCGAGGAAGACGTTGTTGGTGTACCACAGGTTGGAGACCCCCCAGGCCACGACCTGCGCCCAGACATCCAGCGTGTTGGTGACCCCGCCGCCGTCGGCCGAGGAAATCTTGATCTGGGTATTGCTGACGGACCCTTCCGCCCAATTCGTCATGGCGTCGGCAAAGACCAGCGGCAACAGGTTCGTGCCGAAGGCGCCCAGGGTACCGGTCAGGAGGTCCACGTTGGTCGGGCCCACCCAGTCGTTGGTGATCTCCACCGTGTAATCGAAGGAGCCCCCACCGGAGTTGACCAGGGCTACGGTGCGGTCCGGCG
This sequence comes from uncultured Verrucomicrobiota bacterium, assembly GCA_964630555.1. Classification (GTDB taxonomy): domain Bacteria; phylum Verrucomicrobiota; class Kiritimatiellia; order JAAZAB01; family JAAZAB01; genus JAHIJO01. The sequence continues at coordinate 7,712 of CAZVVD010000024.1, read as the reverse complement.
GCTTGGTGGTGACGCGGAAGGCGTGGAAAATGGCGCCGGGGGCGTTCTCCAGCTTCATGATGTTCATGGTCACCTGCACGACCTGGGTCACGCTGACGCCGAGGGAAGCTGCGTCGTTGCCATTGGCGACCAAGGTCACGGTGGTGTTGCTGAAGCCAGGCGGCCAGTTGGTGATGGAGGCGTCGTAGTTCAGGGAAATCGTGCTGGTGTTGTTAGGGTACAGGTAGTCTTCGTATTTGGGCGAGGTCAGCCACTCGGTGTTGGTGAAGGTGTTGGTGTAGTAAAACTCTTGGGAACCGTAGTTGATCAGGGCAATGCTGTTGTCCACCGGGGCGATACCGTGCATGGTCGAGTTGGTCACCAGCCGGGGCACGACGTCGATGTCCGGCGCCGGCGGCTCGGCTGCCGACCAGATATAGACGTTGTCGAGGTAGGAGGTGTTGGCCAGGATGCCGTGGTAGAGGTCGAAGCCGTTGAAGTCGGACAGGGCCGGGTTGAGGAAGCCGATGGCGTTAGTCAGCTCGACATGGTTGACCGCGAGCGACCATTGCTTGGTGTTGTAATCCACCAGCATCTTCAACCGCACCCATTCGCTCTCGGCCCGCGGGGTGGCGTCCGACAAGGTCACCCAGTTGGTGGAGTTGGTGTACGAGGGGGAGACCGGGCCGTTGTGGACCACGAAGTAGCCGGAGGTGCTGACGTAGAACAGGACCGAGGCGTTGGTGTTGTCCACCGTCAGGCTGCGGGGCGGGGTGGCGCCGTCGCTGAGGTCGTCGTCGGTCAGCACCAGGCGCACGTCCGCCTGGACCCAGACGCCCGTCGCCGGCTCCGCGAGACTGAAGCGGTTGGAGAGGGTATGCTCGACGGGAATCGCCACCGACTGCGCGCTGGCGTAGGCCACCTGGTCCTGGACCATGATCTTGTTGGTGGTGGCCGCGCCGGCGACGTCGTCGTTGGTGCTGCCGTACCAGCCGTTGGTGCCGTCCACCAGCAGCGTGCCGTTGGGATACTGTTCGAAAGTGTCATAAAAGGGGAGGTTGGTATTGGGATCGGCCGAGACCGGCCAGGACAGGGCCAGCGTGCCGGCCAGGACACAGACCCACTGCGCCAGCCGGCTAGAGGTCCAGGGAACCGTCTTCGGTTGCGTATTCATCACCTCGTATCCTCCCCAGGTTCGCCGCAATCCGCCGGAGCTCATGAAACAGCCAGCGGCGCCAACCGCGTCTTCATCCACCTGATTCATAAGGCCAAACCACCGCCAAACGCTTAGACACTCAAAGGCTCACTCATAATTTAGCGCTTTCTCAAAAAAAAAGACAACGGTTTTTTCAGTTTTTTTCCGCCGCCAGAACCGGGCAAATTCCGGCATTGCGCCGGCCGCCCGCAAACGGCATGATGCCCCCTCTTTACACCGCCAATCGGGTTGAAGCCAGAGGTCGAATGATCCGCCTGCGACAGCGTCTGCGCCAGCTCTCCCCCAACCTGGCTGTGTTCTTGGCCGGCATGGCGCTGCTGGGAATCGCCGGCGGCGTTTTTGAAACCACCTTCAACAATTTCCTCCACGACACGTACCGGATGGACGCCGACACGCGCGGCTGGCTCGAATTCCCGCGCGAGCTGCCGGGATTGCTCTGCGCTCTGTTTGCCGGACTGATGTGCTTCCTCCCCGAATCGCTGGTCGCGTCCGCCGCGGCCGGGGCGGTGGGACTCGGCATGCTGGGCCTGGCTTTCTGGGGCGGGCACTGGACGGCCATGCTGCTGTGCATGCTCCTGTGGAGCCTGGGCACGCATCTCGGCATGCCGGTGCGCTCCTCGCTCAGCATCGCCCTGGCGCGTGAGGGCCGGATCGGCCGGCGGCTCGGCCAGATCCAGGGGACGGCCATCGCCGCCAGCATCGGGGGCTGCCTCCTGGTCTGGATCGGCATGAAATACCTGCGCGCGGATTACCGCCTGATTTTCGCCGCCGGCGGCGCGGCGGCCCTGGCGGCGGCGGGGGTCCTGCTGGGCATGCGCATGCCGGGGGCGCACCTGGAGCGGCCCAAGTTCGTCTGGAACCGCCGCTACGGGCTATACTATATGCTGGCCTTCCTGTTCGGCGCCCGCAAGCAGGTGTTCATCACCTTCGGGCCCTGGGTGCTGGTCAAGGTGTTTGACCAGCCCGCCTACATCTTCGCCCAGCTCTGGATCGTGGCCGCCGTGCTGGGGATTGTGTTCCAGCCGGCCCTGGGCCGGGCCATCGACCGTTTCGGCGAGCGCCGGGTGCTGATGGCGGACTCGGTCTGCGTGTTCCTGGTGTGCGCGGGATACGGATCCGCGCATTGGCTCGACAACCGCGCCGCGGCGCTGGGCCTGCTTTACGCCTGTTTCGTGGGCGACCAACTTCTCTTCGGGGTCAACATGGCGCGGGACACCTACCTGGCCAAGATCGCGGTCAGGCCGGAGGACATCAGTCCGACCCTCTCCCTGGGCGTGACCATCAATCATCTCGTGTCCATGTCCATCCCCGCCGCCGGCGGCCTGCTCTGGATGAAATACGGACACCCGGCGGTCTTCGCGGGCGCCGCCGGCATTGCCGCGCTCATGTTTGTCGTCAGCCGGCAGGTGCGCACACCCGGGGGGCCGGCGGCGCCCGGGTCCCAGCCGGGAGGTCTTTGAGCTTGAATACCGGCCCGGCGTCGGCGTATGCTGCCCTTGCATCGCAACGCAACGGAGAGGTGGCTGCCTGCCCTGCATAGTCCCGATCGCGCCGCTTCGGCGGGTATCGGGACGACGCAGGGAGTGGGCACCACGAAGACAGCTCGTAACGAAGTGGAGAGGTGGCTGAGTGGCCGAAAGCGACGGTTTGCTAAACCGCTGTACTGGGTAAACCGGTACCGGGGGTTCGAATCCCCCCCTCTCCGCCATGCGCACGGGCGCAGATCAAGAACGTGCACCAGGGCGGCCTCATCGCCTTTCGATTCCCGCGCATCTATCCCGGCCATCGGATTGCGGACACTGCCGGCAAAGACATGGGGAATGTCCTTGTGAAACTTGATCTTGCTGCGAAGGACCGGCAGCGTTTCCCTGGCGTCCGGCAGGTTGAGAACGTCCTGGAACTCGTCCAACGCGACATCCAGGCCCGCGCGCCCCGACCTTGAACCGCCCGCCGGTTTATGCTTCACTCGCCGCCGATGACACGGGTCCGCATGGAGGCCGCCTTGTTCCTGGCGCTGCTGGCCGGCGCGCGTCCGGACGCCGTCGGCGCCGGCGCCTGGCCGGCGAATGCCGTCGGCCGCTTTTCCCTGGCCAGGCAAGCGGCGACACCCTGGCCGGCCGAAGCCGGTTACGTTGAAATCTGCCCGGGGCTCCTGTCCCCGACCTCCTGCGCGGTCCGCGTCGCCGCCAGCAACGGCGCCGCCATCCCCGCCGCCATCCTCTGGGCGGCCGAGGGGGAGCCCCTGAAAATCTGGTTCGACACCTCCGGGCATCAGGAGGCATACGAGCTCTATATCGGTAGCGGCCCGGCGCCCCCCGCGGCGCCCGGCTGGCAGCCGCGCGCCGGGCTGGTCTTCGAGAGCCGGGCGTGCGCGGACCCGGCGATCACGAACCTGGCGCAAATGCAGTCCGCCTGGGACCGGGCCGCGCCCGTCCTCGGGCGCAGCCTGGCGCCCCGGATCTTCGACGGACTCCACCGCCACGGCTCCTCCGCGCAGCCATACCTCGGACGCTACCGCGGCTGGTTCGCGGCGACCGGCGGAGGCGACGCCGCCTTCGCCACGCTGTCCCATGACGCCTCCTTCCTCCTGGTGGACGGCCGGCCGGTCGCCGAGTGGCCTGGCCGGCACGACGTGCAGGGCGAACTGCACGGCGAACACCACGGCAGCCTGCGGCTGGACCCCGGCCTCCACGCGATCGACTATTACCTGGTCCGCCCGGCCCCCTACGCGGTCGCCGCGGCGGCCTGGAATATCCCGCCGGCCCCCGGCTTCGAGATCATCCCGGCTTCGGCCTTCGCGCCGGTCGCCGCCTTTCAGGCCGCGAGTTTCGCGCCGGCCCCGGGCCGGCCGCCGGCGCCCGCCTTCGAGTGGCGCATGCTCGAGCACGCCGCAGCCGGGGACGCCACCCTGGTGACCGCCGAGTTCCGGGCTATCCCGCCCGGGACCGACCGGACCTGGATTTGCCGCTGGACCTTCGACGACGGCACGGCGCGGACCGGCGCCGTGGTGCGCCACGTGTTCCTGCGCCCCGGCCTGCGCCCGGTGCGGCTGGAGCTTTCCGGCGGGGACCGGCCCGGCGGCACCCTCACCCAAAATGTGCGCCTGCACCCGCAGTGGCTCCAGGCCGAGGAATGCCCCCGTCCGGTCGCGGACCGCCAGCGGGCCGAACTCATGACCCGCGATCTCATGGCGCTGCCCGCGGACGATCTGAGGGCGGCGGTCTTCTTCGCCCACGCCGACCAGGAACGGGCCTGGCTGGCACAGCTTGGCGCCGGCTGCCTGCGGCGCCGGGCCGACTTCGGCCCCGGCGACGCCGGCCTCTTTTTCCTGCTGGCCGACAATTTCGAGCATCCCGAGGTGCGCGATCTCGACCGGGCCGAGGATGCCTACCGGCTCTTGCTGGCCCTCCCGCCGCCCCACGCCGTGCCCGTCGCGCGCGCCGTCCTGCGCTGGGCGGACCTGCTGATCCACGGCCTGGGCAGGGCCGACGAAGCCGCGGCCTGCCTGGCGGCGCTCGATCCGGACCGCCTGAACGCGGACGACAACCGCCGGCGCCGGATTTACCAGGCCGACATCCTATTGGCGCAGGGGCGCGAAACCCAGGCCCGGGATTCCTATCTCCGGATCATTGGGGCGGCAGGCGACCCCGAACCCATCCGGTCGGTCAAGGAAAGCGCCCAGCTGGAGCTCGCCCGGAGCTACCTCGCCAGCCGCGAATTCGACGCCGCCGCCCGTGTCCTGCTGGACATCGAATGGAAATCACCGGCCAGGCGCCTGTCCCCGCAGACGGGGTTCCCGCTGATTGAAACCTACCTGGGAAGGAAGGAATACCGCCGGGCCCTGGCCCGCTGCCGGCTGCTGGCGAACGCCCGCCTGGCCGGAAACGACCTGGCCCGCCTGCTGTTTCTCACCGCGCAAGCCCATGACGCCCTGGGGCAAGCCGAGGCGGCCGCCCGGGCGCGCCGGCAACTGCTCGCCGAATTCCCCAACACCGAACTCGCGGCCCGGGTCAAGGAAACCATGAAGCAACAGCCTTAAGGCGGGGTGAGACCTGTATCCCAAGACGATTTAATAATGGCGCTACCGGTGCTGATTTTCTTCTGTTTTTTTGGACGTTCCGGTTGCCTAGGGGACTAGCATGAGATTGGAAAAATTGACCATCGCGTTAGGCCTGGCCCTCGGCTGCGCCGCGGTCGGCGCCGACGAGAACGCTTGGTTCGTTCCGCTCGGGCGGCCGCCCCTGGCCGCGCCGCAGCGGATCGCGGCAGGCGAAAGCCTGCCGCCCCTGCCCCTGCCGGCCACCCCCCTGCGCCGCGCGGAGCGCCGGCGCGACCCCAGCCCGCCCAAGTTGGCCGGCAAGGTGATCTGGGGCGAAAGCGCCACCTTCCAGTATGACTCCGGGATCGCCTGCGAGATTGCGGATTGGAACCTCTGCCCGGCCGACCTTCAGCAGATCGTCGCCAAAACCTGCGGCCAGCTGAACGTCCGCTACGGCTGCGAGGCCGTCAACCTGGCAGCCTTCCACGGCGATCCGGCCCGGATGCCCTTGCTGTTCGTCAGCGGAACGCGGTCCCTGCGGCTGAACGCCGTCCAGCGCGGGGCCCTGCGGGCATACGTGCTAAAGGGCGGCATGGTCCTGTTCGACTCGGTGGCCGGGTCGCCCTACTTTTACGAGTCCGTGAAGACCGCCGTGGACGCCATGTTCCCCGAATCGGTCTTCCGGGTCATCCCGCCGGATCACCCGGTCTACCGCATGGTCTCCGACATCGACGAGGTGTGTTACGGCCCCAGCCGCGATTCCCGGGGTCCGTTCCTGGAAGGGGTCTATATTGGGGCCCGCATCGGCATCCTGCTCTCGAAATACGGGCTGGGCTGCGGCTGGGACGACCACGAGGTGCCCCTGCTCAAGCAGGCCGAATACTACGACGTCGCCTCCGCGAACCGGCTCGGCCTGAACCTGATGGCCTATGCCGTCGGCTACGCCGAGGCCGGACGGGTAGAAGCCCTGCCCGAACTGTTCGGGGAGCGCGACGATTCCCCGCCGACCGACGAGTTCGTCTTCGCGCAGATCCGGCACGGCGGCGCCTGGAACACCCACCCCGGGGCCGCCGCCGCCCTCCTGCGCCGCCTGACCCAGAACACCTCCCTGCGCACCCGCCTGAAGCGAATCGCGGTCACGCCCGGCCATGACGACCTGGCGCCCTACCCGTTCCTCTTCCTCTCGGGCCTGGACACCTTCGAATTCAGCGCCGACGCCGTCGCCGCCCTGCGCGCCTTCCTGGCCGGCGGCGGCACCCTGCTGGTCAACAATGGGCTGGGACTGCAAACCTTTGACCGGGCCGCGCGCCGCGAAATCCGCAAGATCCTCCCGGAATCCGAGCTCACGCCGGTGCCCGTCTCCCACCCGGTGTTCCGCTCGGTGTTCACCGTGGACGAGGCCCAGTACACCCCGGCGGTGCCGCGCCGGTCCAACGCTCCCCTGCTGCCCCGCCTGGAGGGCATCGTTCTCCAAGGGGACCTGCGGGTGATCTACAGCCCCTATGACCTCGAGGCGGGCTGGCTGGGCTGTGACTATCCCCTCTCCCGCGGCTATCTGCCCGCCACCGCCATGCTGCTCGGCATGAACATCATCCTGTACGCCACGACACACTAACCCGATCGCCGACCGCACCAAGCCAGGAGGACCCCATGAGCGAAATCCTTGTCGTGTTGAAGGGCTCGAACCCGGGCCGGGAATACCCCCTGGCCGGACGCCGGATCTCCCTCGGCGCCGGGCCGGACTGCGATATCCGCCTCGCCGATCCCGGCGTGCTGGCGCGGCACGCCGTCCTCGACCCGGCCGGCGACGCCTGGACCCTGCGCCCGGAACCGCCGGCCGAGCTGCTCGACGCGGACGCTCAGCCGGTCCCCAGCCTGCGGGTTCAGCACGGGACGGTCTTTTCGCTGGGGAGCGTCACCCTGCGCTTCGCGGCCTCGCGCGCCATCCTCGAGGGCATCGACGAGGACGGCGACCCGCCGCCGCCGGAAACGGACGAGGCGGTGCAACGGCTGGGCGCGGCGCGGAACGCCATCCTGCGGGAGCTGGACCGCGTCATCATCGGCCAACGCGTGGTCCTCAACCAAATCCTGGTCGCCCTGTTCGCGCGCGGGCATTGCCTGCTGATCGGCGTGCCCGGCCTGGCCAAGACCCTGATGGTCAGGGCCCTGGCCGGCACCCTCGATCTGCAGATGCGGCGCATCCAGTTCACCCCCGACCTGATGCCGACCGACATCACCGGCACCGACATTCTCGAGGAGGACCCCGCGACCCGCCGCCGCCGGTTCCGGTTTAACCGCGGCCCGCTGTTCACCCACCTCCTGCTGGCCGACGAGATCAACCGCACGCCGCCGAAAACCCAGGCGGCCCTGCTGGAGGCCATGCAGGAGCGGCGGGTCACGGCCTCCGGCGTCACCTACCCGCTGCCCCGCCCCTTCATGGTCATGGCCACCCAGAACCCGATCGAGCAGGAGGGCACC
>CAZVVD010000023.1:0-35055 GCA_964630555.1 uncultured Verrucomicrobiota bacterium | reverse complement strand
GTCCATCAGCACCAGGTCGTAGTTGCCCCGCGCCACCGCCGCCACCGCCTCCCGCCCGTCGTCGGCGCACTCGACGGCGTGCCCCAGCTTGCGCAGAACGCTCAGGATGACCTTCTGATTGACCGGGTTGTCCTCGGCCACCAGGATCCGCAGCGACCGGCCCGCCGGCGCCGGCAGGCCCGCCGCTCCCCGCGCCGCCGGCGGCCGCCGGGCCGGCGCGAACGGCAGGCTGAACCAGAAGGTCGAACCCGCCCCCGGCCGGCTCTCGACCCCGATGGCCCCTCCCATCCGTTCCACCAGCCCCTTGCAGATCGCCAGCCCCAGCCCCGTGCCCCCGTGCCGGCGCGAGAGCGAAGCGTCCACCTGCGAAAACGCCTGGAACAGCAGGGCCTGCTTGTCCTCCGGAATCCCGATGCCCGTATCCCGCACCGAGAAACATAACAGGATATCAGGGGGCGGGGTTCGGGGTTCAAGTGGTGCTCCTTCCCTCGCCTCCGTCTTGCCCGAGGCCGGTTCCGCGTCATGTCCCTTCTCGCCTGCCCCCTGAACCCTGCCCCCTGAACCCTCCGCCCTCTTCTTGCCTCTCCCCCCGCGTCACCGTCACGGCCACCTCGCCGGAAGGCGTGAACTTCACGGCGTTGCCGACCAGGTTGTAGAGCACCTGGCGCAGCCGGCCGGGATCGCCGTTGAGGTCGTCGGGCGCGTCCGGGGCGACTGCGGCCGTCAGCTTCAGCCCCGCCCGGGCCGCCTGGACCGACAGGGCCGCCACGGTTTCCTCCACCGCCGCCCGCAGGCCGAAGTCCACCGCCTCCGGCTGCAGCTTGCCGGCCTCGATCTTCGAGAAATCCAGCGTGGCAATGTCGATGTTCAGAGACAAAAGGCAACCTCCTCACGGCCGGGCGGTCAGCCTCGGACCCGCGCCCGCCTCTCGAAGCGGCCCCGGGCGCGGGGGCCTGGCGATTGCTTTCCTGAAGGTTTAGGCCGGCCGCCCGTTTCCGGCGGCCCGGCCGTCCAAGCGGTCTAAATCCGGCTGCACGTATTTCCGGTAACAGTCGGGGCAGATGCCGTGGCTGAACTGGGCGTCGCTGTGCTCGGAGATATAGCCCTCGATCTGCTGCCAGTATTGCTTGTCATCCCGGATTTTTTTGCAGTACATGCAGATCGGCAGCAGGCCCCGCAGGGTCTTAATCTGGTTCAGGGCGTCCTGGAGTTCGACCACTCGCCGGGCCAGGGCATCCTGGAGTTCGACCACCCGCCGCCCGACGGCGATCCGCACCCGGAGTTCCTCGGCGTCGTAGGGCTTGACGATGTAGTCGTTGGCGCCCGCCTGCAGGCCCTGGATGATATCGGCTCTCTCGGTGCGGCTGGTCAGCATGATGAGGTAGGGGGGGGTAGCGGAGGGGATCTCCCGGATTTTGCGGCAGACCTCGACCCCATCCAGGCCGGGCATCATCCAGTCCAGCACCGCCAGCCGGGGGGCGTCTGGCCGGCGGAGGAGGTCGTAGGCGGCCTGCCCGTCGCCGACCACGGCCGGCTCGTAGCCGGCCTTGACCAGGATGGCTTTCAGCAGGACTTGCGAGGTGAGATCGTCTTCCGCGATCAGGATTTTCATGGGGACGGGCTCCGTGTGGCCCGGCGGCCGCGGCCGCCTAGGCGTTTTCCTCCGGGCGTAGCTGCGCCTGCATGGCGCGTTGCAGGTCGGCGAATGCCCGGTGCAATTCGGGGAGGCGGCGGGCCGTTTCGTCCCAGGCGGCGCGCCGGCAGGCGCGCTCGATCTGGGCGGCCGCCTCCTGCATGCGCTCGGCCCCGACGTTGGCGGCGCTGCCCCGGAGGGTATGCGCCTGACGCGCCGCCTCGTCCGGCCGGCGCGCGGCGGCGGCTGCGTCGAGATCGCGCAGCCATTTCGGGGTTTCCTCCAGGAACAGGCGGATGACCTCGCGCATCAGGTCGCGGTCTTCGAACAGCCGGGAGGCGAAGGCGCGGGTGTTGAAGATCTCGCCGGCCTGCGCGTCGGAAACGGCCTGGCCGGCGCCGGGCGCCGCCGGGCGGGAGCCGGCCTGGACGCTGACCCCGGCGATGGCGTTGGCGACGGCCGGGCTGCGCTCCAGGATGGTGTAAGCCTGGCGCAGTTTTTCCTCGATGCGCTGACGCTCGGCGATCTCGTTGTTCAGCCGCTGCGCCGAAATCATGGAGTGTTTCAGATGCCCGGTCATCCGGTCGAAGGCCCGCGAGAGCTGGCCGACCTCGTCCAGCGAGGAGGTGCCGACCTTGTGGTCGAGGTTGCCGGCGCCAATGATTTCGGTTCCCCTGTGCAGCGCCGTGAGCCGCCGGGTCAGGGCGCGGGCGACCGCCGCGCCGGCCAGCCAGGCCGGGATCGGGAGCGCCAGCAGGAGCAGGATCAGCAGGCGCAGGTAGGCCTTCAGCGGCGCAAACGCCTCGCGGGTGTCGATCTCAGCCACCAGCACCCAGCCCGTTTCCGGGATGACCGCGTAGGTTCCCAGCACCGGGACTCCACGGTAGTCGGGATAGACTCCGGCCGCAGCGTGCGGCGGGCGGGCCTGGCCGGGATGCGGGCGCGCCGGGCGTATGCTGGCCATGTCCACCCGCAGCCGCAGGGCGGCGTCCTTCCGGAAAAGGGTCGGGGTGATGGCCAGGTTGTCTCGGTCGACCAGGTAAAGGTCGCCGCTTTCGCCCAGGCCGGTCCGCCGGGCGCAGATGGCGTTGAGCTGGTCCAGGGTCGCCCGCGCCGCCACCACGCCCAGCGGGGCGCCGGTCCGGCTGTCCTGGAGCGGAATGGCCGCGCCCAGCAGGGGATGCCGGGCTTCCCCTGCCAGACGGATGTCCTGGAGATAAAACCCTTCCCGGCCCCCGAGGAACAGGGGGTCGGCGGCGAGGTCCTCGCCGCCGCTTTCCGGGCGGCTGGAGGCGACCACCTGGCCGGCGGCGTTCAGCAGCAGGAACTCGTCGATCGCGGGATTGGCCTCGCGGGTGCGCCGCAGGAGGTGGTGGGCGATCTCGGCTTCGCCGGCCGGGCTCTCCGGCGCCTGGAGCAAGTTTTCCAGAGCAACGCTCCTGGAGAGCTGGGCGAGAGAGGCCTGCAGCATGGCCAGGTAGGTCTGGATGTGGTCGGCGCGCGACTGCGCGATCGCTTCCAACTTGTCCGCGTTCTGGCGTTCGATCCCGCGCCGGGCCAGCAGGTAGAGGGCGAGGCAGGTGGATGCCGAAGACAGCAGGGTCACCGCCAGGATGGCGAGGCTGATTTTTCTGGCCAGTTTCATGGCGTCGCGGCGGCGCTCCTGCTCCTGGCTGCCACCCGGGCGCCAAGCCCCCCGGGTCAAAACAACACCTCCTGATCTTAGGCCGCGGGCGCTCAAAGTCAAGGTGTCGCTTGCCGCCAGCCAGTTGCCTGGGGGCCCCGGGTTTTCCGTGCCCGGGCCAGGCCAAAATGCGAATTGCTGTGCCGCCGCCGTTCGCCTATACTGGCCGATTGGCGGACCCAACCCTCGGACGCAAGGCATGGCATGGCCCGGCTGGAACAACCCCAGGTGCTGGTGCTCAATCCCGATCCCGCGGTCGGCCTGGCGGTGCAGCGGGCGCTGCGGAACAACGGCGGGACGGTGGAATCGGTGTTCACCCCGGTGGACCTGATGCAACTGCTCCTGAGGCGCCCCTTTGACGTGGTCCTGATCGACGCCGCCCTGCCGCTGGGAGCCGCCCGCCTGGCCGGCTGCGCCCGCACGCTTCAGCCCTGGCTGCCGTGGATCGAGCTGGGCGTTTCCCCGTCCGTGCCGGCCGTATCCCCGCCGGGCGGCCCCTGGCCGGAACCCTGCGGTCGGCTGGAACCGCCCCTGGAGGCGGAAGCCATTCGCCGCCGCGTGGCGGAGGCCGTTCGGATCAGGCGGGAACTGGCCGAGCCCCCCGCCCGGCTTTCGCTGGACCGCATCCTGTTCCTGTTCGAAAAACTGCGCGCATTCCTGCCGGCCCTCCTGGAACACGAGACGGCCCTTCCGCTCCTCGACTCTCTGCAGGCGGGCCTCGCCGCGATTCTGCCCTGCCGGGTGGCCGGCGCGCTGGCCTGGCGCAACGCCCGCCCGGTTCTCAAACTGGCCATCCTGGGACCGGCCGGCGCGCCGTTCCTGCGGCAGGTCGAGGAGGAGCTGCGGGCCGCCTGGGCCCTGTTCGGCGCCGGCCGCGTTGCGGACGGCCCGCCGGCGGTGGAATGCGAGGGCGCGGTGGCGGCCGACGGCCCCGCCGCCGCCGGCGCGCTGTGCCTGATGCCCCTGGTGGCCGGCCAGAAACTTCAGGGGTTGCTGGCGTTCGCGGCGGCCGAGTCCCGGGCTTACGACCCGGCCGAAATCGCTCATATCTGCCACCTCGCCAACCACCTCGTCCGGCTCTTCCCGGACCTGGCCCACATCCAGAACCTGGCCGTGCGGGACGAGCTGACCGGCCTGCACAACCGGCGTTCCTTCGATCGCGAACTCCGGCGGGCCTGGCTGTTCAGCCGGCGCTACCATTACCCGCTCGGACTGCTGATGATGGACCTCGACCATTTCAAGGCGCTTAACGACACCTACGGCCACATGGTCGGCGACGCCGTTCTCAAGGAGTTCGCCCGCATTCTGGAAGGCGTCGCCCGGCGCACCGACATCCTGGCGCGTTACGGAGGCGACGAGTTCGCCGTGATTCTGACCAACGCCAATGCCGGCCAGGCCGAGGCCTTCGCCGGCCGGATTCGCGAGGCCCTCGCCGGCCACGTTTTCTGCCGGGAGCGCTACCCCCTCAACATCAGCGCGTCCATCGGCGCCGTCAGCAGCGCCGCCCCGGGCGTGGACCGGGAAACCGATTTGCTGGCGCTGGCCGACCGGGCCTGCTACCTGGCCAAGGACGGCGGCCGGGGCGGAGTGGAATCGGGGGCCGAGGCCGGCGCGACGGACGAAGCTCGGCCGCCGCCGGCGCCGGAAGCCCCCCCCGCCGCCGAATCCCAGGGGCGCGTCATGATCGTTGACGACGAGGCCGTCGTCGGCGCCATGTTCGCGCGCATGCTGACGCCGCTGGGGTTCGCCGTGACATCCGAGACCAGTCCGCGCCGGGCGCTCGAGCGCGTCCGGGAGGCGGGGGCTGAGCTGGACGTGGCCCTGATCGACCTCAAGATGCCGGAGATGAGCGGGATCGAACTCATCAAGGCCATCAAGGCCGTCGTGCCCGAAGTCGTGTGCATGGTGCTGACCGGCTACGCCTCGGTGGATAGCACCATCGCGGCCATCCGCGCCGGGGCCTACGATTTCATGCAGAAACCGCTGAACTTCGACGAGCTGACCTTCGCCCTCCGGCGCGCGGTGGAGCATCGCCGCCTGCGGCGGCAGGTGGCGGCCTTCCAGCGGCAGACGGAAGAGAGCCTCGATGAGCGCACCCGCTCGCTGCGGGAAACGGCGGACGCCCTGGAGCGCTCCTACATGGCCACCCTGGAGGCCCTGGCGGCTACCCTGAAAATGCGCGATCCGGACACCATCGAGCATGATCGGCGGGTGGCGGATTACGCCGCCTTTCTGGCGCGCCGCATGAACCTGGCGGAGGACGACGTGATCGAAATCCGCCGCGGCGCCCTGCTGCACGACCTCGGCAAGATCGGCATCCCGGACGCCATTCTCCAGAAAGCCGGGCCCCTGACCGAGGCCGAGATCGCTGTCATGCGCCAGCATCCGGCCATCGGCTGGCAGATCGTCAAGAGCGTCCCCTTCCTCCAGGACGAGGCCGAAATGGTCTACCAGCACCATGAACACTTCGACGGGTCCGGCTACCCGCGCGGCCTGGCCGGGTCCGCCATCGAACTGGGCGCCCGCATTTTCGCCGTGGCCGACGCGTTCGACGCGCTGCGCTCGGACCGCGTCTACCACAAGGGCGTGTCCGCAGACGAGGCCGCGGCCGAAATCGGGCGGCATGCCGGGACGCACTTTGACCCGGCCGTCGTGAAAACCTTTCTTGACTGCTACCGGGAAATGGATGCGCGCGGGGAAAAGCAACCGGCTGGGTAAGGTTTGCCCTGCCGCAACCCAAGGATGCAATTCGCGGTTGCCCTGAATCCGTGGGGGGAGTATCGTTCCGGGGTGGGTTGCCGAAGCGGGCGGGAAACATCGAACCTTGAACATCGGATTTAATCCCGTGGCCAGCCATCAGCCATCAACCATGTTCCATCAGCCATTGATTCGCTAACCCCTGCCACGTCGTCCCGCATGCGGGACAAGTGGCCCCTTGGCCCGGCAGCAGCCATGGCCGACGGGGAACCCTGAACCCTTCCCGTATGAAGATCCTCTCCATCATCGGCACCCGCCCCGAGGCGATCAAGATGGCCCCGGTCATCGGGGAACTGGAGCGGCGCGCCGGCCGGATCGTCAGCCGGGTCTGCGTCACCGCCCAGCACCGGCAGATGCTGGATCAGGTCCTGGCTCTCTTCGGCATTGTTCCCCACCATGACCTGAACGTCATGGCGGCCCGACAGTCCCCGACCCAGGTGGCGGCGGCCGTGCTGGCGAAGCTGGAGCCGGTGCTCCAGGCCGAGCAGCCGGACTGGGTCCTGGTCCAGGGCGATACCACCACCGTCCTGGCCGCGGCCATCGGGGCGTTTTACGGACGGATCCGGGTCGGCCATGTCGAGGCCGGTCTGCGCACCGGCGACAAGCACCAGCCCTTTCCGGAGGAGATCAACCGGCGCCTGGCGAGCGTCGTTGCGGATCTGCACTTCGCTCCGACCGAGACCGCCCGGGACAACCTGTTGCGCGAGGGCCTTTCCGCCGCCGCCATCCGGGTGACGGGCAACCCGGTGATCGACGCGCTCCAGGCCGTGGCTGAGCGGCCCTACGATCCGGCCTCCGGCCCCCTGCGCGCCATCCCCTGGCAGCGCCGGCTGGTCCTGGTCACTGCCCACCGGCGCGAGAATTTCGGCGCGCCCCTGGAGCGGATCTGCCTCGCCCTGCGCGACTTGGCGCAGGCCTACCCGCAAGACCTGCACCTGGTCTACCCGGTCCATCCTAATCCCCAGGTCCGGGATCCGGTGGGCCGCCTGCTGGGCGGCGTGCCGGGGGTGACGCTCCTGGAGCCCCTGGATTACCTGCCGCTGGTCTACCTGCTGAAGCGCGCCACCCTGGTCCTGACCGATTCCGGGGGACTCCAGGAGGAGGCCCCGGGCCTCGGCAAGCCGGTGCTGGTCCTGCGCGAAGTCACCGAGCGACCCGAGGCCGTGAACGCCGGCACCGTGCGCCTGGTGGGGACCGACCGGGGCCGGATCACGGCGGAAGCCCGGCGCCTGCTGGATGATCCCGGCGCCTACGCCGCCATGGCGCGCGCCCTGAACCCCTACGGCGACGGCCACGCCGCCGAAAGGATTGTCAATTCGATTCTGGAATGGTAATATCCGCCTCAAGGTGAATCGACGGATGGCGGAAACGCGACCCTGGCTTGTTTTCAGGATAGACCGGCAGCCGTTCGGCCTGTCCGTCGCGGACGTCGAACGGGTGATCGCCGCCGCCGAGATCACGCCCCTGCCGGAAGCCCCGCCCATCCTGGCCGGGATCGTCAACCTGCATGGCCGCATCCTCCCGGTTGTCAACCTCCGCCGGCCTGGGCCTGCCGGAGCGCGACGTGGACCCGGATGACCGTTTCATCGTCGCCCGCTCGGCTGCCCGCACCCTGGTCCTGACGGCGGACCAGGTGGACGGCCTGAAGGAGACCCCGGCGGAGGAGGTTGTCGAACCCAACGCCGTGTTTCCCGGGATCGGCCTGCTGGCCGGCGTGATGCGGCTGGCGGACGGCCTCCTGCTGATCGTGGACCTGGACCGGTTCCTTGCGGCCGACGAAGGCCTGGCGCTGGACGGCGCCGTCCACCGCCAGGCCGAACGGGTGTCGGCCGGGACGCGGCCAGCAGGAGCCAGCAACTGTCAACCGCCTGCCTGGTCCGGCTCAGCGCCGCCGTCGAGGCGCGCCTGGGACTGCACTTTCCAAGGGAGCGCTGGAAGGATTTCAGCCGGGGCGTCGTCCGCGCCAGCCGCCAGTTCGGGTTCAAGGACCCCGGCGAGTGCTGCAAATGGCTGCTGGCGCATCGGCTTGATCCACGCCAGACCGAAATCCTGGCCGCTCACCTGACCGTCGGCGAGACCTAGAAAGCGTCCTGGCGGCCGCCAAGAAGGCGGGGAGGTCTTTCGACCGGGCCGGGTTCGAGGCCGTAAACCGCGCCGTCGAGCTGATGCTCCCACTGCGGCGGGGCCTGAGCCGGCGGTTTCCGCGGCCCGCGCGCTCATTCCGCCGGCGTCCCTCGCCCGGGGCGGGGCCAGCGCACCTCGATCCGGCGCACGAGCAGGGACTTGCGCACCCGTGACAGCCTGGCGCGTTCATCGCCGGTCTCCGGCGGCTTGCGCTCCAAAAGACAGGCCGCGGCCGGCCTTGACGGCGGACGGGAGTTCATGGCGTTCCGCCCAGGAGACGGAACAGCGCCTTGGCCTCCGGCCCGCGCTCGGGATCGGCGTAATCCGGGAACGTGAATACGACCTGGCGCTTGAACCCTGCGGCCGACTTGAGCTGACGCGCGAACCCCTCCGCCGGCGCCGGCCGGGCCGCGAACGGCTTGCCCGGACCCGACGTCTGGCGAAACGCTTCGAGCACCACCCACAACTCCGGCAGATGCGCGCGCTCCTTGAGCAGGGCCGTGTAATAAAGGGGCAGGACGTCCTCCGGCGGATCATCCAGGCCGGCGCCGTCCTGGAGCAGGAGATAGTCGAACCCGGCGCCGGAGACGGCGTTGGCCAGGTTCTCCGCGACGATGCCGGGGGCCGTGCGCGCCCGGAAGAAGGCGCTGATGGCGACCGCGCGCCGGGCGTCGTGTTCCCGCAGGCTCCGGACGGTGGCGCCGAGGTAGTCTTTCAGCCGCCGGCGCCGGTCGGGATCGCGCCAGGAAAGGTCGTCGATCTCGTCGGGGAGGTAATACCCCGCCCAGTCCTCCCGCTGGCCGAAGGCTTTCAGCAGGGCCGCCTGGAGGCGTTCGTGCTGGGCCCGGCGCACGAGGAAATAGTCGCGCAGGGCCTTGTCGCGGGCCGTGATCTCGTTCCAGAACGCCGGGTCGTGCTGGAGGCCGAGGAAGATGGAAAACCCTCCGCCGCGGGCGGCCTCCAGCAGGCGCTCGAGGGTGTCGAACTGCTCCGCGAAGTCCAGGTCCTTGTCCTTGAAATAAAGCACCGGCGCCTCCGCCGTCCACTGGAGGATCAGGGTGTCGATGCCCGCGGCCCGCATGCGCCCGAGCATCTCCCGCCACTGTTCCGCGGTGCGCCCGGCGTCGGCCCGGCTGGGCTGGATGAACGCGCTGGAGACCCCGCGGCCGTCCGCGGCCCAACCGGGCCGGGCCAGCAGCAGGGCCGCGAGCAGGCAGGCGAGGGGAAAGGCGCGGCCGGGTTTGATGATGCTTGCCATGCTTCGGTCTCCTTGCGCCACAGGGTCGCGGGGCCTGACCCGGGTCACGGCCTTCGCTCAACCCGCCGGCGATCCCGCCTGCGGGATCGCCGCCCTGCTTCTGCCACTGTGAACCTCCCAACCGTGAACCGTTGAACCCGCCCGTTCATTTCACCAGGTTGACGCCGATCATGGGTCCGTCAAAGGAGCGCCCGTCGAAGCCGGCGGGGGTGGAGCTGAAGCGGCCCCAGGTGTAATAAGCGAACAGGTCGAGGTAGATCCGGTTGATCGTGAAGCGCCGTTCGGGTTCGTAAAGCCGCAGGGCGCCACCCAGCCCCACCAGCCCGTAGGAGCCGCTGCCGCCTTCGTCGTGGGTTTCCTGGCGCACGATTCCCATCACCTGGGGCAGGGTCAGGAGCACGGCCTGGTGCAGCCGCCAGCACGGCCCGGCCCGCCCGTCCAGGTAGCCGTACCAGCGGGTGCGCGGCTCAAAGTAGTAGCCCAGGTCGCCGAACAGCTTCAGGTTGAAGGCCGCCAGGCGGCCGGGGGCCGGCTTGTCGCCGCGCTCCCAGGAACCCATGTTGCGCCAGAGCCAGTTGTTCTCGGAGTTGGCGCCGATTTTGAACAGGCGGGCGAAGGACATGTTGTAGTTGAAGGCGATGAAGGGTTTGAGGCGCAGTCCCACCATGCCCTGGTAGGAGTCCGGGTCCGGGGTCCAGCTCTGGCGCTGGAAGCTGCCGTTGAGCGTGCCGAAGAGGTCCAGGGTCCGCTCGTTGAGGAACCCGAGACAGGGCGGACGCAGGCAGAGCTCGATCCCGCCCTGGGAGGGCAGGGCGCCGTCCACCGAGGAAATGCCGACGTTGGTTGGGAAACCGTAGTCGGTCCGGCTGAGGTAGGCCTGGATGCCGAACACGCGGTCGAGCTTGGTGTATTCCCGCTTCATGGCCACCTCGCGCTCGCGGTAGGCGGCGGCCTCGTTGGTCGGCACGCGGGGCGCCAGGTCGGCATACAAATCGATGGCCCGCCCGAAGGAGGCCTGGGCCTCGCCGTTGTGGCTCCAGCGGTCGAGGACGGTCCGGTTCGTGCCCTGGTGGGGCAACGCCCACTTCAGGTACTGGTAGCCCCGGTCGGAGAGCGTATCCACGTCAACGGAGTGGAAGCCCAGCGAGCGGCCCAGGGCGGCCGTGCCGGCCTCGTAGTCGCCGCGGGCGCCCTCGGCCTGCCCCAGGTCGCCCCAGAAGGTCGCGGGCGGGCGGGGGTCCAGGCGGAGGTATGCGTGCAAGTTGGAGATGGCTTCCGCGGGCTGGCCGAGTGCGTGCCAGGCCAGGCCGCGGACGTAATACGCCTCCGCCAGGGATGGGTCGCGTTCCACGGCCTCGCTCAGACGGTCAACGGCGGGGCGGTATTGCGCCCGGTTGAAGAGGTGGCGCCCGACGACCAGGAGCGCCTGGACCTGCTGGGCGCCGGTCGGCGCCGGGCTGCCGCCCGCGGGATGGAGCAGGGGCTCCGCTTCCTTCTCGATGTCGTTGGTCGGCGCGGAAGCGGCCAGGGCCTTGAGGCGCAGGAGCGCCAGGTCGGCGGAAGGCGCCAGGGCCAGCGCCTGCTCGGCGTCGCGGCGCGCCTCCGCGTAGCGGTTCTGTCCGAAGTTCAGGTAGGCGCGGTTGCCGAACAGGGTCAGGCGCTCGTCGGCGGGGAGGGTTTCCGGGGCCCGGATCTCATCGAGAAATTCCAGGGCCGGGCCCTCCAGGCGAAGTTTCATGCAGGCAATGCCGAGCAGCAGGCTGGCGGAAGCGGGGCGGTTCGTCAGGCCCAGCAGGCGCCCGGCGCAGCCCCGGTAGTCTGCCTGGCTGAAGTCGGCGCTCGCCAGGGCCAGAGCCTGGAAGGCCTCGGAGTCCGCGAACGGCGTGGCCCGGTTGATCCAATCCTTGGCTTCCGCGGTTCGGCCCCGCTGGAGCTCGATGTTCGCGGCGAACATGGCCGTCCGGTATTTGCCGCCGGGATCGGTCTCCAGGCTGAACGCTTTCTCCAGGGTTCGGACCGTCCGCTCCGGGTCGCCGGCGCCGGAAAGGTCCAGGGCATAATCGTGTAGCCGCCGGGCCTCGGATTCCGCCTGGACCAGCTCGTCCATGCCGCGGAAAAAGTCCTGCATTTTTCCGGCCTGGCGGTTGAGGCGGGCGAGCTCGTACTGCGCCTCGCGCCGCAGGGAGGGTGGCAGCGGACCGGCGAGGGCCCGCTCCAGGAAGGCGCGCCCCTTTTCCGGCGTGTTCTGGGTTTTGAGGCAGTAAAAATATTCCAGGGCGGCGTCGGGCGTGAACTCGATGTCCAGGGCGCGGGCATAGGCGTCCCCGGCGTCAGCGTCGCGTCCGAGGCGCCGGTAGGCCTGCCCGAGTAACAGCAGGATCGGGCGGCGGCGCTGCGGGGAATCCGGCGGGGTCAGCCGGAAGGCGGCTTCCAACGATTCCGCCGCCTGGGGGTAATGCGCCTTCCGGATTTCCAGGATGCCCTTGGACTGCCAGACGTCCGCGCGCTCCGGGTGCTTGGCGGCCAGCCTGCCGGACAGCGCGAGGGCGTCGTCGTGCCGGTCCTGCTTCTCGTACAGGTCGATCAGTTCCAGGGCGGCGTCCGGGGCGAACTCGATTTCCAGGGCCCGGGCGAAGGCGCGCTCGGCGTCGGCGGCGCGGCCGGCTCCCCGGCAGGCCTGGCCGAGGGCGAGGAGCAGGGGGCGGCGCCCGGGGGATTCCGACGGCGTCAGCCGCAGGGCCTTTTCGAAGGACTCCGCGGCCTGGGCGTGGCGCCCGGCCTTCATTTCGAGGACGCCTTTCAACTCCCAGGTGTCCGGACGGTCCGGGAACTTGGCGGTCAGTTGGACAAGGAGCGCGAGGGCGTCGTCGTGCCGGCCCTGCGTTTCGTGAAGCTGGGCCAGTTCCAAGGCGGCGTCCGGGGCGAACTCGATTTCCAGGGCCCGGGCGAAGGCGCGCTCGGCGTCGGCGGCGCGGCCGGCTCCCCGGCAGGCCTGGCCGAGGGCGAGGAGCAGGGGGCGGCGCCCGGGGGATTCCGACGGCGTCAGCCGCAGGGCCTTTTCGAAGGACTCTGCGGCCTGGGCGTGGCGCCCGGCCTTCATTTCGAGGACGCCCCTGGAGTTCCAGATTTCCGCGCGGTCCGGGTAGCGGTCGAGCAGGTCGGCGCAGAGGGCGATGGCGTCATCGAGGCGGCCCTGGCGCTCGTAAAGGGCGATCAAGGCCAGCTTGGCGGGATTGCTGCCGGGATCGTTGGCCAGGATCTGGCCGTAGGCCCGGATGGCGCCGGCGTCGTCCCCCCGCGCGACGGCGTCCTTGGCCTTCTGCCACAGGGGCGCGTTGTCGAACCGGATGCGCTGGGCCTTGACGGCGCCGTAGGTGGCGGAGGACTCCGGCAGCGGCGGCGGTTTCGCCGCGGCTGCCGGGCAGGCCGCGAGGACGGCCAGCGCCAGCGCGGCGCCGAGAAATACCAGCCTGCCTGTCCTAGAATTGCCCATGCCCTCAATTCCCGGTCCGCCGTTATGTTGCTGCCGCCGACTGGGTAGAAGCGACGCCCCCGTCGCTTCCCGCCTGAAGCGGATCTGCTTCAGACCCGACAGGTCTGGACGAACAGCGGCGGGGGCGCCGCTTCCACCGGAGTCCAACATGCTCAGCATCACTATTTTCATTTCGCGTGTTGCGCACCTGTCGCAGTTCACATGCGCTTTGTGGGTGAACAGGTGGAACCATCATTGAGTTGCCAGAGCATTCCGGACGTCCTCCTCCGTCACCGCCTTCATGGCAACCAAAACTTCGCCCAGCGGGCGGTTCTCGCGCTTCTGCCGGCGCAGGGCCTCGCGGAGCTGCTCCGGCGTGATCCGTCCGCTTTTCACCAGGCGGTCGCCCAGCCGCTCTCCCTGCGGCGCCGCGTCGATGCGCACGGCGGCGTAGCCGCGCGCCAGGGCGAACTCGAGGTCCGGGGCCGACGCCATCCGGAAGGCCACCGGCTGGCCCAGGGCGGCTTCCAGCTCCCTGCGTCGGTCCACCGTGGTGTCCAGGTGCGTGGCCAGGAGGACGGCCTGGCCCTCGCGGCCCAGGGGGTAAACCCTGTATTGCCGGGCAAGCTCCCGGGGCACCAGCCGCAGCAGTTCCGGCGGCGTGGCATAGGGGTCGATCTCGACGGCCTGCAGGTTCTTCTGCTGGGCCAGGACCGAGACGAGGTCCTCCTCCCACAGGACGCCCATCCGCACCAGGATGTCGCCCAGCTTCCGGCCGGTCTTCTTCTGCTGTTCCATGGCCTGTTCGAGCTGGCGGGTGGTGATCAGGCGCCGGTCGAGCAGCAGGTCGCCCAGCTTGCGGTGGAACAGGCGCAGCTGGTCCTCGCTGGGATAGGCGTGGGCGGTCTTGCCCCAGGCCGGCGCCTGGCCGGAGATCCGGCTGCGGACATACCGCCGGATGGCCTGGACCGTAGCCCAGAAATTCACCACGTTGGCCACCACCAGGCGCGGGGCGGACAGTAGGCCCTGCCAGGGCCCGTAGTGCCGCCAGACGGCGGCCATGCGGTTGAGCAACCGCCAGCAGAGCAGCCCCAGCACGATCCCCATCAAGGTGAACCAGATTTCGTCGGACTCCACCAGGGGCGGGAAATGGAGCTCGGGGTTCAGCCACTCCGCGGTCCAGGCCGCGAGCCAGAAGATCACGATGGGATAGCCCGCCAGCGTCAGCAGGTTGGTCACCAGGCCCTTGCGATCGCGGAAGAGGCAATAGTTGGCGCCCGGGGAGTCGGTCCAACCCAGGCGCCAGCCCTGGAGGGCGATGCCCATGATCCAGCGCGCGCGCTGGCGGACGGCGGCGCCGAACGCGTTGGGGAAGAACTCCCGGGTGGCGATGGGGTCGACGATCTTGCGCTGGACGGGCCGGCCGGTCAGCCAGTGGCGGCCGGAGACCACGCGCTCGACCGACTGCTGGAGGAAAATCTTCTTGCCCTGCATCTCGCGGAGCTGCAGGCCGAGCTGGTAGTCCTCGGTCAGCGAGCGGATGTCGAAGACCTGCTGGCGGCGCTTGCGGCGCAGGAACTCGACGGCGGCGCGGCTGAGGGCGGTGCCGACGCCGGCGGAGGGGACGGTGTCGGCCAGGAGCTCGCGCGCCCGCAGGTCCTTGCTGTGGAGCTCGGCGAACTCGTCGATGTAGATCCCGGCCACCCAGCTGGCCTTGTGCCACTCGAGGGCGAAGACCGGCAGCTGGATCATGTGCACCCGGGGGATGAGGTGGTTGAAGTACTTCAATGAGAGCGGGTGGATGATGTCCTCGGCGTCGTGCATGACGAAGATCTCGAACTCGACGCCGTGCTGCTGCTCGTGCGCGAAGATGCCCTGGATGATCCAGTTCAGGCAGTCGGCCTTGCTGGTGGGTCCGTCCGCCGGGGTGACGACCGCGGAGACCTGGGGGTAAATCTCGCGCACCTTTTCGACCGCCAGGCGGGTGGGTTCGTCGTTGGGATAGGTGCCCACGAAAACGTGGTAGCGCTTGTAATCCAGGGTCGTGAGGGTGTTAAGGAGCATCTTGCCGATCACCGCCGACTCGTCCCAAGCGGGCACCATCAGGGCGACCGGCTTCTCGGGGACCGCGTTGAGCTGGTCGCGGGTGACGGGGCGGATCAGCTTCCGGCGGAAGAGGGCGCGGTAGCCGGAGCGGAGGTAGAAAACCAGGTCCACGAACAGGTCGTCGAGCCCGCTGGCCAGGAAGATGACGACCAGGAAGATGAACAGGACCCGGAACACGAACCAGGTCCAGAAAATGACGGGTTCCCAGTCCATGGGGCCAGTCGCGCCTACAGCCGTTCGGCGGCCGCGGCGGCCAGGACGCTGCGCTCGCTTTTTGCCAGGGTGACGTGGCCGTGGAGGGGCAGGGATTTCATGCGCTCGACGGTGTAGGTGAGCCCGTTGCTGTTGGAATCCAGGTAGGGGTTGTCGATCTGCGAGGGATCGCCGGTGAGGACCATCTTGGTGTCCTCCCCGGCGCGGCTGACGATGGTTTTGACCTCGTGGGGCGTCAGGTTCTGGGCTTCGTCGATGACCACGTACTGGCGGGGAATCGAGCGGCCGCGGATGTAGGTCAGGGCTTCGAGTTCCACGACGTGCTCGCGCTGCAGGCGCTCGATCCGGTCGCGGGCCGAATGCTTGGGGTCGCCCGCGGCCCGCATGAGGAAGGCGAGGTTGTCGAAAATCGGCTGCATCCAGTTCTGGAGCTTGGTCTCCTTGTCGCCGGGCAGGAAGCCGATGTCCTTGCCCAGCGGCATGATCGGGCGCGAGACCAGCATGCGGTCGTAGCGCTTGGCCTTGAGGATTTGCTCCAGGCCGGCGGCCAGGGCCAGCAGGGTCTTGCCGGTGCCGGCCTGGCCGACCAGGGTCACCAGCGAGACTTGCTCGTCCAGCAGCAGCTCCAGGGCCATGCGCTGCTCCAGACTGCGCGGCTGGATGTTCCAGGCGCTCTCGCGCTCGGACGCCAGCGCGGCCAAGACGCCGTCGCCCCGGGACCGCGCCAGCACCGCGCCGGCTTCATCCCCTTCGACCGCGAGGATGACAAACTCGTTGGGCAACAAGTCCAGGTCCGGCAGTTTGAACCGGCCGCTCTGCTTGAAGTCATCGCTTTGTTTGCGCGACACCGTGAGCGTGCGGTAGCCGGTGAACAGCTCGTCAAAGTTCACCTTCTGCTTCTCGAAATCCATGGTCTCGATGCCCAGAGCGTCGGACTTCAGGCGGGCGTTGATGTCCTTGGAGACAAAGATCACGCGCTGGCCGGTCTTCTTGAGATGGTACGCCACCCGGATGATCCGGTTGTCCACCAGGTCTTGGTCCAGGCCGGGGTCGAGATGGGCCTCGCGCTCGGTGACGATGCGCAGGGTGCCGCCGTTGTCCATGGGCACACCTTCGCCCAGCTTGCCGCGCTTGCGGAACTTGTCCAGGCGCCGGATGACCTGGCGGGCGTTGCGGCCGAGCTCGTCGTTGCTGCCCTTGAACCGGTCCAGCTCCTCGATCACGGCCATGGGCAGGACCACGGTGTTGTCGGCGAAGGATTCGATGCAGTTCGAGTTGTGCAGGAGCACGTTGGTGTCGAGCACGAAGGTCTTTTTCATACACCGGCTCCCCTCGATCGGCTTGCGGTATGCGGCTAATGGTAGGCTTTTCGCGCCGACATGCAAGCTTGCGTTTTTTTCCTGATGCGGGCTGCGCCAGGCGTCAAGGTGGCCCCCGCATCAAGGGGGCCCGCGCGCTCTGCGCGCGGTATCCGCTTCATTCCGTTGACACCGTGGGCAGGGCCAGGGCGAGAGCCTTTTCGGTCGCCCGGGGCAGGGGGTAACGTTTCAGCTTGCCGGGAGCCACCCAGGCCAGGCGTTGGCCGGCGCGGGGCCGGGCGGTCCCGCCGAGAGGGGTGCAGTGAAAGACGGCCAGAGTGATCCGGAAATGGGAATAGGCGTGCCGGACCGTGCCGCCGGCGGCTCCGACCCGCACCCGCAGTCCCGTTTCCTCCAGAATCTCGCGGCGCGCGGCCTGCCGGAGCGATTCACCCGGCTCGCGCTTGCCGCCCGGAAGTTCCCACAGGCCGCCCAGCATTTGGTCCGGCCGCCGTTGCGCAATCAGAACTCGGCCGTTTTTCCAGATCAATCCGGCGGCGACGGCGTAATGGGGGATCCTCCGGCGCTGTTTGGTTTTTGGCAGGCGGCCGGTCTGCCCGGTCCGGCGGGCCGCGCAGGCGCGGCGCAGGGGACAGCGGGGACAGGTCGGGTTTCGGGGCCGGCAGATCAGCGCGCCAAGTTCCATGAGCGCCTGGTTGAACTCGGAGGGCCGATGCGGCGGGATGGCCGCCGCCAGACGGTTGGCGACGGCGCTCCCCAGGCGGGCCGAGCCGACGGGGGCGCGCAAGCCCCAGAAACGCGCGCCGACCCGCAGCACATTGCCGTCCACGGCCGGAACAGGCTGGCCGAAGGCGATGCTGAGAATCGCGCCCGCCGTGTAAGGGCCGATCCCCGGCAGGTCCAGCAGGGCTTCCCGCGAGTCCGGCACCCGGCCGCGATACAGGGTTTGAATCCGCCGGGCCGCGGCCGCCAGGTTGCGGGCCCGAGAGTAATAGCCCAGCCCCTGCCAGAGCTTCAGCAGATCCGCGGGGCGCGCGGCCGCCAGGGAACGCACGCTGGGGAAGCGGCGGACAAAGCGCCGGAAGTAAGGAACGGCCGCGGCCACCTGGGTCTGCTGCAGCATGACCTCGCTGACCCAGACGTTGTAGGGGGTCGGCGCATCGCGCCAGGGCATGGCGCGGCGGTGCTGTGAGAACCAGCCGATTAGGCATGGCGCCCAGGGTGCGTTCATGGTAATTTTTTCCGGGCGGTGACCACGGATACGGATAGCACGGATCAGAATGCTAATCCTGCGGATGATGAATCTTGTTTCGTGTGTTTCGTGTATTTCGTGGTTACATCTGCGCTTTACAGGTTCACAAATCCGATGATCAGTGACATACGTGACATCAGTGGTGAATAGTTTTTTCTTCCGCCACGCCGGTGCAGTATGCAGATAGAACGGCCGTGAATCGATACCAAAAACAGGCCGGGCTGATTTTCCGGAGGCTGCGGCGCCGTCATCCGCGGGCCCGGATCGAGCTGGATACCCGCGGACCGCTCGAGCTGCTGGTGGCCGTGATCCTTTCCGCCCAGTGCACGGATCGGCGGGTCAACCAGGTCACCCCTGCTCTCTTTGCCAAGTACCGCCAGCCCGAGGATTATCTGGCCGCGCGTCCCGGCGAACTGGAGGCGGCCATCCGGTCCGTGGGGTTTTTCCGCCAGAAGGCCAAGGCCATCCGCGGGTCCATGCGCGTCCTGCTCCGCGATTACGGCGGACGGGTGCCCCGGACGATGGAGGCCCTGGTCCGCCTGCCGGGCGTCGGGCGCAAGACCGCCAACGTGATCCTCGGCAACGCCTTCGGGGTTCCCGGCATCGCCGTGGATACCCACGTCATCCGCCTGGCCAACCGCATCGGGCTGACGAACCGCGCCGAGCCGGAGGCCATCGAGCGCGACTTGCAGCGCCTTTTTCCCCGCGCGCAGTGGACGCTGCTCAGCCACCTGCTGATCTTTCACGGTCGGCGGGTGTGTCAGGCGCGGAAGCCCGCCTGCGCCGGGTGCTGTCTCCGCGACCTGTGCCGGTACGCCGGGCGGGAATCAAGGCGCTGAACCCATGGCGGCCGGTTGAAACTGCGCGCCGTGACATTCTAACCGTCTGCAGAATGTGAGAATGTTGTTTTCGCGGGAACACGGGGCGGGCGTGGGCATGCCTTCCGCCGCGGGCGGCGCGGGACAAGGCTGATCCCTGGGCGCCGGGAAATGAGCGGGTGGCCGCGCGCCCGGCCTGCTTTCCCTGCGAACGGAGTCCGCGTGCGAGGGGGAGGAAGACCGCCAGGCGTTCGCCATCAGGAGGGTGCGGCCGGGGATCCCACGCCGCCGGTCTTTATTTTCCGGCGCGGATGGGCTTGACGGCTTTCGCCCCTTTGGCCGCCTTCGGCGCGGCGGTTGTGCCGCTCGCGTTCTTGTCAAGAATGGTCCCGGCCTGGTCTGGTATCCATGCAGTCGGTGTTCGGCGGGGCCGGGTTACAGGAAAAAGGGTCCGGTTGCCCGGGGCCCGGGCCGGTCCCGCGGAAACGTTGGAGATACTTGATGGCGACCGCAAAATCGTCCGGCAGGGGCGCGCGCAGGACCAGGGGCGCCCGGGTGGCCGGGTGCAGGAGCTCCAGGCTCTCGGTGTGCAGGGCCAGGCGGTCCAGCAGCGGGCGCTCCGGCCGCGACTTGGCCCTGTAGCGGGGCTTGATGGCCGACAGTTTCAAGCCGCCGCCGGGACCATAGAGCGCGTCGGCCAGCACCGGACAACCGGCGTGGGCCAGATGGACGCGCACTTGGTGCGGCCGGCTGGCGCCGGGCGTCGCTTCCACCAGGCTGTAGCCACGCCAGCGCGCCAGGATCCGGATCCGGGTCGTCACCAGGGCAGCTTTCCCGCCCCCGATGCGCATGGCCCCCGGCAGGGCGGGGTTGGGTTCGATCGGCTGGGCGATGTCCAGTTCGGCGGCCGGCGGGGCATGCAACACCAGGGCCAGCATGCGCCGCGTTTCGGAGTGCTTCTGGAATTGGCCGGTGACCGCCGAGAGCGCCGCCCGGGTCTTGGCGAACAGGGCGACGCCGCTGATCTCGTCGTCGAGACGGTGGGTGTTGAGAAGTTCGGCGGCCAGGCGCTCGCGGGCGAACTGCAGCAGGCAGGGCCGATCCCGGTCTCCGGTTTCCGGGGCCAGCCGCCAGCCCCCGGGCTTGTCAAAAGCGATCAGCCATTCGTCCTCGTAAAGGACGGACGGCCGGACGGGATGACGGCGGTTGGCCATGGCGTCATAGTGGGCGCTCGCGGCGCGGGAGTCAACCGAAACCGTGCCCGCCCAGATAGCTGTTGACGCGCCCGGCGGGGCAACGTATATACCTGCGAGGTTTTTTGCGGCGTTGGCGCGAAGCGGAGGTTGCCGGAACCTCCGCCGCCTGGCCCGCTAACGCTATCCACGATACGGAGGATTATGCCGCTCCGATTCGATTTCGCTTGGATCCTGGCCGCCGGCCTGGCGGCGCTCGCCGTGGCCGCCTCCGCCCGCGCCCCCGTGCCGGCCCCAGTCGGCGGCCAGGCGGCGCCCCCGCCGGCCAGGCCCGCCGCCCTCCAGCCGCGGTCCGACCCGGCGCAGGATGAGATCGAGTACGTTCCGCCCTACCTGGCCGCGGCCCTCAAGCTCGGCACGCTGGGGGCGGGCGCCGAGCTCACCCTGGGACTGATCCCGGATGCCCTGAACATCAGGCTCGGCGGTAACTACCTGCCGCTCAAGTTCAGCGGCAAAATCAAGGACGTGGATTACTCTTTCGACGTCACCTGGGCGTCGGTCCCCCTGGCGCTGGACTGGCATCCCTTCGGCAATAACTTCCGGATCACCGGGGCTGTGCTCTATAACCGCAACCGCGCGCGGCTGGACGCCAACCTGAGCGAAAACCAGAAAATCGGCGACCACGAATACACGCCCGAGGAGATCGGCACCCTCACCGGCAAGGTGGATTTCCGGAATTTCGCCCCCTATCTCGGACTCGGTTTCGGCAACGCCGTCGGCGGACCCGACACCTCCTGGAACTTTGTCTTCGATGTCGGCGTGATGTTCCAGGGGGCTCCGGATGTCGCCCTGTCGGCCGACGGCATCATTTCCCAGGATCCGACCTTCCGGCAGGACCTGGCCAAGGAGGAGAAGAGCGTCCAGGACGAGGCCGACAAGTTCCAGTTCTACCCGGTGATTTCCTTCGGCCTGTCCTACCAGTTCTGATTTTTCCTGCCACGCCAGGAAAAATAATGCCTCGTAGCGAGGCGGACCATGATGTTCCTTTAATGTTTTTCCTGACCCCTGACCCCTGACCCCCATGCTCATTGCCCTCCGCATCGACGTGGACACTTACCGCGGGACGCGGGATGGCGTGCCCGCCCTGTGCCGGGCGCTGGCCGATTTTTCGGTCCGGGCGACGTTTTTTTTCTCGGTCGGCCCCGACAACATGGGGCGCCACCTGCGGCGCCTGGTCCGGCCGTCCTTCCTGGCCAAGATGCTCCGGAGCAACGCCGTCGGCCTCTACGGCTGGGATATCCTCCTGCGGGGCACGCTCTGGCCCGGCCCGCTCATCGGCAAGGCCTGGCGGGGGCGCATCCGGGACGCGGCCTCCGACGGTCACGAGATCGGCTTGCACGCCTGGGACCACTACGCCTGGCAGGCCGGAATCGACCGGTTCATCCCGGAAGCCATCCGCGCGCACCTCCAGCGCGGCTGGGACGCGCTCTCCGAGATCGCGACCCCGGTCTGCTCGGCCGCGCCGGGCTGGAAGTGCACCGACGCCGTCCTGCTGGAAAAAGAGCGCCTGCCGTGCCTCTACCACAGCGATTGCCGGGGCGAGTCCGTGTTCCGGCCGCAGGTCGCCGGGCGGGCGCTGGCCCGGCCCCAGGTGCCCGTGACCCTGCCGACGTTCGACGAGCTCATCGGGCGCGACGGCGTGACCCCGGAAACGTACAACGATGACCTGCTCTCGCGGCTCCGCGAGGGCCGGCTCAACGTCCTGACCATCCACGCTGAAGCCGAGGGCATCGCCTGCCGCGAGCTGTTCCGCGCCTTCCTGGCAAAAGCCCGGGCGCAGGGGCACACCTTCGCGCCGCTCAGCCAAGTCCTGCCGCCCGCCGGCGCAATCCCGCCCGGCATCATCGCCAAGGGCCGGGTCCCCGGCCGCGACGGCTGGGTGGCGGTGCAGCGGGTCCAGGGCGGAAACGAATAGGGTTCAGGGCCCTTCTACGCCAAAGCGCTTCCACCGTCGCGAGGCCGCCATGGTGGGCAAGTCGCAGGGCGAGCTTGCCCGCCGCAGTCGGGGCAAACGTGACACCTGGGAATCCCAATAAGTAGAAGCGCCGCCCTCGTCGCTTTCCGCCTGAGGCGGATCTGCCAAAGGCATGACAGGATGAAACGAAAGGCGGCGGGGCGCCGCTGCGACTGGATGTGCGCCGGAGGCGGAACCGCTTCCGACGGTTGACCCCGGAAATTCCGAAATGCTGGTTTGGGCAATACGCCCTGCAGAATTGGCGTGACAAGCAGGATGGATTGTTGAAAATACAGTACAGCGATGGGTTCTGCTATTGCGGCGCTGAACCCTGAACCCTTTCAGCCATCAACGCATGTCTTGTCAACGGTATATCGTGAATAGGCGGCTGGCCGCCGCGGTCGCGCTGGGCATGGTCCTGGCCGCCGCCGGCCGGGGGGAGGACGCGATGAATTCCAAAACGCAGAAGGTCGTGCGCGTGGCCGTGGGCGCCGGAAGCTGGTTCCCCGGCCAGCCTGAAAAGTTGCGGAACATGGTCGCCGGGTTCATCGACCAGGCCCGGCCGCCGGCGGTGACCGGGCGGATCGTGGCGGCGATCGCGCCCCACGCCGGCTACCAGTATTCGGGGCCGGTCGCGGGCTATGTGTTCCGTGCGATCCGCGACCAGGCCAGGAAAGGGGAGGCGCCGGAAACCGTCGTCGTCATCGGCCTGTGCCACCGCGCCGCGTTCCCCGGCGTCGCGCTCCTGGATGGCGATGTCCTCCGGACGCCCCTCGGCGAGGCCCGCCTGGACACGGAGTCCGCCGCGATCCTGGCGCAAGCCTGCCCGGCGGTCCGGCTGGACGCCCGCCCGCACAGCGGCGAGCATTCGGCCGAGAACGAGGTGCCCTTCGTGCAGGCCGCCTTGCCGGACGCCCGCCTGGTCGTGGCCCTGTTCGGCGACCACGATCCCGAGACCCTCACCAGCTTCGTCGCGGCCCTGGCCGGCCTGGCGGCGAAGAAGAAAATCCTGGTCGTGGCCAGCTCCGACATGCTGCACGACCCGGACTACGACCTGGTCACGAAAACGGACAAGCAGACCCTCCAGTCCGTGGCGGCGATGGACAGCCGGGGGCTCCTGGCCCAGTGGAGCCCCCGCCGGCAGGTCTTCTGCGGTCTGGCGCCGGTGACGGTGGCCATGGGCTTCGCCCGGGAACAGGGTTGCACGGAGGGAAAGATCCTGTATTACCGCAACAGCGGCGACGATTTCCCCGAAAGCCGCGGCGAGTTGGTCGTCGGCTACGGCGCCGTCGTTTTCGCCGCGCCGGGGAAATAACGGGCCGGACGTCGTGCGCGCTGCCTTCAAGAGATGCATAAAAAGATCGGCCGCTCGGTCTTCGCCCACGCTCGGGCGCGAGGCCGTCGCGCAGGCTGCGGTTGCTAATGGCTGGCGGCGGGAGGGCCGGTTCCTCCGGGAGCGTGCCCGGGATACGCCGCCGGGCAATATCCGGAGGGCATGGATCGTTGTGCGGCGTGTTGTCGGCGGGAGCGGAAGACGGGTTGGAAGCGCCCGGCCGCGGGGGCGGCCGGGAGGAGTCCATAGGCGCAGGGGGAGGGGGAGAGTGTCATGAGGAAAACGGCATGGGCAGCGGTCCTGGTCGCGTCGCTGGCGTGGGGCGTCCTGGCCGCGCCGCCGTCGCCGCCGCCGCCGGCGACGGCGCGCAAGGCGCACGCGGACCAGAACAAGGACGGCGTCGTGACACCCCGCGAGATCAAGCAGGAAAAGAAGTGGGAGCTCAAGCAGAAGTCCAAGGTGGATAAGCCTTGGGAAGCCAAGGCCGACGTCAACCAGGACGGACGCGTCGGTCCCAGGGAGGCGGCGGCGGCCGGACGCCAGTATTACCTCCGCGAGTTGTCGGTCGCGGATCGGCCCTGGGAAAAGGCGGCGGACGCCAACGGCGACGGGAAGGTGGATGTCAAGGAACTGCGCGTCTTCCACGTGAGCAAGATGGATGTCGATGGCGACGGCAAGATCACCGGGATCGAGCGCCGCACGTACTGGGTCCAGAAACGGGCGGTGGTCAACACCGCGGCCGAAAAGAAATACGACGCCAACGCCGACGGCTACCTCTCCTGGGAGGAAGGGCGCGAGCTGCTGAAGGACCGGCTGATCGTGATCAACACCGAGGGCAAGGCCATCGTCAACACGGACCTGGAGGCGGAGTTCGACGCCAATGCCGACGGGATCATTGACCGCGCCGAGGCGCCGGCCCTCCAGGAGGCCCTCAAGGACTGACGATCCACGCGGGTCAGCCCAGGCATTGCCGGACGACCCCGGCCAGGGCCTCGGCCACGCGGCGGGTCAGGGCGTCGTCCGTGCTCTCCACCATCACGCGGCAGAGGGCCTGGGTGCCGGAGTAGCGCACCAGCACGCGCCCGCGGTCGGCCAGCTCCGCCCGGGCCTCGCGGAGGGCCGCCTGCAGGGGGGCCACGGTCTCCAGCGGCGGCTTGTCGCGGACCGTGACGTTGACCAGGGCCTGGGGGGCCAGGCGCATGATCCCGGCCAGCTCGGAGAGCTTCTGGCCGGACTCCCGCAGGACGGCCAGGAGCTGCAGGGCCGAGATGATCCCGTCGCCGGTGGTATGGAAGTTGAGGAAGATGATGTGCCCGGACTCCTCGCCGCCGAGCACGGCGCCCTTTTCCCGCATCATCCGCAGGACGTAGCGATCGCCCACCTCGGCTTCCGCGAGCTGGATGCCGAGTCCCTGCATCGCCTGCCGGAAACCGAAATTGCTCATGGCGGTGGTGACCACCAGGTTGTTGCGGAGCAGGCCGCAGTCCAGCATGGACTTGGCGCAGACGGCGATGACGTGGTCGCCGGTGAGCTGCCGGCCCCGCTCGTCGACGACGATCAGCCGGTCGCCGTCGCCGTCGAACGCCAGGCCGGCGTCGGCCCCGGCCGCGACGACCTGGCGGGCCAGGTCCTGGGGGTGGAGCGCGCCGCAGTGGTCGTTGATATTCAGGCCGTTGGGATGGTCGTGGATGACGGTCACCTCGGCGCCGAGCTCGGTGAACACGATGGGCGCGACCTTATAGGTGGCTCCGTTGGCGCAGTCCAGCACGAGCTTCAGGCCGTCCAGGGACAGGTTTTCGGGGAAGGTGTTCTTGCAGAAGACGATGTAGCGGCCGAGGGCGTCGTCAATGCGGAAGGCCTTGCCGATCTCGGAGGCCGTCGGACGGATGTCCCGGATGGCGCCGGTGGTGACCAGGGACTCGATCTCGTTCTCCACCTCGTCGGGGATCTTGAAGCCGTCCCGGGAGAAGATCTTGATCCCGTTGTCCTGGTAGGGGTTGTGGGAGGCCGAGATGACCACGCCTGCATCGGCGCGCATACTGTGGGTGATAAAGGCGATGCCCGGGGTGGGCATCGGGCCGACCAGCAGGACGTCCACGCCCAGGGAGCAGATGCCGGCGGTCAGGGCGTTCTCGATCATGTAGCCGCTGACGCGGGTGTCCTTGCCGATGACAATCCGGTGCCGGTGGCGGTGCCGTTTGCAGACGTGGGCCGTGGCCCGCCCGATGGCCAGGGCCGTCTCCGCCGTCATGGGCTCGAGGTTGGCCACCCCGCGCACGCCATCGGTTCCGAAAAGTTTGCCCATGGCATTCCTTGTGGCTGGGTAGCGGGTGTTCAGTGTTCGGCCACGGCAGCGATTGAAAGGGAAGGGCCTGCGTTTTGCTGAACACAGCCCACGGAACACCGGGGTATTGCATAGATCCCGCCAGCAACCCTTCCATCCACCCTCAACCATCCAGCCATGCTGTTCTACGGGGTCTTTGCCGCCGCGCGGATGCGGATGACCATGCGACGGTTTTCGGGGTTGCCCTTGGCGGGGTCGTTGGGCTTCTTGGGCTGGGTGTCGCCCAGGCCGACGGCCGTGACGCGCTTGCGGGGGAAGTCGTGCTTCCTGACAAAGTAATCCCGCAGGGCGTTCGCGCGCTTTTCGGTCAATCGCCGGGCGTCTTTTTCGGACACACCCGGCAGACGGTCGACATGCCCCTCGATGCGCACGTCCGCGCCGGGATTCTGCCGGATGATCTTGGCGATGGCATCCAGCTCCATGAAATACTCCGGGCTGATCTGCCACTGGTTTTCCGCGAAGTTCATGACCAGGTCGAAGGCGCGCAGGTCGGCCGGAACCGGTTTGGCCGGTGCCGGGGCGGCCTTGGCCGCAGCGGGGACGGCGGCGGGAACCCCGGCGGCGACCGCCGGGGCCGCGCGGCGCGGCGCCGGGCCCCAGGCGATGGCGGCGTTGGGAATGAAGTTGAACTCCTGCTTGTCGAGGGTCATATGCCCCAGGGCCTCCACGCTCACGGCCCAGCCGGGGGCGAGGCGGCAGGCCAGGCCCAGGCCGGCCCGGACCGGCACGTCGGTCTGGCTCCGCCAGGCGCGCGACTTTTCATAGTGCAGCAGGCCGAGGCCGCCGACCAGGTAGGGATCCCAGCGCCCGCCGGACTCGGGCAGGAGGTGGAAGAGCGCGTCGCCCGCCAGCCCGGCGGCCCAGGTCGAGTTGCCGTCCAGCCCCGGGCGGAGCACAGAGGCGCCGCTGTCGTAGTCGTAGACGTCGTTGGCCTTCAGTTCCGGGAAATAGGAGATCTCCCCCCGGAAGCTCCAGCGCGGGGTGGCGTTCCAACCCAGGCGGAGCAGGATGTCCAGGCCGCCCTTGGTGGCCTCGTCGCCCTCGTAGAGGATGCCGCCGGCGCCCAGGCTTAGCTGCCAGGATGGCAGGGCGGCGCCCTCCCCGGCGGCCTGGGCTCGAAGGCTTCCAGGCGCCGCCGCCGCGAGGACGCCCAGGATGATCAGCGGCGCAAACCGACCGGTGTTGTTCATGGCGCGGTTCTCCTTTCGAAGGCGCCCGCCTCGGCGGGCCAAAACGAATTGTTTTAAGAATACGTGGCCGTGGCGCGTAAGGCCAGCATTTTTTCTCGCAGCGATCGGCCAGCGCCCGCGATCCGAGGCCGCGGGGGTCTCTGCATGACGCGAGTACGGGCGCATCCCCTGTCATCCTGAACGGAGTGAAGGATCTTTGTGTGCGTCTTGAGATCAACCGAATTGCTGCTTGCGCGCCGCCGCGGCTTGGGCTAGGTTGGCGCCGGTTGATCGTGGAGGAGGACACGCGCATGCGCCTGCGAATGACGGTTTGCGCCGCCGCCGGCCTGGCTCTGGCCGCCGCCCTGGCGACCGGGGCCGGCGTGGCCACCAACGCCGGCTTGAAGGTGGGCATGGTCTCCGACACCGCCCGGTTCGACGATGCCGGCTTCAACCAGTCCTGCAGGGAGGGGCTCGAACGCGCGGCGCGCGAGCTCAAGGTCGAGGCGGTGTTCTGCGAATCGCTGACCGCGGGCGATTACGAGAGCAATCTCGTCGCCATGGTCCAGGCCCGCTGCGGCCTGGTCATCGGGGTCGGTTCCCTGATGCACGCCGCCATGGCCCGGGTGGCCAACCGCAACCCGGACGTCAAGTTCGCCCTGGTGGACAGCACCTTCTACCCGCCCATGTTCAACGTGCAGAGCCTGGTCTTCAGCGTGGAGGAGGCGGCCTTCCCGGCCGGCTTCCTGGCGGCGGCCTGGGCCGACTACATGGACCCGGACAACGCGCGGGTCGGGTTCGTGGGCGGGGTGAAGATGGACGCCGTCCGCCAGTTTGTCGTTCCCTACCAGGCCGGGGTCGCCTGCTTCAACCGGAAGTACGGTAAAAACGTGCCCGTGTTCGGCGACTATGTCGGCTCCTTCGAGGACGTCGAGCGGGGCCGGGCCCTGGGCGCCGCCCTCGCGGCCGAGGGCGTGGACGTGATCTTCGGGGTCGGCGGCCATACCGGCGTCGGCGCGCTGAAGGCCGCCCACGAGGCCGGCAGGTGGGGGATCGGCGTGGATGTGGACCAGTTCGATTCCCTGCCGGAGGTCAGGGACTGCCTGCTGACCTCCTGCCTGAAACGGATGGATAATGCCGTTTTCGCGACCGTGCAGGACGTGCTGGAAGGCCGGTTCGAGGCCGGCGGCACCCGCGTCGGCACCCTGGCCAACGGGCAGGTCGGCTTGGCGCCCTTCCATGCCTATGAGCCGCTCATCCCGGAACAGATCCGCAAGGATCTCGACCAGCTCCTGCAGGCCGTCCGCGCCGGCAACACCGCCGTCGGCTGGCCCCCCAGCGTGGTGATCCCCTGGTAGTATCCCCGCGGGTCGCCGGCCGGCCGCTCCGGCACGTCCACGCGCCGAAACACCCGCACATGTTGTCTCCGCCGCGGGCGCGTCAACCCTTGAAGACGTAAAACTTGCGGCCCGCGTAGTTGATCAGGACCGCCGTCACCAGGTTGAGGATGTAGGCCGGGCCGGCGCCGGTGTTGAAGAACACGATCAAGCCGGTGCCCAGGGCGGTGCCGGCCCCGAAGCTGGCCAGCGAGACCGCGTAGAACAACAGCAGCTCCTTGCGGCGCGAGTGGCGCCCCGGCTCGAACACCCACAGAACGTTGATGACGTAGCAGAGCAGGTTGGCCAGCATGAACTCCACGACCTTGCAGTAGGCGAAGTTCCGGGCGCGCGCGGCCTCGTCCATGGCCGCCACCCGCAGGTCGAGCAGGCGCGTGATCAGCTCGTCCTCCTGCAGGCAGGGAAACACTTGCCAGGCCAGTACGGCGAAGACGGCGATGCTGAAGACGGTCACGACCCCCCCGCTGATGCCGTACTTGATGAACTGCACCGCGGGGTGCGCCCGGCGGCCCGTGAACTGGCGCGCCAGCGAACGGCAGGTGGTCCGGAAGAGCTCCATGGCGTCCGCGTTCCTTTCGGCGCTACAGGCGGTCGGACTGGGCCGCCGACTGGTAAATCCAGGCCGAGACCCGCATGGCCGCCGCCATGCGCCGGCCCTTGGGTTTCAGCCGCCAGCGGCCCTCGCGCTGTTCGATGAAGCCGTTCTCCTCGAGCAGGGCCAGCCGCCGGCGGATCATGTGCTCCACGTTGTAGTCCGCCCGGAGCCCGTCCAGCGCGGCCTGGCCGCCCGGGCGCTGCAGGATTTCCGCCAGGAAGCGCAGGGTTACCGAGCGCTCAACCATGTAGTAGAACTCGGCGTAGGCGAAGAACAGCAGCAGGTGCCAGAGGTAGGCGTGCAGGTGCGCCAGGGCCGGCGCGTCCGCGCCGGACCCTCCGCGCAGCCAGAGGCAGACCAGGAGCGGTAGGGGCAGGCTCGCCGCGTAGCCGGCCAGCATGGACTTCAGGCGGTGCCCCCCGGGGCGGAGGCGCACCCAAACCAGGTGGGCCCCGATCCACAGGGCGGAGGCCAGCCAGCCTGAGGCTATTCCAATGGCCAACATGTCGTCGTGACTCCCGTGCCGCGCCGGCCGGCGCCCGTCATCGTCATCCCCCGGCGCCCAGGCTGAGAACGCGCTTGGCCAGCATCGTCAGCCGGGCGACGAGCCGGCCCTTGGGCGTCAGCCGGACGGCGTCTCCGTTCCCGTCGCTGGCGAGGTAGCCGGTTTCCAGCAGGCGCGGCAGGCGCCAGCCGATGATTTTATCCCCCCCGCCGCCGAGGGCATAGCGCTCCACCAGGCGGGTGTCGTCCAGTCCGCGGTCGCCGGCCCGGTGCAGTTCGAGCAGGAGGGACATCGAGAACCCGCCGTTGAACCCGAAAAACCAGTCGAGGTAGCTGAAGTGGTTCAGCAGCAACACGACGCACCCGGCCAGGGCGTCGAGCCAGGCGGGCGCGCCCTGCCAGGCCGGCGGCAGGAACCCCAGCCCCGGCGGGGTCAGGCCGTAAAGGACCCAGTACAGCGCGGTGAAGAAAGCGATCGCCGGGCCGAAAAGCTTGGAATGCCGGGCCGGGCGCAGGAAATGGCAGAGGATCGCCGTGGCCGCCACGTGGGCGGCAAAAAGCGCCAGGGACAGGATCAGGCCTTTCATGCGGTGCTTTCCGGGGCTGGGCTCCACCCCCCCCGGCCGCGGCCGGGGAGGCCGATTCGCGTGGCAGTATACCGCCCCGCCCGGTTTGATAAAGCCCAAAGCGGGATCATCTCCCGAATTCGCGGGGATGTGATTCGGAGTCCTTGTCCGGCCATCGGCCGTTGATCCTAAAAAGAGCGGTTGAACCACGAATGGACGCCAATGAACGCTAATATTCAAAACGCTTATAGATAAAAAGCACCTCACCCAGCAGGTGATGTTCCTCGTGGATCGCATCATGTGCAGTCCGTATATATTTGCTGGAATCTTTCTGCATTCGCTTCAATTTGTGTTCATTCTTGGTTCTCTGCTGCCGAATCTGGGTTGATATTCAGGATTTTTGTGTTGCATGGCGGTTGTTGACGGATGCGGCGCCCGGCGCGCGGCGGCGGGACGGAGCGCGACTCCGGCCTTGCCGTGCCCGGGGGCGCCGTGGTATAGTCGCGCTCAAAACGTGCCGGGCTTATGGGCAAAACCAAGATAGTCCTCTTCAACCCGCAGGGCTCGCTGACGATGCCCTACGACGGGCCGCCCGTCTCCATCCTCATGGCGGCCAAACCGCCAAATACGACCTCAAGCTCATGAAGTGGGTGGTCAGCAACCGCCAGCGAATCCTGAAGAAGTCCAAGCTCGTCATTTGAGCATGAAGGCGTGGATCCAGCGGGTGCGGAGCGGCCGGGCCAGCGTGGGCGGCGAGGTCGTCGGCGAGATCGGGAAGGGATTCGTCGTCCTGCTCGGGGTCCGCAAGGGCGACGCCGAGGCCGATGCCGACTACCTGGCCGGGAAAACCGCCGCGCTGCGGGTTTTCCCGGACGCCCAGGGGCGCATGAACCGGTCGCTCGAAGAGGTCGGCGGCGCCGTCCTGGCGGTCTCCCAGTTCACCCTGCACGCCGATACCCGCGGCGGCAACCGGCCGAGCTTCATCCTGGCGGCCCCGGCGGAGGACGCCCGGCGTCTCTATGAGCGCTACGTCGCCTGCCTGCGCCGCCGGCTCGGCCCGGAGCGCGTGGCCACCGGCCGGTTCCAGGCCGAGATGCTCGTCGAGATCGCCAACGACGGCCCCGTCTCCGTCGAGCTCCGCAGCCGGAGCGAGGACGGCGGCTGAAGGAAGAAAAAATTCTCCCGCAGAGACGCAGAGACGCAGAGGTAAGATAAAACAGGTGGCAGATTTGCGGAGAAGAATTTTTGCCCACGGAACACACGGAAGGACACGGAACATAGGCAGGACTCTTTCCGTGTCTTCCCCCTCCCTCACTCCCACACCCCCACACGCCCATACTCCCATACGTCCTTCCGCTTGCGTCCCCGCCGGCTGCGGGGTATTCTCGCCGGGGTCCGATTCCGCAATCAGTGCTATCCGTGCCATCCGCGGTAAAATTCTTGTTTAAGAGAATAGCCCATGAATCCAGGCGAACAGAACAACGGCGCGAGTGGCGGCGCCATCGAGGCGATCCGCAAGGAACTCGGACCGCGCCTCCTGATCCTCGGCCATTACTACCAGCGGGACGAGGTGCTCCGGCATGCGGACGTGCTGGGCGATTCGCTGGAACTCTCCCGGCGCGCCGCGGAATCCCCGGCCGAGCGGATCGTCTTCTGCGGCGTCCATTTCATGGCGGAATCCGCCGCCATCCTGGCGGCCGACCGCCAGGCCGTCTTCATGCCGGAACCCGACGCCGGCTGTCCCATGGCCGACATGGCCCCGCTCCGGCAGGTGGAAAAGGCCTGGGCGGACCTGCAGGCCAGGGGTGGGGGCTTCCTGCCGGTGGTCTACGTCAACAGCTCCGCGGAGGTCAAGGCCTTCTGCGGACGCCACGGCGGGAGCACCTGCACCTCCAGCAACGCCGGGAAGGTGTTCCAGTGGGCTTTCGCGCAGGGCCGGCGCGTGTTCTTCATCCCCGACGAACACCTGGGGACCAATACGGCCCACGATCTCGGCCTGCCGGACGACGCCGTGACGGTCTACGACCCCGGCCGCGAAGGGGGAGGGGTGTCCGCCGACGCCCTCGCGCGCGCCCGGGTCCTGGCCTGGCCGGGCTACTGCCACGTGCACAGCTTTGCGGTCGAGGACCTCGCGGCGGCGCGGCGCCGGCATCCGGGCGCGAAAATCATCGTGCATCCCGAGACCCCGAAAGTGGTCACCCGCCTGGCGGACGCGCACGGCTCCACCTCGCAGATCATCCGCTACGTCGAGGCCCAGCCGGAGGGCGCGACGGTCGTGGTCGGCACGGAACTGCACCTGGTCGAAAGCCTGGCGCTCCGGCAGCGCGGCCGCCGCAGCGTGGCGCCCCTGCGCCCGTCGGTCTGCCGCAACATGGCCCTGACGACCGAGGCCAAGCTGCTGGCCCTGCTCAAGGATTGGCCGGAGGCGAACCGGGTGCGGGTGGCGCCGGGGCTGAAGGCCGACGCCCGCCTGGCCCTCGACCGGATGCTGGCGATATGAGGCAAGCATCCGCAGAGTCGGAACAGAATATTTAACCGCAAAGAACACATAGAACGCAAAGGTGATATGGAGGCCTGAAAATAATGAGGGATATAAAAGAGCTCTGTGATCAGGTCCGTCAGGTCGGATACGATATTCATGCCTATCACGGGCATGGTCATTTGGAAAAGGTTTATGAGAATGCGCTTGTCCATCGATTGCGGAAGGCCGGTTTGGATGTCAAGCAGCAACATCCTATCCAGGTGTTCGATGAAGACGGAACCATGCTGGGGGACTATTATGCCGATCTCTTTGTCGAAAACTGCCTCGTGGTCGAGTTGAAAACCGCAAAGGCATTGGCCGATGAGCATACGGCACAAATCCTGGGTTACCTAAAATCTGCTCGTTGTGAACATGGACTGTTGGTCAACTTCGGCTCCTATAAATATGAAATCCGCAAGTACGCCTGGTCAAAAGCAAAGATGACATCAGGAGAGATTTAACCGCAGAAAGTATGCGCTGACCTCTTTGTTTTCTATGTGATCTTTGCGCTCTTTGCGGTGAACTATCCGAAGGTCTTCTAGCGGACCATGAACTCGAAGCCCCTCTTTTCTCTCCAGGCGCCGTTCCCGGCGGCGGGCGACCAGCCCGCGGCCATCGAGGCGCTCTGCCGCGGGCTGGAATCCGGGGCGCGCTTCCAGACCCTGGAGGGGGTCACCGGCTCGGGGAAAACCTTCACCCTGGCCAACGTCATCGCCCGCTGGGGCCGGCCCGCCCTGGTGGTCTCGCACAACAAGACCCTGGCGGCGCAACTGTACCAGGAGCTCAAGGGCTATTTCCCGTCCAACGCGGTCGAGTATTTCGTCAGCTATTACGACTACTACCAGCCCGAGGCCTACATCCCCCAGACCGACACCTTCATCGAGAAGGACGCGGCCATCAACGAAGAGATCGAGCGCCTGCGCCTGGCGGCGACCAATTCGCTGATGAGCCGGGAGGACGTGGTCATCGTGGCCTCGGTGTCCTGCATCTACGGCCTGGGTTCGCCCGGGGATTACCGCGAGATGCTGGTGGCGCTGGCCAGGGGGCAGAACGCGGAGCGGGACGAGGTCCTGCGCAAGCTGGTGGACATCCAGTACACCCGCAACGATTACGAGCCCCAGCCGGGCACGTTCCGGGTCCGCGGGGACACGCTGGACATTTTTCCCGCGTACTCCAAGCAGGGCATCCGGGTGACCTTCTTTGGCGACGAGGTCGAATCCCTGGCCCGCCTGGCCGAGGGCACGGGGGAGGCCGGGGAAACCCTGGAGTCGGCCCTGATTTCGCCGGCGCGCCACTTCGTCATGCCCGCCAGCCGGATCGAGCCGGCCCTGGAGCGGATCCGGGCGGAACTGGAGGAGCGCGTCCGCTGGCTGGAGACGAACAACAAGCTGCTGGAAGCCCAGCGCCTCCGGATGCGGACGATGTACGACCTCGAGATGCTCAAGGAAATGGGCTTCTGCGCCGGGATCGAGAACTACTCCCGGCACCTGGCCGGCCGGGCCGCGGGCGAGCCCCCCGCCACCCTCCTCGATTATTTCCGCGGCGAGTTTTTGACGGTGGTGGACGAGTCCCACGTGGCCCTGCCCCAGCTCCGGGGAATGTTCAACGGGGACCAGTCCCGGAAACAGGTGCTGGTGGACCACGGCTTCCGCCTGCCCTCCGCCAAGGACAACCGGCCGCTGAACTTCGACGAGTTCCTGCGCGCCACCGGCCCGGTCCTGTTCATGTCGGCCACCCCCGGGCCCTACGAGCGCCAGGTCTCGCCGCCGCCAGTCCAGCAGGTCATCCGGCCCACCGGCCTGCTGGATCCGCCAGTCGCCGTGCGCCCCCTGAAAGGGCAGGTGGACGACCTGATCGCGAGGCTCCGGGCGCGGACGGCGCGCCATGAGCGCACGCTGGTCACGACCCTGACCAAGAAAACCGCGGAAGACCTGAGCGACTACCTCAAGGACCTCGGCCTGCGGGTGACCTACCTGCATTCCGACGTCGACACGCTCGAGCGGGTGGAGATCCTGCGCAGCCTGCGGCAAGGCGACTTCGACTGCCTGGTGGGGGTCAACCTGCTGCGCGAGGGATTGGACCTGCCGGAAGTGTCCCTGGTGGCCGTGCTGGACGCGGACAAGGAGGGCTTTCTGCGCTCGGAGACCTCCCTGGTCCAGATCTCGGGACGCGCGGCCCGCCACCTGGGCGGGGAGGTGGTCCTCTATGCCGACCAGGTCACGGAGTCCATGCGCCGCGCGCTGGACGTCATGGCCGATCGCCGGCGCCGGCAGGAAGCCTATAACCGCGAGCACGCCATTACCCCGCGGGGCATCGTCAAGAGCATCCAGGCCGGCTTGGCGCTCCAACACGCCGGCGAGGAAACGGAACGGCAGGTCCTGCGGGAAAGCCGCGAAGACTATGATATCCACGAGCTGGCCCGGGAGATCGAGAAGGAAATGCAGGAAGCGGCCGAGGCCCTCGAG
This sequence comes from uncultured Verrucomicrobiota bacterium, assembly GCA_964630555.1. Classification (GTDB taxonomy): domain Bacteria; phylum Verrucomicrobiota; class Kiritimatiellia; order JAAZAB01; family JAAZAB01; genus JAHIJO01. Next base: position 318 of record CAZVVD010000023.1, on the reverse strand, counting down.
TTCGAGCGCGCGGCCATCCTGCGCGATCAGCTTTTCGAGCTGCGCGCGGCCGAGAAGTCCGGCGGCGCGAAGGCCGGCCAGGGCCGGTCAGAACGTGAAAACCAGGCTTACCCCAAGGCGGCCGGGTCCGCCGGCCGGGGCCGCAAACGGCCGCGCCGGGGCGCGGGGAGGGGCAACGTATGAGAGTATGGGCGTGTGGGGGTGTCGGAGTGAGGGGGTGGAGAAGATAAGGAAAGAGGCCTGCCTGTGTTCCGTGTGCTTCCGTGTCGGTAATGTGGTCTCTTGGAATCAAAAAAGGTTGGAATAAAGGAACCAAGG
>CAZVVD010000022.1:0-35128 GCA_964630555.1 uncultured Verrucomicrobiota bacterium | reverse complement strand
GAGGATGGCATTGGCGCCCTGGGCGCGCTCGACGTTCGCGGTAAATCCCTCGGCCTTGGCGGCGCGCGGGTCCGCCAGCTTCGGGTTGCCGATCATGAGGTCGCGGGTGACCAGGGTCATGAGCAGGCAGAAGCGCAGGAGCTCGTCGGGCGGGCGGGGACGCCGGCCCGGCCCGAAATCGAACTTGAAGCCGGCCTTCATGAAGCGGAACGCTTTTTCCAGCTCGGCGTGGTCGTAGAAACCCTGGTCGATGCGGCCCTTGACCGCCGACATGTCCACCGAGACGGTGCCCAGGCCGAACACCTGGAGCATCAGGTTGCGGCGGACGTCGGACCCGATGATGCCCATGGAGACCCCGCCGAGCGAGAGGTAGTTTTTCCCGCGCATCTCGGCCACCGCGGCGGCGGCGCGGGCGAAGCGCAGGAGGCGTTCGGCGACGTAGGGCGCCAGGTCGCCGTCCTCGTCCTCGAGGTCGGGGTTGTAGATGGAGAAGACCGGGCGCAGTTTTTCGTCCATGGCGGCGCAGAAGGCCTTCAGCCAGACCGCGCCGGGCCGGTTGGTCTGGTTCAGCCCGTAGGCCGCCTGCTGCCATTCGCTCGAGCCCAGGCCCTGGCAGGCGCTCATGAGCTCGTCGCTATAGGACCAGGACCGGCTGACCCAGATATTGGCGCTGACGCCCTCGCGGGCGTAGAGCGCCTGGGCGCGGGCGCCGGAGCGCGGACCGTAGACGATCTCGGGGGCCACCACGACCCGCACGGGCGTGCCGTCGGGGAGTTTCACCCGGCTCCGGATCAGCCGGCAGACTTTCTCGGCCATGCGCCAGGTGCCGGCGGCGTTGCTCTCGTAGGCGCCGGTGCGTCCGTCGGCCACGGGGGTGATCGCGAAGGTGGGGATGTGCCCGACCAGCGGGCGCGGGGCGGGCGCGAAGCCGCGCGGGGTTTTGGCGAGGGCCGGAAAGTTCACGGGGGCGTCCGTCGCGTGCGAGGTCATGAGCTTCTCCTGTGGCCTGGGGCTTTTGAATGCTGCCGCCGCCGGGCGCGTCCCGGTTCCGCGGAAAAAAGTTGATTCAATTTACCGGGCCGCGCCCCGGATGACAAGCGTTTCCGAACCCTGTCTTCCGCCACCCCTCCGGAAGGACGATCCGCCCGGTTCATGCCGTTCCATGGGCCAGCGCGGGTTAAACAAGCGCCTTAGCCTGCGCCGCTGCGTCCCGGCGCTAGATATTTCTTCTTCCTTCCGATCTTCAAATGGGAGAAGAGGTTTTCCCGCCGGGACGCAGGGGCGCTGAGCCCAGGGCTCCCCGATTTTATGGTTGCGTTCGAAGTCCGCGCCGGGCTATGTTGGCTCGAGGAGGTGAAGGCCATGTGCAAGTGTTGCGGATGCAAGCCGGTGAAACGCGCGAAAGCCAAGATGGCCGGCGCCAAGTCCAAGAAGCGGAAATAAGATAGCTTCCGCCAGTAGGCGCCGGGCTGCGAACGGCGCCCGCGGTGCCGCTGCTACTCTGCGAAGTCGCGAAGCTCCTTCGCTACGAAGCACGAGTCATAGCGCGGCACATACCCGGATGCGGAGATGGCGCCCGGTTATTTCAGCATGGCGGCCAGGGCCTCGGCGAAGGCCTGGGCGGCTTCCGGGCCGGTGGCGGTCAGGATCAGCCCGTCCTGCAGCACCGGCCGGTCGCCCATGATGGCGCCCTGCCGCGCGATCTGCTTTCTCACGCCCGGGAAGCACACCGCCTTCCTGCCCTTGAGGACCCCCGCCTCGGCCAGGATCGCCGGCGCGATGCAGATCGCGGCCAGCACCTTACCGCTTTCCGCCGCGGACCGCGCCAGGGCCAGGGCGGCCGGATCCTTGAAGTACTCGGCGGCGCCGGGTCCGCCCACGAAGACCACCGCGTCGTAGTCCGCGGCCTGGCAATCCGCGACCCGCAGGTCGGGGGTCAAGGTCTTGCCGAAGACGCTCGTGGCCTTGTCCTTCCGGGAGCTGGCCACGGTCACGGCGGCCCCCTGCCGCTTGAGCAGCTCGAAAGGCTGGAAAAACTCCTCATCCCGGAAGTTAGTGGCGGCCACGACCAACAGGACTTTTTTTTCCTTCAGATCCGGCATAACACCCTCCTCCTTTTCCGCGGGAGCCGCCAGGACAGATCCTGCGGCGGCCAGTCCGATCATCAGCAAGCGACGCATGGCTGCCTCCCCATCCGCCGCGGGCGCCGGGGTCAATGCCGCGGCGCCGGCGACGGCGCAAAGATGTCCGCGCCCCGTTTGAGTTCCAGCACCTCGCCGGCCAGGAACAGCGAACCGGCCACGCAGACCGCGCCGCCGTTTTCCCGCGCCCAGGCCGTGGCCGCGTCCAGGGCGCCGGCCAACGCCGCCGCCTCGACCGGCCAGCCCAGGCGGGCGGCGGCCGCGGCGATCTCGTCCGGCGTCCGCCCGCGCTCGTTGCGAAGGGGCACGGCCCAGCAGCGCTTGACCCGTCCGGAGAACGGCGTAAGGAAACGCTCGAGATCCTTGTCCGCGCACATTCCCAGGATGAGGCCGAGCGGCCGGCCGGGCAGCAGTTCCTGGAGCGACCGGGCGAAGGTCTCGCCCCCCTGGGGGTTATGGGCGCCGTCCAAGATCAAGGGGGGGGCCGTCGCCAGGACCTGGAACCGGGCGGGCCAAAGCGTGTTGGCCAGTCCGGATTTGACGGCCGTCTCCGGCAGATCCAGGCCGGAGCCGGCGGCCAGTTCCTCGGCCGCCGCGATGGCCAGGGCCGCGTTGCCGGCTTGGTGGGCGCCGGCCAGGGGCAGGGTCAGGGCGCCGTAGGCGGCGGCGGCAGACTCGATCTTCAGTTTCTGGCCGGCGAGATCCTGGCTGAGCCGCCTGACGGATACCACCTGGTCCGCCCGGATCAGCCGCGCCCGTTTTTCCCGGGCCAGGCGCTGGATTTCGGAGAGGGCTTCCTCCGGCATCGGCCCGATGACCACCGGGATGCCCGGCTTGATGATCCCGCCCTTTTCCCGGGCAATGCTCTCCAGGTCGGGGCCGAGATGGGCCGTGTGTTCCAGGCCGATGCCGGTGATGACCGCGACCCGCGGGATGACGACATTGGTGGCGTCCAGGCGTCCGCCCATCCCGGTTTCCAGGATTGCGATTTCCGCCGCCTGCCGCCGGAAATAGTCGAAGGCCATGGCGGTGGCCAACTCAAAAAAAGTCGCCTCCCGGCCGCCGGGCCGGGCGGCCGCTTTCCCGGCGCAGTCCTCGACCCGCCGGATCAGGCCGGCCAGGTCGGCATCGGGGATGCAGCGGCCGCCGACGCGGATGCGCTCGTTGAACCGGACGAGGTGCGGGGAGGTGTAGAGCGCGGTCTTCAGGCCCGCGGCGCGCAGGATGGAGTCCAGCATGGCGCAGACCGAGCCCTTGCCGTTGGTGCCGGCCACGTGGACGCACGGCAGGCCGCGCTCCGGGTTGCCCAACAGCTCCAGGATGGAGCGGGTCGTGTCCAGCCCGAACTTGATTCCGGCGGCCTGCCGTCGGTACAGGCGGGCCAGGGTGTCGGTGAGGGATAATTCGGACATAATGCATCCGGGACAAGAGTCGCTGCGAAACGCACCGACCACACGCACGCGTTGCCAGGCTACACCAGCACGGACGCTTCGGGTTCCGGCGGGGCCGGCGGGGCGGGGGGCGTGCCGGGGCTCAGGTAGCCGATCAGGCGGATGAGGGTGTCCTTGAGGTCCTTGCGCATGACGATCGCGTCCACCAGGCCGTGCTTCATCATGAAATCGGAGCGCTGGAACCCCGGCGGGATGTCTTCGCGGGTGGTTTCCTTGATCACCCGCGGGCCCGCGAACCCGATCAGGGCGCGGGGCTCGGCGAGGATCACGTCGCCCAGGCTGGCGTAGCTGGCCATGACCCCGGCGGTCGAGGGGTGGGTGAGGACGGAGATGAACGGCAGCCCGGCGGCCGCGTGCCGCGCCAGGGCGGCGCTGGTTTTGGCCATCTGCATCAGGCTGAGCAGCCCCTCGTACATGCGCGCCCCGCCGGTGGCGGAGAGGATCACCAGCGGCAGCGATTCGGCCGTGGCTTTCTCGACCAGGCGCGCCACTTTTTCCCCCACCACCGATCCCATGCTGCCGCCGAGGAACCGGAAGTCCATGATCCCGAGAGCGGCGACGCAGGGGCCCATTTGCCCCCGGCCGCAGACGATGGCGTCCCGCATGCCGCTTTTCTTGCGGCTTTCCGCGAGCTTGACGGCGTAGGATACCTGCCCCTGGAAATTGAGCGGATCGGAACTGACGAGGTCGGCGTCCCACTCGACAAAGGATCCGGGCTCGGTCAGGAGGTCCACCCGTTCTTTCCAGGTGATCGGGAAGTGGTAGGCGCACTTCGGGCAGACCCCCTTGCCCGACTCGATTTCATGCTTGTAGACGATCTCGTGGCAATCGGGGCACTTGACCCACAGGCCGCCGGGCAGGTCCTTTTTCTGGACCTTGACGGCGGTGTATTTCTTGCGGGTGAATAAGCGCATGCCTGTCATCCCCTGGCCACGGTCAGGACGTAGACTTTGTCGGCGCCGGCCGCCTTGAGCGCGCCCGCGCATTCGTTGACGGTGGCACCGGTGGTCATGACGTCGTCAATGAGCAGCACCCGGCGGCCGGCGACGGCCCCGCGGCCGCTGATGCCAAAAACGCCCCGAACATTATCGCGGCGGGCTTCGGCTGTCAAATGCGTTTGTGTCGGCGTGGGCCGGAGCCGGGCCAGGCAGTTCCGGACCGGCAGGCCGCCCAGCCGGGCGCCGAGATCCCGCGCCAGCAGGCCAGCCTGGTTGAAGGAGCGCTCCCGTTCCTTGGCCGGGAAGAGGGGGACGTAGCCGATGAGATCGGCCTCCAGGTCCGCGGCGTGCGCCTGCCAGCAGGCTGCGAGAAACATGGCGAAGTCCCGGCTGAGCCAGGTGGCCCGGCGGTATTTGAACTCCTGGAGCGCGTTGCGCAGGACGCCCCGGTAGCGCAGGGCGGAACGGGCGCGGTCGAACTCCGGGGGACGCTTCCGGCAGGCGGCGCAGAGGTAGTCGCCCTCGAGGGCGCCGTCGGCCGGGTCCCCGCAGAGCCGGCAGAACGGCGGGCGGATGACCTCCAGGCCGGCCAGGCAGTTCCAGCAGAAATACCGGGCCGCGTCCCCGGGCGGCGCGCCGCAGCCAACGCAGGCCCGGGGGAAGAGCAAATCCGCCAACGCATCCAGGAGCATGCTATATCAGGGTCCTCAGCAGCGCGCCGGCCAGCTTCAAGCGGTCGTAGGTTCCGCGGCCGGGGGTGTGGCCCTCCTCGATCAGCCAGCCTTCATAGCGGTGGATTTTCAGCTGCTCGATGATCTCGGCCCAATTCACGCAGCCGTTTTCGAGGTCGGCGGCCTCGGGATGCCAGCGGGTGATGCCGTTGACGGTGTCGCCGGGGACCCAGCGGGAGTTCTTGACGTGCAATTCCGCCAGGTAGGGACCGAGCACGTTGAGGGCCACCTTGGGCGCTTCCCATCCGTCCCAGATCATGTTGCCGGGGTCGTAGAGCACCCCGACCTCGTCCGGGGCGAAGCCCCGCAACAGGGCCATGGCGCCGGAGGCGCTCGGGTAGACGTTGCCCATGTGGAGTTCGAGGCAGGGCCGCACGCCGGCCGGTTTCGCCTCCTGGACCAGCTCCCGGTATTCGCCCCGGCAGCGGTCGAGATAGGCGGCGATGTCGAAGCGGGCTTCCTTGGGCATGGAACGGGAACCGACCCGGACATGGCGGATGCCGGCCCGGCCGCAGGCTTTGACCAGGGCGACGGCCCGGGCCATGTTTTCGGTCGAGGTGTAGCTGGCCACCGAGGCGATCGACAGGCCGGCGTCCGCGGCAGGCTGGAGCGCGGCCCGGGGATCGGCGCAGAAATCCTCCTCGGCGATGCCGCCCTTGTTGTTGCCCCAGGGGTTGAACGGCTGGGCGGGATCGAATCCCGCCGCCGCTTTCGGAACGATGCGCGGCTGGACGCCGTCGTAGCCGAGGGCCTTGAGCAGGCGGCAGGCTTCGGGAAAGGTGTATTCCGGCATAAAGGTCGTGAAGGCGCCTAGTTTCATGGAGCGGGTCTCCTGAATAATATTGGCAATAACGGCGGCTCGGTCTTCGTTGATTGGTATTTACCAGCGTCGGGCCGGGGAAGCCAGTCTTTTATCTGGTTGTGTCCTTGACTCCCCCCGGCAGCGGGCCTAACGTTCAAATTCCTTTCGAGGAATCGGGCGCGCGCATCCGTTGCGGACGGCATGTCCCCGTTCGCGCGCCGGGCGCGTAAGCATGGACCTACGGACGGTGCGGAGGCGGAAAGCGATCCCTCCATGATGGACCCGCATGACATGGCGCTCTCCGGCGCGTGGCCGGGGCAGGTTTCGCGCCGGGCCTTTCTCCGGCGGCTGGGGTTCGGGCTGGGCGGCCTGGCCCTGGCCCGCGCCGGGCTGGGCGCAACCGGGGCGGCGCCGGAAAGCGAAAATCCCGACGATTACGATTTTGTTTTTACCCGCCTCCTGTTCCGCGATCTGCGCCGGCCCCGGAACGAGTGGGATGCGGATCCCAGTTGCGATCAGAACTTTCTCGCCAACCTGAGAAAAAACGTCAAGCTCCGCGTGCCGGTCAAGCCGCCGACGGGAAAACAGTTCACCTGCCTGGCCGATCTTGCCAACCGCGACGAGGTGCTGCGCTATCCCTTCCTGTTCATGACCGACAACCGCCTCTACGAGCTGCCGGAGAACGAGCGCCGGAACCTGAAGGAGTTCCTCGACTGCGGCGGCTTTCTCTTCGCCGACGACTGCGTCGAGGGCAATTCCGGCGATTTTTTCTTCCAGGGGCTGATGGTGACCTTGGCCAAGATGTACCCGGGCCTCAAGCCGGAGCGCCTGCCCGACGACCACCCGGTCAACACCTGCTACTTTCACCTCGGCGCCACCCCGTTCTTCCAGGGCAAGGACCGCGGCGTCCACGGCTTGTATCTCGGCGGGCGGCTGGCCGTGGTGCTGACCCCGGGCGATATCCATTGCGCCTGGTCCAACCTGAGCGACGCCTGGTTCGGCAAGGGCTCGTTCGAGAAGGCCATGAAGTTCGGAGTCAACGTGGTGGTCTTCGCCCTGACCCAGCAGGGCAAGCTGCGCCCGGGGGCCGTGCCGCCGGGCTGATCGCCTCGATCCAGCCGCAAGTTTGAAGTGAAAGGGGGCCGGCGTGATCGGACGCAGGCCGCATGAGGAGGAAAGATAACATGCAGGACATCAAGGTGGATGAACAGGGGATCCGGCGGCTGCGCGAGGGGGTCGAGCAGTTGCGCCAGGAGATCGCGCGGAGCATCGTGGGACAGCAGGCCGTGGTGGAGGAGGTGCTGATCGCCATTCTGGCGAAGGGCCACGCGCTCCTGATGGGCGTGCCCGGCCTGGCCAAGACCCTCCTGGTCAGCTCGCTCTCCCGGGCCCTGCGCCTGAGCTTCAGCCGCATCCAGTTCACGCCGGATTTGATGCCGTCCGACATCACCGGCACTGAGATCATCGAGGAGGTCAAGAGCACCGGCGAACGGGTGTTCCGGTTCGTCAAGGGCCCGGTGTTCGCCAACATCGTGCTGGCCGACGAGATCAACCGCACGCCGCCGAAAACCCAGGCGGCCCTGCTGCAGGGCATGCAGGAGCGCCAGGTGACCGCCGGCGGCAAGACCTACGACCTGCCCAGCCCCTTTTTCGTCCTCGCCACCCAGAACCCCATCGAGCAGGAGGGCACCTACCCGCTGCCGGAAGCGCAGCTCGACCGGTTCATGTTCCTGATCCGGGTGGACTACCCGGGACTGGAAGAGGAATACCGGATCGTTGAAAGCACCACCGGGGTCTCCCTGCCGGTCGTATCCCCGGTCCTCGCCGGCGAGGACCTGCTTCGCTTCCAGGAAATCGTCCGCCAGGTGCCCGTTCCGCAGCCGGTGCTGAAATACGCCGTGCACCTCGCCCGGGCCACCCGGCCCGGCGACCCGCTGGCCACGGAAATGACCGGGAAATACATCCGCTGGGGCTGCGGACCCCGGGCGCCGCAGTACCTGGTCCTGGGCGGCCGGGCGCGCGCCCTGCTGCAGGGGCGCTACAACGTGTCCTTCGCCGACCTGCGGGCGGTCCTGCCGTCGGTCATGCGCCACCGCCTGATCACGAACTTCAACGCCCAGGCCGAGAACATGGACGTCGAGGCGATCATGAAAGACCTGGTGGAGAAAGTGAATGAGCCAGCGGACTGACAGCGACGCCCGGCGCTACCTGGATCCCCTGGTGCTGTCGCGGATCCGCAACATGGAGCTGATTTCGCGCTTCGCGGTCCAGGGATTCTTCCAGGGGTTGCACCGGAGCCCGTTCTACGGCCTGAGCGTGGAGTATTCCGACCACCGCCCCTACATCCAGGGCGACGAGATCAAGTTCATCGACTGGAAGGCCTACGCGCGCACCGACCACCTCAATATCAAGCGCTTCCGGCAGGAAACCAACGTCCAGTGCCACCTGCTGGTCGACACCAGCGCGTCCATGGCCTACGGGTCCGGCCCGGTGCGCAAGCTCGATTACGCCTGCTACCTGGCCGCGGCCCTGGCCTACCTCATGCTCCTGCAGAACGACGGGGTGGGGCTGGCGCTGTTCGACGACCGCATCCGCGTGCGTATTCCGGCCAAGTCCCAGGGCAACCAGCTGCACCCGATCCTGCTGGCGCTCAGCCGGGCCGTCCCGGGGCCGGCCACCGACATCCCCTCCGCCCTGCACCAGCTGGCGGACAGCATCACGCGCCGCGGCATGATGATCCTGATCTCCGATCTGCTCAACGATCCGGGCGAGGTGGCCCGGGGGCTGTCGCACCTGCGCCACATGAAGCACGACGTCATCGTTTTCCAGGTCCTGGACGACAGCGAGTTGACCCTGCCGTTCAGCGACATGACCGAGTTCCGCGATTCGGAGTCGGAGGCGCGGCTGCGGGTGTTCCCGGATTCCGTCCGCGACGCCTACGTGGCCCGGGTGGCGGCCTTCGTCGAACAGTATCGCCAGGTCTGCGGCCGGGGCGAGATCGATTTCTGCGCGCTGAACACCAGCACGTCTCTCGACCGCGCCCTGCTGGCCTACCTGGAGCGCCGGCGGCGCCTGATGTGAACCCAACCGGGATGCCATGAGCCTGTTCATCTATCCCTTGTTTCTCGCGGCGCTGGCGGCGGTGCTCCTGCCCGTCATTGCCCACCTGTTCCTGCGGCCGCGCGCCAAGGTGGTCCGCTTTCCCATGCTGCGCTTCCTGGCGGCCACACGGGTCGATCAGCGCAACTGGCGGCGGCTGAAGGACCTGCTGCTCCTGCTCCTGCGCGCGGCCATCGTGGTCCTGATCGTGCTGATGTTCGCCCAGCCTTTCCTGGCCGGGGGCGGGGACGGGCCCCAGCACCTGGTCCTGGTGCTGGACGACACCCTCAGCATGGACTACCGTTCCGGCCAGGGCGCCTGCTTTGCCGAGGCCGTCGCGCAGGCCGCGTCGCTGCTCGGCCGCATGGGATTGGCCGACCGGGCCAGCATCGTCTCCCTGACCGGCCGGGCCGGGAGCGCCATCGGGCTGGAGCGCGGCGCCGCGCTGGACCATTTGCGCCGCCTGGAAACGGCGCCGCTGGCCGCCGATCCCGCCGGCGTCCTGGCCCGCGCGGCCGACGCCGCCCAGGCCGTGGGGCCCGGCCTGCAGCAGGGGCTCTTTGTCATCTCCGATCTCCAGAAGAATTTCTGGGGCCGGCTGGGTCCGGCCGAGCCGGAGCGGACGGGCCTCCTGGATTACGTCCGCGCCGTGAAGGCCGGTCCCGGTGACCGGCCCAACCAGGCCCTGGCCGAGGCCTCCGCCGGCCAGGACGCGCAGGGCGCGATCGTGCGCGCCCGGATCGTCAATTATGCCGAGACCGAGACCCGCGCGACCGTCGAGGCCCGGCACCAGGCGCTGTCCCTGGGCCGAACCAATGTGGTCCTGGCGCCCCGGGCGTCGCAGACGGTGGAGTTCCCGCTGCGCCGGCCGGAAGGGCTGGAGGGCGCCCTGCCGGTGGAGGTGGCGATCGAAACCGGGGACGGGCTCGAGGCGGACAATCGGTTCCGGCTGATCCTGCCGGCCGAGGGCAAAGCCGCGCCGCGGGCGCTGATCGTGGAAACCGCTCCCGGAGGCGGCTATTTCATCGGCAAGGCCGTCGAAAGCCTCGGCCAGGCGCCGGGCGGCCGGCCGTTTGGGGTCGAGGTGGTCGCGGCCGGCAAGCTGGCGGACCGCCTGGAGGCGCGCGCGCCCGGCGCCTATCCCATCGCGGTGTTCCAGGGACTGAAGGGGACGGCGCCGGAACTCGCGGCCGCCCTGCGATCCCTGCTGGACGACGGCGGGGTGGCCCTGGTGTTTCTGTCCGCGGAACTGGATCTGCAGGTCGCCGGCAAGCTGTTCGCCGACGGGTTGCTGCCGCTCAAGCCCCTGGCCTTCGAGCGCAAAGACCGGCCCCTGGCCGGGGTGGACCGGGCGGACGCCTTTACCCGGGATCTCGCCGCCAGCCCGCGCGCCGAGTTCATGTCCTACGGCGCGTTCGCCGTGACCGCGGCGCCCGCGGCCCGCGTCTCGGCCTGGCTCGAGGGCGGCGTGCCGCTCGTGGCCGCCCTGGAAGTCGGGAACGGGCATTGCGTCATGGTCAACACGTCGGCGGACGCCGAGATGTCGGATTTCGTGAAAACGTCCCTGTGGTTGCCCCTGGTGAACGCGGCCCTGCGTCCGGGCTTGCCCGAAGCGGCCCAGCCACGGCGCGCCGGCGAACGGCTGCGCCTGGGCCTGGCGCCCGGGGCGGCCACGCTCAAAATCGTCACCCCCTCGGGCCGGGTGAGGGAACTGAAGGCCGATCCGTCCGGCAAGGAGGCCGTGCTGGAGGCCGACGAGGCGGGATTCTACCGCGATGCGGACGGCCAACCCCTGGCGGCCGTCAATCCCCCGCCCGAGGAGAGCGACCTGCAGTCGTTTTCCGAGGACGAGGCGGAGGCGCGGCTGCGGGAGCGCTGCCGGCTGTCGGACAAGCCGCGCGAGGTGACGCGTACCGGCCAATCGTTGGAAGGCAAGCTGCCCCTCTGGCGCTGGCTGGGCCTGGCGGCCATGGTTTTGCTGGCCGGGGAACTGTTCCTGGCCAACCGGATGAAACGGTAATGAAAACCGAATACCAGCGGCAATACGACGACATCCAGCGGCGGCTGCGGCGCCTGCACAACCTGCGGCGGGCGATCCAGGTCGCGCGGTGGACCGGGCTGACCCTGCTGGTGGTGATCGCCGTGCTGGGCGCCTGCGCCGCCGGCGACCATTTCTTCCACTGGTCGCTGGCGACGCGGGTCGTGGTCGCCGCCGGCTATTATGCGCTCCTGGTCCTGCTCGGCTGGCGCTGGATCGGGCGCGCGGTGCGACGCTGCGGCGGGCTGGAACGCACCGCCCGCCTGGTCGAGAGCCGCTACGCGGACATGGACCAGAGCCTCGTGGGCGCCGTCCAGTTCGCCGGGCCGGCGCGGACGGGGGCCGGCGGTGAGGCGCCCGAGGTGTTCATCGAGGGGATGGTCGGGGACGCCCACGGGAAGCTGCCGGAAGTCAAGTCCCGCCGCCTGGTGCGGGCGTCCGAGGCCGCCGCCGCCGCGTTGCTGCTGCTGCTGCCCCTGGCCCTGCTGCTGGTCTCCTGCCTCCAATTCCCGCAGTTCGCCTCGACCTACGCCCGGCGCCTGCTGGCCCCGGGACGGGACAATCCGCTGGCCCTGGCCGGCTTCGACATCCGGGTGGCCCCAGGCGACGCGCGGCTGATGAAGGGGGAGAAACTGACGGTGACGGTGCACGCGCCCGGCCTGGGCGGCCGTCCCGCGATCCTGCGGTTCCGCCCGGCCGGCGCCCGGGCCTGGCGCGAGGAAATTTTGGCGGCGGCGCCGGACGATGTGCGCGTTAAGGTGTTTCCGAACGTGACCGAGGACTTCCAGTACCGGGTGCGGATCGCGCGGGATGAAACCCCGGTCTACTCGGTGGAAGTCATCCGCTTTCCCGAGATCGTGGGATTCACCCTGACCTACCGTTTTCCCGCCTATACCGGGCTCGAACAGCGCCGGCTGAAGTCGGCCTCCGGGGATATCACGGCCCCGGCCGGCGCCGAGGTGGAGGTCGAGGTCGCCGCCGACCGGCCGCTGGCCGAGGCGCGGGTGGAGTTCGAGGGGGGAGGCGAGCCCATCGTGCTCAACCCCCGCAAGGCCAGCCGCTTCCAGTTCACCCTGCGCGTCCGGGAAGCCCAGCGCTACCGGGTGGCGCTGGTGGACGTCAAGGGCGTGGCCGGCCAGTCGCCGGTCTGGTACACGGTCAAGCCTTTGCCGGACCGGCCGCCGAGCGTGAAACTCGTGCTGCCCGGCGATCACGTCCGCGCGACCCCGGTGGCCGAGGTGCCGGTGGCCTTCACGGCCGAGGACGATTACGGCTTTTCCAAGGTGCGGCTGCGTTACGCCATCGACGACCGGGATGAGCAGTTCGTGGAGTTCGACGCCGGCGGCCGGAAATTCCTGCACCTGGAACACCTGTTCCAGATCGAGACCTTGAACCTCAAGCCCGGCAACCAGGTGATGTTCAGCGTCGAGGTCCTGGACAACGACGCGCTCTCCCAAGAGAGCCGGGGAAGTTTTAAGCGGGCGGCCTCGGACCTGATGTTCATCATGATCCAGCACGTCCAGCAGGAATACGTTATGCTGGGCGGCACGGGCGGGGGGGTCCCGGGGGTCAAGACCGACATCATCGCCGCCCAGCGCGCGGTGGTGAGCGATACCTGGCCGTTCATCGAGGTCCCGGAGGACAGCCCGGCGGCACGCGCGGAGATGAAGAAGGTCGGCGAGACCCAGGGCAAGGTGCGCGAGAAAGCCATCGCCGCGGCCGCGACGATGCGGGCCAAGAGGATGTCGCCCAAGGCCATCGCGGCCATGGAAAAATCCGTTCCCCTGATGGAGAAAGCGGCCGCCGACCTGGAGGCCGGCCGCGTTCAAAAGGCCTTCCGCTGGGAGCGGGCCGCCCTGGCGGCGCTCCTGGAGTCCTACGACTACTCCGTGGCCGAACTCGAAGCCGGCACCGGCGGAGCCGGCGAGCCCGGCAAGCTCGCGGAAAAACTGGAAGAGATCAAGATCAAATCCGAATCGCGCCTAGCGATGGACGAAAAGAAATCCGACGATCAGTTCATGGCCGGCCTTGCCGGCGAGATCGGCCGGATGCAGGAGGAGCAGGAGAACCTCCGCCGGGACCTGGAGGCGGCCCGGCCGCCGGACCGGCCGGCGGAAACCGAACCGGCGCCCGGGGGCGAGCGGCCGTCGGCCGATAAGCTGACGCCGGGCCAGCAGGCCCGCCATCTCGAGGAGCGCCAGGAAAACCTGGCAGAGCGCGCGGCGGAGCTGGCGGGCCAGATCGAGCAGCAGCCGGCCGCCCAGCCGGGCGCGGCGGCCATGCGGGAGGTGGGCGAGCTGCTGGACCAGGCCCGCGAGGCCATGCAGGGCGCGGCCGACGCGCTCGGCCGGACCGGCGAGGCCGACCGGGATATTCCCCAGTTGCCCCAGGCCCAGGCCAACGCGCAGCAGGCCGCGGAGCTGCTGGCCGAGGCCGCTCAAAAGGCCGACGGCCTGTCCCCGGAACGGGGCGGGGACGCGGTCGAGAAGGCCCTCAAGGATCTTGAGGCCCTGCGCGCCGATTTCGAAAAAAAGCGGGCGGAAGCCCAGGCCGGACAAGCTCCCGCCGCGGGCGAACCGCCCGCCGGCGGCGAGAAACCGGCGGCGGGTTCCAAGCCGGGCAAGGGAACCCAGCCGGGCGGGAAGCCGCCCATGGGCGCCGGGGAGGCCGCCGACCGCCTGGAGGAAATCGCCGCGGCCATGGAAGCCGATGCCGAAGGGCAGGGCCAGGCCCTGGCCCAGGCGATGAAAGCCGCGGCCGATTCGCTGCGTAAATCCGAAAAATCGTCGCCCGGCGAAGGCGGCGGCAGCGCCAAGAAACCAGGCGGCGAGAAGCCGCCGGATGCCAAGGACGGCAAGGGCAAGGGGAAAGGCGCCGCCGGCGGAAAGGAACGGGGCGGAGAAGGCGAGACGCCCGAGGAGGGGGTGGGCACGGGGCTGACTTCCCGGACGCTGGACGAGCTGGTCGAGCGGTTTCTGATGGCGCCGTTGCTCAAGGAAAAGGCCAAGCAGAAGGCGGAACACCGCGAGCGTCCGGCGGTTCCCTACCGGGACGCCGAGGACGATTATTTCAAGCGGGTGAGTGAGGAGGCCCTGCCATGATGCTGGCGCTGCGGCATTATCCCGGGCCCCTGGTGGCGGCCTTCGCGGTCCTGGCCGTGCTCGCCGTGGTCTTCGTGGCCTACGGACTGCTCCGCAAGCGGATGGCGCCCTCGGTCGTCTGGGGGTTGAGAACCCTGCGCCTGCTGGCCATGCTGCTGCTGCTGGCGATCCTCATGGACCCGGTGATCTCGGGGCTCGGAAAGGCGCCGGCGGCGCGCCGGGCGTTGATCTTCATGGATGGCTCGCGCAGCATGGCGATCGCCGACGCGCCGGGCGGCCGAACCCGGTTCGACGCGGCCAGGGAGCTTGCGCTCCGGCAGGTTGCCCCGGCGCTGAAGGACGCCGAACTCGAATGGTTCGTGTTCGCCGACCGGGTCGAGAAGGCGGAGGCCCTGGACGAATGCGTCCCGGACGGGCGGGGCACCGACCTGGCCGGGGTGTTGCGCCGGATCAACGAGAATCCCGAGCGGCCGGATCTCGCGCTGCTGCTGACGGACGGCGCGGTCACGCGGGGCGGGGATCCCGTGGAGTACCTGCGCGCCGCGGGGAGCCGGGCGCCGGTTCACGTCGTCGGCGTCGGCCGGAGCGAGGGTCCGCCGGACATCGCCGTGCTCGAGGTCGCGGCGCCGCCGGCGGCGGCCGCGGGGGACCGGGTGCCGGTCTCCGCAGTGGTCGCTCAGCGGGGGTTTGGCGGCCAGGAGGCCGCCCTGATCGTGGAACGCAACGGCAAGCCGCTGCTGGCGCGCAAGGTGCGGTTCAAGGACGAGCCCCGGCAGACGTTCGCGCTGGAGATCGCGGCGGACACCCCGGGCTGGATGAATTACCGCCTGAGCATCGCCGCCGCCGGCGGGCCGGCCGAACTGTCGCGCGACAACAACGCGGCGGGCTTCAGTGTGCGGGTGGCGGAGAACGAGCCCTTGCGGGTTCTGTATCTCGAAGCCTCTCTGCGCTGGGCCGTGCGTTTCCTGCGGGAAAGCCTGGATTCCGACAGCGACGTGGCCGCGGACCTGCGGTTCGATATCGTTCCGGAGGATCGCAAAAAAACAAAAACCCCGTTTTTCCCCGCCACCCGGGAGGAGCTGTTCCGCTACGACGTGGTGATCCTGGGCAATCTGCCGGCCGGCGGCCTGCGGAGCGAGGACCTGGACGCCCTCTATGACTTCGTGGCGCTGCGCGGCGGCGGGTTGGCCATCGAGGGCGGGGTGACGCCGCTGGATGCCTACGCGGGCACGCCCCTGGCCAAACTGCTGCCCGTCTTCCTGGGGGACGCCCCCGCCGGCACGGCGGCGCCGCCGGCGGCGGTGAGCGGGAGGATCACGGACGAGGGGCGCCACCATCCCGCCCTGGCGCCGCTGGCGGCGTTCACCAATCTGCCGCTGATGAAAATCGGCCGCGATTACCGCGCCAAGCCGTCGGCCCGCGTGCTGCTCGCGGCGGGCGCCGGCGGCGCGCCGCTGATCCTGGCCCAGCGCTTCGGCCGGGGTTACGTGCTGTTCTCCGCCAGCGGCTTCCTCTGGAAATGGGGGTTCCCGGGCATCCCCGCGGCGGCGGGGCGCCTGCCGGTCTACAAGGATTTCTGGGGGCGGTCGCTGCGCTGGCTGGGCCGCAACCGCTACGAAGCCACCCGCTACGCGCTGGCGACCGACAAGCCGTCCTACGCGCCCGGCGAAACCGTGAAGGCGCGCTGCGAGGTCCAGGACGCCGCCTGCCGCCCGGATGCGCGCGCCGCCGTGATCCTGAAAACCGGCGCCGGGGCTTCCTACCGCATGGCGCCGGCGCCCGACCAGGCCGGGACCTATACGGCGGAGTTCCCGAAGGAGACCGCGGAACCTGAATTCCTGACGGCCTTCATCGAAAGCGGCGGCCGGCTGGCGGGCGAGGCGCGCTGCGCGATCCAGGGCCATGCCGGCGACGAGGAAGCCGAGGACCCGGCGCTGCGCGAGCCGGTCCTGAAAGCGATCGCCGCCCTGTCCGGCGGACGCTACGTCCGGGCCGGGGAGGCCGACCCGTTGCCGCAGGCGCTCGCCGCGGGCGGGGCCCGCCTGGCGGCGCCGCGGGAGGAGCGCAAGCTGTGGGACACTTGGCCGCTGCTGGCCGTCCTCATCGGCCTGCTGTCGGCGGAATGGTTCCTCCGCCGCCGCTCCGGGTTGGCCTGAATCTGCCGTCCCTGTTTTTTAGGTTCCCCCTGGACACCGCAGTAATGCCGACTGCCTCCCGAATGCGCTTTAATCCCTCTGGCCCTTGGCCGCGAGCCTTCGAAGCGTTGTCGGCGCGTTTGCAGATGTGGCGATGATCCGGATTTCGAGTGACGGGGGTTCTGTCGTAAAACAGCTCGAAATGGCTTTGACACGCCGGACGGGCGGGGGTATCGTATAATTTAGTGCAATTCATTGTCCGCTGACGGCAACCATGGCATGAGAAATGGAACCGCCAAGGCGCGGCCGGCGAATGTGCGGGTGCGGGCGGGCGTGCCGCTCGCCGCCAGGCAGACCCGCCCTGGCTGGAGGGAAATAACGCCCCGCGGCGGGGCGCAGCGCATGTGATGAGTGCAAAAACAGAATTGCTTTGGAAGCCTCTGCTGGCGGTTTTGGTTCTCGGGATCGCCGGTGTTTCGAGGGCGGCGGATTACTTTGTCGCGCCGTCCGGGCCGGGTGGGGGCGGGACGAACTGGGCAACGGCCTTCGGTAACGTGCAGGATGCGGCGACGCTGGCCACCAACGCCGGCGACACGATTTACCTCCAGTGGGGCGTGTATTCCAATGCCTCCCAGGTCGTGATTTCCAACGCGCTGGGTCTGACAGTCGTCGGCGGGTGCGTGGGCGGCGGCAGCGAAGCGTATTCCGGCACCAACAGCACCCTGACCAGGGCCGGCGGGGTGATGCGGATCGTCTATGCTTGCGACTCCGTGGTGACGCTTTCGGGGCTGACCATCGCCGGAGGCTATTTCAACGACGGTGCGCATAACGGCGCGGGGTTATGCTTTACAAACTGCGTTGCGACGCTGACCAACTGCGTGGTGGGGGACAACAAGAATAACAGCTCGACGGCGACTTTCTATGGCGGCGGGGTGTATGCCGAGGGCGGGTCGCTGACGATCGTGGACAGCGCCTTTTTCAATAACGAGATACATGGGTTCACGGGAGGGGGTGTGTATGTTTACGGAGGGGCCATCGCGGCGGTCGGTTGCCCGCTGACGGTGCGGGGGAGTGGGTGCGTCTTCAGCAACAACGTGGCTTCGACGGCTGACAAGTCCAACATTGCCTATGGCGGGGCGATCTATACCACGAATGCGTTGCTGAGGCTGGAAAATGCACTTTTGGTCAACAACCTAGCGCGCAGTTGGAGCAGAGGCGGCACTCTGGGCGGGGCGCTCTATTGCGCGGGAGGCGGGATGTCGGCGACGATTGCGGACTGCCGCTTCTTCGGCAATGCGGCGACCAATTACTCAGCGATGGCAGCCTGCGGCGGGGCGATCTGTCTGGCCGGGAGCGCTGGGGTGATCACGAACTGCGCGTTTGCGAGCAACAACGTGGCCAGCAGCAGCGCCTGGCGGCAAGGCGGGGGAATCTATGCGGCCGATATGGAATCCCTGCTGATCGTCTCCAATGTGTTCCAGGATAACTGGGTGGATGGAGGAGGGACCGTGGCACGCGGGGCCAGTTTTGCCGTGTCAAACTGCGCCGATGCTCTGGTGGAAAACTGCGTGCTAGACGGCGCCACCACTGTTGCCGGGACGGCGCCGGAATTGGTGTATGTGTGCCGGGGAGGGAGCACCCGGTTTCTCGACACCGTTGTGGGATACAACAGGTCCGGCCGCGGAGTGTGCTTTGCCGGTGCCGCCGGTTCCAAGCTGGGGATGACCAACTGCCTCGTCGTGGCCAACAACGGGAATGGGGTCGCCATCTCGAACGGCGCCGCATCGCTCTTTAACTGCATTCTGGCGCGGAATATTGGTGATGGGCTTGGCATGGCGGCCGGCACGGCCACTGTCGCCAACTGCACGCTGGCGGACAACGCCGGTTTGGGTTTCAGCCGGACGGGCGGGACCGGGGCGGTGGTCAATAGCATTGCCTGGGGCAACCTGTCCGGCGGTATTTTGAGCAACGAGAACGTGTGGGTGGATTATTCCTGTGTGCAGGCGCCGGTGTTCGGGGGAGAAAACAATCTCACCAATGAACCGCTCTTTGCGCCCGTGGCGGGGTGCTACTACCTGTCCGTGAGCGGGCTGACGGGCCAGGCTGCGAGCAGCCCGTGCCTGGACCGGGGCAATGACACGGCGGAGAACCTGGGGCTCGCGAACCGCACGACCTGCACCTCGGGGACGCACGACAGCGACAGGGTGGATTTGGGCTATCACTATGCCAACGGCACGTCCGCGATCCGGACGATCACCGCCTGTTACGTGGACGCGAATCACGGCGACAATGCCAACAGCGGGGCTTCCTGGGATCTGGCCTGGAAATCGCTGACCCACGCCCTGAGCAACGTGGCGGCCAACGCAACCATCCACCTGGCGACGGGCGCCTACAATGCCGGCATCGGGGAAACGTTTCCTCTCAACGTGCAGATGCCGGGGTTGACCTTGGCGGCGTCGAACTCAAACCCAGCCCTGACGGTGCTGGACAACGCGGGGACGAACGGCCAGCGGGTCTTGCAGGCCTCAGGCATGGGAACAGTGGTGTTGCGGGGGCTGACGTTTCGCGGCGGACGCTTCGCCGAAGGCGATCACTGCGGCGCGGGGCTGTTGTTCCAAGGCTGCTTGGCGACGCTGACGAACTGCGCGGTGATGGACAACACGAACATCTGCACGATGGGGACAACCTATGGCGGCGGGATCTTCGCCGCGGGCGGCTCGCTGACGCTGCTGGATACGGTGGTTTCCAACAACGCCCTGCTGCCCGACGGTGTGATCGGATGCGGGGGCGGCGTAGCCGCCGTAAATTGCGCGGTGATCGCCAGGGGAAGCAGGGGAGTCTTCCGCGGAAATACGGTGAGCCCTTTCGGTCTTAGGGAGGATTTCTACGGCGGGGCGCTCTATGCGAATGGGAGCGACCTGACCTTGGACGGGGTGACCTTCCATGGCAATGGCTGTCATACCTGGACCTATCACAGTTGCTATGGCGGCGGGGTGTACCATGTGGGCAAAGGGGCGATGGCAACCGTCACCGGGTGCCGATTCGAGGGACAGTATGCCGTGGCGAGCGCCAGTTCGTGGGGGGATGCCCATGGCGGGGCGCTCTATCTTGGGGGATCCACGGGTATTGTCACAGGCTGTCTTTTTACGAACAACTATACCGCCACTTCCGCAAGAGCCGCCGATATTGGCTACGCGGCGCGGGGGGGTGGGGTTTACGCCGCCGGATTGCAGCGCCTGCAACTGGGTTCCAATACGTTTCAGACCCACTGGGTGGATGCGTTTGACAAGCAAGGCGCGGCGCTGTTCCTCGACGCCTGCGTCACGGCCGTGGTGGAGGGCTGTACGATTGATGTCGGCGGTGTGTCCACGGGGACGGCGCCGGAACTGGTGTATGTGAGCGGCGGCGGGTCCACGCTGTTCCTGGACTCGACCCTGCGGGACAACCGCGTGGGCGGCGGGCTGTATTTCTCCGGCGCCGCCGGTTCCACGCTGGGGATGACCAACTGCGCCATCCTGGGCAACACCGGCAACGGCCTGGTCGTGTCGAACGGCCGGGCAAGGGTCTTCAACTGTCTGCTGGCGCAGAACGGCGGCGACGGGCTGGGGCTGGCGGCCGGAACGGTCGCCGTGGCCAACTGTACCCTGGCGGAAAATGTGGGCTGGGGCTTCAATCGCGAGGGAGGAACGGGGACAGTGCTCAGCAGCATTGCCTGGGGGAATGGGGCCGGCGGCATTCTGAGCAACGCGAATGTGTGGGTTGATTACTCGTGTTTGCAGACCCCGGCCTTCGGGGGGACGAACAACCTGGAACTAGACCCGTTGTTCGCGAACGTATCGGGCTGTTATTACCTCTCGTCCAACGGGCTGCCGCATCAAACGGTCAGCAGTCCCTGCATTGACGCCGGCAGCAACGCGGCGGCGTCCTGGGGGCTGGACACGCGCACGACCTGCACGTCAGGAACCAACGACGCCGGCCCCGTGGACCTGGGCTATCACTATGCCAACGGGGTTGACGATGCCATCATTCGCTGGGTCACCAACTGCTATGTGGACGCCGTGGGCGGAAACGACATGAACGCCGGGACGACATGGGGCACGGCCTGGCGGACGCTGACCAAGGCGCTCTCCAACGTGACGGCGAACGCGACGATCCACGTGGCGACGGGAACCTACAGCTGGGCATCGAACGGCGAGGAGTTTCCGCTGACAGTGCCGATGGCCAACCTGACGCTGGCGGCCTCGAACGGCGACGCGTCCCTGACGGTGCTGGACAACGCGGGGACGAACGGGCAGCGGGTCTTGCAGGCGACATCCAAGGGCGCGCTGGTGCTGCGGGGCCTGACGTTCCGCGGGGGGAGTTTCACCAATGGCTGGAACTTTGGCGCCGGCTTGAAGCTCCTGGGCTGCGCGGCGACGCTGACCAACTGCGCGGTGATGGACAACACGAACATCTGCACGACGGGGGAGGGCTATGGCGGCGGGATCTACGCCGCGGGCGGCTCGCTGACGCTGCTGGATACGGTGGTTTCCAACAACGCGCTCCGGCTGGTTGGAGTGACCGGCTACGGGGGAGGCGTCGCCGCGATCGGGTGTCCGTTCGTCGCGCGGGGCCGCGCGGGCGTGTTCCACAAGAACACGGTGGCCACATTGAGTGATTGGCGTAATTACTACGGCGGGGCGATCTATGTTCTCGGGGGCGCTCTGACGCTGGATGGCGTTCGATGTATTGCGAACGGTTGTGCCACTGCGAGCTATAAAAGCGCCTTTGGCGGAGCGGTGTATCACGCGGGCACCGGGGTCATGGCGGTGGTGAACGCTTGCTGGTTTGATGGGAATTATGCCTTCGCGAGCTCCACTTCGGGTGGGGATGGCCATGGCGGGGCGCTCTGTTTGGAGGGATCCACAGGAATGGTCACGGGGTGCCTTTTCACGAACAACCAGACCAGAGCTTCCGATGATCCGCTCGATACTGGCTACGCGCGGGGGGGTGGAGTCTGCGCCGCCGGATTGCAGTGCTTGCAACTGGTTTCCAATACGTTTCAAAAACACTGGATGCGAGCTGTCGACAAGCAAGGTGGCGCAATCTACATCAATGCCTGCGCCAATACGCGGATGGAGAGCTGTGCGATTGACGGCGGTGGTATTTCCACGGGGGCGGCGCCGGAGCTGGTGTATGTGACCGGGGAGGGCAGCACGCGGTGCGTGAATTCCATTTTGCGGAATAATAGCGCCGGCCGGGGACTGGACTTTGCCGGCGCCGCGGGTGCGACGCTGGAAATGAGCAATTGTATGGTCGCCAATAACGACGGCGACGGCGTCCTGGTTTCCGACCAGCCGGCCACGTTGGTGAATTGTACCCTGGCCAACAATGCCGGCTGGGGCATCGCCCGGCCGACCTCGGCCGCGCTGACCGTGAAGAACTCGATTCTCTGGGGCAATGCGCTGGGCGGGATCGGGCACAACCAGAACCTGATCCTGGCCTACACGGATTCCCAGGACGGGTGGGCTGCGTGCCTGGGCGCGGGCAACTTCAGCGCCGATCCGCTCTTCGTCAACCCCGCCGCCGGGGATTACCACGAGATGGGCAAGGAAGGCTCATGCCACGACGGGGCGTGGACGCCGGACGGCGCGAACAGCCCGTGCCTGGACGCCGGGGACCCCGGTTCGGACTGGTCGCTCGAGCCGAAGCCCTGCGGGAACCGGATCAATATCGGCGCCTACGGGAACACCGCGGAGGCCACGCGCTCTCTGCCGCCAGTCGGCATGGTGATCAGCGTCAGGTAAAGATGGTGTGCTAACAATGAGGTGAGGGGAACATGCAACATCCGATCATCAATGGCGCGATTTGTTTCTTGGTTGGTGCGGCCCTGGTCCCGGCTGCCGGGTTCGCCGCCGAGACCCACGTGGACGGGTTCGGCAAGCTGATCTCGACCAAGGGGCGGGGCAACTACTTCCGCACCCATCGCGGGCCCGGCACCGATATGGCCTATGTCCGCACTACCGCCGACCGCTTCCCGGTGATCTGGGAAACCCAGCCGGTCCCGGCCCAGGTCGGGGAGCGGGTGGTCTTCGCTTGGGACACTGTCATGAGCGGAAAACATCACCGCTCCGGGGCGTTCCTGGACAAGAACGCGCGCTTCCTGGTGGACCTTTCGATCGGCGACAAGGTCGTGCTGGCCTTTCCCATCGCTGTCGCCGGGGACAGCCGCACCGTCGCGGGAAAGCCCGACGACCCCAAACGCCTCGAACTGTTCTTCGATTACCTCGGGCCCGACGCCGTCGGCAACCTGAACGGGATCACCTACTTTTCCGTGCCGGCTTCCCTGGTGACGCCCGGCAAACCGTTGACGCTGAAAGTCCAGCCCCAGCCGGCCGAGCGGATTGCCTTTTACACCGTCGGCTGCACCACCGGCGTCTGGGCGTTCGCGGCGACGGTGGCCAGCAATCCCGTGGAGACGGTCATGCCGGCCGAGCTGGCCGAGTTCGTCCAGCCGGTCCCGGCCTTCGGGCCGACCAATCTCCCGGCGGCGGCGCCGGCCGCCGCCGAGCCGGCGATCCCGGACCCCGAACAGCGCGTGTACGCGGCCATCGTCTCCGGGCTGACGGCGGACGCCGAGGACGCGGCGATCGTGGACGGAGCGGTCAAGCAGGCTGCCGCCCTGTTCCGCGAGACGTGGAAATATCCCGCCGACCATGTCCGCGTCCTGGCGGACAAGGCCAGCCCGATTCCCGGCAAGTCCGCGGACAGCTCGCGCGAAACCGTCGCCGCCCTTTTCCGGGAGTGGCAAGGCCGCCTCAAGCCGGACGACGCCCTCGTGCTGATGCTTTTCGGGAACGCCAACAAGGTGGATGACCGCGTCATGTTCAACCTCCGCGGGCCGGACCTGCACCCCGACGACTTCGGGGTGCTGCTGGACTCGCTGCCCTGCCGGCTCGTGGTCGTGTGCGTGTTCACCCCGGTCAGCGGGGCGTTCATCAAGCCGCTGGCCATGCGCGGCCGCGTGGTGATTGCCGCCTGCGGGGAAGACCAGATCTACCGGACGTCTTTCGCCGGGCCGTTCCTGAAGGCCCTGGCCTCGCCGGCGGCGGACCGGGACGGGAACGGGCGCGTCTCGCTCCTCGAGGCCTTCGAGAGCGCCAACCAGGACGTCGGCGCCCTGTTCGCCCGGACCGGCTACGTCCGCACCGAGCAGGCCCTGCTGGACGATACCGGCGGCGGCGAAGGCGCCGGCGCGCCGTCGCCGGCGGGGCCGGACGGCGTGCTCGCTGCCCGCGTATTCCTCAACTCCAAGCGCTGAGGCTGGCACGACCCAAGGATAACCCAAAGGAGGAGGAGTCTGGCTATGAAACGATCTGTAGGCAGCGCATATGTTTTCAACCCTGCCAGGCGCCGTCATCTCCTGTTGGCCGGTGCGCTGGCAGGGTGGCTTGGGGCGGGCGCCGGCCTGGCGCAAATTCCCCCCAACCCGGCGACGGCCATCACCGCGGCGCGCAATGCGGAGATGTATGCAATCTTGGATTTTACCGACCAGCAGGATTTTGTTGACGCCCGTCGCGGATTCATTGCGGGCCTCGAGTCGCCCCGCATCATCCCCAATGACATTGACCAGATGAACGCCTTGGGATTTTACGCGTGGAACATGGAAGGCTACCAGTTCCTGAATGAAACCAACGCTCCGGCAAGCGTGAATCCGAGCTTGTGGCGTCAGGAACGCCTGAACAACATCAACGGGCTTTTCGAGGTGCTGTCGAACAAAATCTACCAGGTGCGCAGTTACGACTTGGCCACGATGAGCTTCGTTAAAACCGCCGGCGGCTGGATCGTGATCGATCCCTTGACCAGCACGGAAACCGCGCGCGCCGGGCTCGCGCTGCTGCGGTCCCATGTGTCGTCCCAGCCCGTCGTCGCCATCCTCTCCACTCACAGTCATATTGACCATTATGGCGGCGTGAGCGGCATTCTGGCCTCCGAAGGCAAGCCCATCGCGCCTGACGCCACGCCTGCCGGCAGCGCGGGAAAAATTCTTTACTATGCGCCCGACGGCTTTTATGAAGAGGCCTTGTCTGAAAATCTGTACCTGGGCAACAGCATGTTCCGCCGGTCCGACTATATGTATGGCAGTTATTTATCAAAAGGCCCGTACGGTCATGTCGGATCGGGGTTGGGCAAGACCACCGGTTTCGGGGCGAGCCTGCTGTATCGCCCTTCCGCCGAAATCGTGAGCAACGGCCCGGTGTTCATTGACGGGCTGGAAGTCGTGTTCCAGTTGGCGCCCGGAACCGAAGCGCCCGCCGAGATGCACATCTTTTTCCCGGCCTATGGCGCGTTGTGTCCGGGCGAGAACGTGTCCCACACGATGCACAATCTGCTGACCTCGCGCGGGGCCAAGGTGCGCGATGCCAAGGCGTTTGCCTATTACATTGACGAGGCCATCAACCTGTTTGGCCCAAGCGTCACGATGCTGATCGGCACCCATCACTGGCCGGTTTGGGGTAACGAACGCTGCCTGAAGATTCTGCGGGACCAGCGGGATCTATACCGCTATTTCAATGACCAGGTGATTCGCATGCTGAACAACGGCATGAACATGGAAGCCATCGCCGAGTCGTTCGAGCTCCCGGCCGCGCTAGCCGGAGAATTCTACAACCGGGGATATTACGGCACCCTGAATCACAACGTCAAAGCCGTGGCGCAGCGCTACGTGGGCTGGTGGGACGGAAATCCCGCCAACTACTACAAGTACCCGGAATCCCTTGCCGCCCGGAAATACGTGGATTTTATGGGCGGGGAAAGCGCCGTGATCGCCAAGGCCCGCCAAAGCTACGCGCAGGGCGATTACCGCTGGGTGGCCGAAGTGATGCAGCACGTCGTGTTCGCCAATCCCGCCAACCAGGAGGCCAAGAACCTTCAGGCCGATGCCTTCGAACAGCTCGGGTACTCGTTCGAGTCCGGAACCTGGCGGAATATCTTTTTGAGCGGCGCGGAAGAACTGCGCAACGGCACCCTTGGCCCGCCGGTCACCGGCTCCTCCGTCTCCGGCTCGCTCGGTGCAATGCCGCCCAGCCTGATCTTCGACTACCTGAGCACGCTCGTCAAGGGGAAGGAAGCCGAACATTTGACCCTGGCCATGCGCTTTATTTTCACCGACTCCGATCTGCCCGCCACGGAGTCCAATCTCTACGTGCTCCTGCGCAACGGCGTGCTGCAATCCTGGAGCAATAAGCCCGACGAGCCCGTCGGGGCGACCTATACCCTGACGCGGTCGCGGTTGCTGGCATGGCTCAATGACCCGTCCGATCTGTCCGGCATTCAGGTGGCGGGGGACAGCTCGCTGTTCGCGCAGCTCGTTGCTCAGTTCGACACGCACAACCGGCTGTGGAATCTCGTTCTGCCGGCGGACTACGACAACAGCCGCAGCAACAAGGTCGTCAAGGTGGCCGTGATCAGCGATGCCGACCTTGACGGGGACCGGAAGATGGACCTGGTGCTCTACGGCAACCTCAGCGGAACATGGTACGCGAAGCTGTCGGCCAGCGGGTATGCATTGGTCACGGACCTGCTGGGCGGTCAGGGCTGGACCCCGGTGGCGGGGGATTACGACGGGGATGCCAAAACCGACACGGGGGTGTATGCAGAAACCGGCGGTGATTGGCAACTGAAATTATCGGGAAGGGGATATGCCGTTACCAATCTGACAGGCTTCGGCGGACCGGGTTATCAGGCCGTGGCCGGCGACTACGACGGCGACGGCAGGGCCGATCCGGCGATTTACAACATCACCAACGGCGACTGGCGGGTGGCCATGTCCAGCCAGGGGTATGCGTTTGCTTCGTTGACTCGTTTCGGCGGCACGGGCTACAACGCCATGCCGGGGAATTACGATTCCGACCGCCGCGCCGATGCGGCGGTCTACAACACGACCAACGGCAACTGGACGGTCCTGCTCTCGGCGAACGATTATATCACCGGCGCCTTGTGGGACTTCGGCGGGGCAGGCTATGTGCCGGTGTCGGGCGATTTCGACGGCGACGGCCTGTCGGATCCGGCGGTATATCGGGAATCCACGCGCACGTGGCAGGTCAAGCTGTCGGCCAGCGGATATGCCACCGCGACGCTGGCCGGTTTTGGCGGGGCGGGCACGATCGTGGCGGCGGGGGATTACGACGGCGACGGCAAGGCCGATCCCATCCTGCTGGAGACGGCCACGGGCCTGTGGCGCGTGCAGCTCTCGACCCTGGGATATGGTGAAGCCACCCTCTCGTCCGGCTACGTGCCGTGACACGGTGTCTCGGAGCCCCAACGACCGGGATACAACACGCTGTCAATCGACGCCGGCCGGTGTGCCGTTTCGTTTGGACGGGGTGTCGTCTTCTTTGACCCGGAGGGACGGCAAGCCCAGGTTCCAATGCAGGGCCGCCAGCCGGATCAGCAGCGTGGTCAGGATGGCCACCGCCACGGTGAAAGGCCTGGCCAGATTGAAGTGCGACAGCAGCCCAAAAGCGGCGGCGCCGCAAAGGCTGGCGGAGGCGTAGATTTCACGGCGCAGGATCAGGGGGATTTCGCCTGCAAGTACGTCGCGGATGATGCCGCCGGCCACGCCGGTCGTCATGCCCATGACGATGGCGATGCTGTACATATGGGTGGCAAGGAATCCCCGCTGGAACCCGATGACCGTGAACACGGCCAGCCCAACCGCATCCGCGTACAGGAGGGCTGTCGCCGGCAGTTTCCAACGCCGGGCCAGCACGAAAGTCCCGGTCGCCGCAATCGCGGCCACCGCGAGGTAACCCGTGTCGGAAATCCAGAAGACCGGGCGAACCCCGAGAATGACGTCCCGCAAGGTTCCGCCCCCGAGCGCGGTGACGCATCCCAGGACCACCACGCCGAAGATATCCATCCGCTTCCGGCCGGCCGCCAGCGCGCCGGTGATCGCGAACACAGCCGTGCCGACAAGGTCCAGCAACTGCATGACCGTATCCATGTTTTTAACCTGAAACGTGCGGGGGCTCGCGACAGCACAAGCCGCGGGCCCACGAATCAGCTGCCTCTACCAACGTCTCTTGATGGTTTTTTCGCTTATGGGGATGTTGTGCCTTGCGGGGAAACAGGCCTAGGCTCACGCCTTTCAAGGTGTGAGCGTATCATTGTGCCGGGTCGTTTTCAACGCAAACGGCATAGCCTCTCCACTGGTCCTGGAGTTGCCGGAGCGTAAGTTGCACCCGTCCTTTCAAGGGGTCGATGACGAGCGCGTGGTTGTCGTCAAGACTCTCGAGCACGATCGCGTGCGACAAGGGGCTCATCTCAGGATAATCGACCAGCAGGAGGGTGGGTGAACGGCGCTGCTGCAACTGGGCGAGCGTCAGGATGGCCTTATGCGCGGCGATGCCCATGCGGCGGAAGCAGCGGACGATTTCCCCGGGCGCGGTGCCGAGGTCGGTGGTTCCCGCCAGCCGGGCCATCTCCCGCTCGGTGGCGGCGATTCCCCTAAGCGCCAGGATGTTCGCGGCCGCGGCGGGCGCGCATGTAAACGGGGACGACTGCAGGATGCAGCCGTCAGGCGTTCGCCGGTCGGACAAGCCGGGGTAGACCGGCAAGCTGTGTTTCAGGTACATAGAGCCCAGGCCGACCAACAGCAGGGCGGCGGCCAAGGCCAGCTTGTGCCTTTCAGGGTGGGCGGAGCGGTAGGCGAACCGCAGGGCCGCGGCCAGGAGGTAGCACAGGAATCCGGCGGAGCAGGCGTACAGGATCGGCAGGGCCCAGCAGTCGATGCCGGCGGGCACGAGCCAGAGGGCGTCGTAGCGCGAAAACACTATCAGGGCGGCGATCGAGGAAAGGACACAGGCGGGCAGCAGGACGCGGACTTCGGGGAGATGCTTATGCGCCGAGTCCAGGGTGGCGGCCCTGTTCCGGCCCAGGATGCGCGCGCCGCGCAGGACGCCAAGGCCGATGGCGACTGCGGTTACGACCGCCATCAGGACAATGTTGATCACCGGGAGGTCCTTCAGGCCGCGTGAATACCTGACTATTGCGCAAGAGTCACCTTTCGCCAATGCTGGCAAGGCCTTGGCGAAAAGACGTCGCGCTGGGCGGATAACCCGTTGGGTACAACCAGGCTGACAGATACGTAATCCTTGAAGTGGCGCAGGCCTTTTCCTTTCACAATGCCTTGCGCTTTCATAAATAGAGTAGGCGGTTTCCGGAGGAGAAGGCACTCTTTTGGGTTGTTTCGGTGATTAATCGGAAGTGCGTCCTTCTTTCGCCGCAGCGGACGCCACGCCCACGAAGACTGGCAAACGAGGGAGGCTTTCCAGCCCGGCCGGCGAGCGGGCCTTGACCGTGATCGCCGGCGCCGTTCCTCCGGGCGCGGCGGCAGGATCCAGGAGCAGGTCCAGCTCGCAGGCGAAGAACCAGTCCCGGTCAGCCCACGCGGTTCCCCACTTGTCAAACGGCTTGATATCCTTCCCATTGATGTTCACGGTGAACTGGCAGGGCTTGTCGGCCTGCGCCGTCACCCGCCAGCGTCCGTTCTCGTTCCGGGCTTCCGTCGACAGGATGGTCGGGGGATCCTTGTCCGCGGCTTTCGGCCCGCCGCAGGGACGGTAGAGCGGGTCGCCGATGAAGGTGGATTTCCACCAGATGTCGCGGGTGGCGGCGTAGCAGGCGTCGGCGAAGGGCAGGCCGAGCGAGAGGGCGCGGAACAGGAAGCCCGCGTCGGTCAGGCCGTCCTCGAACGGCTCGTGCACGACGCCGGCCGAGGCGGTCAGGTTGCGGACGAGCGCGTGGGGCACGAAGCCCGGCCGGCCCTCCTCACCGGGATCCGCCGAGCGCGCGAAGGCGTCGAAGTTGGTCGTGTGGATGTCGGCGCAGTTCCCGGAATCAATGTGGATTCCGACGGACCCGACGGCCCAGCGATAGACGTCCTGGTAGCGCCCCCAGGTGGTGTAGGTGCCGGCATACCAGGCCACGTTGTCCAGCGGCCAGTTTGTCGGGGAAAACGAGGGGTCGTTCGGCAGGTAGGGCGCGCCGTTCGTGCCTGGAATGCCGATCTCCTGGCCCGGCTGGGTGCCGGTGTCCACGAGCGTCGGCCAGGGTTGGTCGGCGAAGGGGCTGCCCGGCGTGCGGCCGGCAAACCAGTCGGCGGCGTCGCGGATCTGCTCGTTGCTCTTGGTCAGCTCGCCCAGGTCAAACACGGCCTGCGTCCGGTAAGACACCGCCCCGCCCCCGCCCGGGTTTTCCAGGAAAGCTTCCGCGTAGATCGCCTTGTCCACCAGGGCACGGGCGATCAGCGGGGTGGGAGCGTCGAGCCGGCAGACGAGGTAATAGGCGAACCGGTTGGGATTGCGGCGCCGCGCCTCGGCGAAGGAGAGCGGCGGGCCTTTCTGGTTGGAGAACCCGTAGCCGATCTTCAGCGGCGGGGCCGGCGCCGGCGCGTCCGGCCTGACGCCCAAACCGTAGTAGGGATGGAGGGGCGGCGGCGCGAAATCGCGCTGGTCAAACACGCCGCCGAAATGGGCGCGGATTCCGTCCGGCGCCTCGTTCGACGCCAGCCGCGCCAGCAGGTGCGGGTAGCAGAGGAAGCTGTCGGCGGATCGCAGCGCGGCATACGTGCGCCGCCTCTCCTGCCGGACCGAGCCGTCGGGGTTGAAGACCGGTTCCTTCCACGGCGGGGCGCCGTAGACCTCCGCCGGGAACGGCATCTTGACCCGGATGGGCATGCCGTAGCAGCAGAGCAGGTAGAGAATCTCGTCCCGGCCCGATTCCCGGCGCAGGGCCTTGAGCTTTTCGGAAAGGGGCACGATAACCCGGGTGTGGAAGGCGGCGTAGTCGGGATTGTCCGGCTCGATCTCGACCACGAGCAGGTTGCGGTCGGGCACGCCGCGGCGCGTTAGGTAATGGCGGGCGACCTTTTCGCTTGCGCCGGCCTCGCGGCCGCCGCGCCCGGCCCAGGCGCGGTTGGCGATGACGAGCACGTTGGAGCCGGTTGGCGGCGGCGCGGCCTCCTCCGCCGCCGGCGCCAGGCCGGCGAGGAGCGCCGCGCTTGCCGCCAGGCCGGCGAGCAGCGCGCCCGCCTGCCGCAGCTGATGGCGTATCATAGCGCCTCCTGTAGCGTGTTGAATTCGGTTCGGAAAAAGCCGCGGCGATCTCGGGCTGTCTGCGGGCTTCCCGCGCTCGCGCATACGCGAGTATGGCGCTTCGCGCGGCGCGTCCGCATCCAGCCCAAGCTGGCCTTGCTTTTCCGAATCCGCCGCTGGCGGAAACCGAATTCACCACGCCCTAGCGCCACCTTCGCCAAGAGGCGTCGGTGGATAGAACTACTTGACTTCCCTGGATTGAGAGATCGATGTTTGATGTGTTCGAGCCGAAAGCGCGTTAGGGATAACGCGCTCCACCCTCCGGTCTAGTGTGCTGTTTCCATCAGATATTGTTGGCTTGTCATGCTGAGCAGAGCGAAGCACCTCAACACCAACGAGATTCCTCGCCTAGGCTCGGAATGACAATGGATTTCATGCCCAGTTCCCGCCGCAATTACTACACTACTGTCCAATTATTCCTTTATGCTTGTCTCGATTATGGAAGTGGCCTTTCGATATTCAGAAGCGCCGCGAGGACGCCAACGGTATTGGTCCAAGGACCATGTTGCGCTATCAGATCTGACGGATAATACTCCTGTCACGCTGTTGCCGTGGAAATGTACAATATAATCTGAAGAGTTAGTGCTTATCTTGACGGTAAAGCCTGCTTTCGAAAAGTTCGACACCGCAACCAGCACGATCTTTTCGGAATCGATCACCCCATCCTCCACCACCGTTTCGCCGCCGCTACTCCGAACTGTGCACCCAGCACAGAGGGTGGCAATCAGCACCAAAAGATATTTAATACCTTTTATCATCTATGATCCAATGCTGTGTGATGAGAATGATGATAAAATCAGAAGCGCGTTAGGGATAACGCGCTCCACCTTTCCGTTCCAGAGGTGGAGCGGCTTGTCCTCAAGACGCTTGCCTTAGTTCTTCGCCAGCTCGACCTTGAGCGGGGTGGAGGGCGGGGACTCGTTGCCGTTCCAGTCCACCGCGGTCATCCGGTAATACACCACGGCGCCCTTGGGCAGGCCCCAATCGAACACCTCGGTCGCGTCCGCCGGCGGACTGAGGACCAGGCGGGCGGGGGTGCACAGGAAATCCTCCTGGTCGGAACAGTAGATGTTGAAGTGCCCCACGTCCTTGTCGGGCGGCGCTTTCCACTTGAGGAGGCAGTCCGAGCCGCGGACCTTGTCGGCGGCCAGGCCGGAGGGCGCGGCCGGAGGCGCGGCGTCGAGCCAGCCCAGGCCTTCCGGGGCCGCCTTGGGGTCCGTGGTCAGGGCGAAGCGGTCGAACAGCAGGCCGGGGGAGGACGAGGCGATGCGGATGGGCAGGGGGCCGGCGCCCGCGGAGACCTGCGCCAGTTTCAGCCACTGCCAGCCGGAGGCTTTCAGGGACAGCGCGTTCTTCTTGCCGCCGACGTCGAAGGTGAAGGTTCCGTCCTGCCGGGCGGCCGCGCGCACCCAGGCGGCGTAATCCCCCTTGGCGGGCAGGGCGGGGCTGAGCTCGAGCGCGCCTTCCGCGCCCTTGGGCTGCTCGGAGAGGTAGGCGAGGTGCAGGCCGGAGCAGCGGCCGTCCATCGTCACCCGCATGGGGGCCTTGCGCGAGCCGGATTCGGCCTCGGCGAAGACCCAGCGGGGCGCCGACCCGGCCTCCAGCGCGGCCTCGGCGCTGAAGGGGCTGACGAGCCCCGAGTGCTCCTCGGCCCGCACCCGGTAGAAGCAGGGGCCGGCGGGCGGGGCCTCGTCCACGAACTCGGCGCCGGCGACCCGGCCGGCGCTGACGGCCTCGTAGCCGCCGCCGCTGGCGGCGCTGCGCAGGACGTGGTAGCCGCGGATCTCGCGCGACAGCTCGTGGGGCTTCCAGGTCACCCGCGCCTTGGCGCCCTCCTTTTTGACCTGGACGTCGAGGGGCGGCTCGGGGTGCTTGGCCACGAGGATGTATTCCTGGCCGCGGTCGCCGCTCTGGAGCATGGAGGAGTAGTAGAGCACTTTCGTGCCATCCGGGCTCAGGTTGGCGAACTGGAGGCTTTGCCAGGTGTAGTGGGTTGGCGGGTTCTGGCCGGCGCTGCCGATGATCACGACGTCGTCGGTCCAGGGGTTGACCTTGAGGATGTCGGAGCCGTGGTTGCAGTTGTAGGATTCGGCCGCCCAGTTGCGCTCAAAACTGTTCCAGGTGGTGTGCATCTCGAAGGGGTCAATCACGCTGACGATCCGGTGGGGCGGCATCTTCTCCGGGTACATGCTGTGGGCGTAGCTCGCGGAGATGGCCCAGCCGTCCGGGCTGTGGGCCTCGTGCACGCCGGCGAAGGCCGGGATCGGGCGCTCGCCGGTGATCAGGTCCACGACGGCGTGGTGCCCGACCGGCTTGCGGTTGCCGTTGGCGTCGACGCTGTCGTGATTGTGGGTGTAGAGCCAGTACCGGCCGCGTTGCTGGGGCTCGCGGAGCAGGTAAGCCTGGTGCACGCCGCCGCCGACGTTGACGCGGTTGGTCGTGCCGTCCGGGTTCAGCGAGCCGACCAGGTAGCCGACGTCCTGGGGACCCTCGACCCACCAGATGAACTTGCCATCGTCGCTCTGCGGCCACCAGAACTGGACACGGCCCTCGGCCTTGCAGAGATCCTTGCGCTCGCCGGTCTTGATGTTGATCTCGTAGATCGTGAGATCGCCGGCCTGGGCGTAACAGGTGAAGGGCCGCACCCGGTCCCACTCGCCGCCGCCGTGGATTTTCCAGGCGACCGGGGCGGCGGTGGCCATCTCGTAGAGCATCCCCATCTTGATGAGCGAGCCATCGGCGTTGAAGGCGATCGTGGAGGAATAGTGGTGCTTGGCGTTCGAGCGCGTCAGCAGCCATTTCTCGACGTGGGTGAAGGCGTCGCGGAAGATGGCCCGCTCGCAGGAGTTGTTGACCGTGCGGGGCCGGGCCAGGCGGGCCTTGAGCTCGTCCAGGCCGTCCCAGCAGTCCGCGCCCCGGCGCTCGATCAGCTTGAGGAAGCCGGATCCGTCGTAGTAGAAATCCTCTTTGGTAGGCGTTTTCGGCTCGACGAAGGCGTCCGGGTTGGCCGCGATTTTACCGGAGAGCGCGTAGTCGGCCGAGTCCTGGTAGTCCGAGAGCATGAAGAAGGCGCGCCCCCCGCCGTCCACCCCGGTGGCCGTGAGTTCCAGGGGCTGTCCCGGGGTGACCGCGCTCGCGGGCAGGGTCAGGTACATCGTGCCGGCCAGGTCGAGGAAGGGATCGAACATCGTCATGTCGAAGAACAGCTCGGCCCCGCTGCCCTCGTCGCCTTTCCAGCGCGTGTCGCCGGCCACGCCGGTGGTGAAGGTCAGGAGGGGCCTGTCGCCGAGGGCCAGCTTGCACTGCAGGGGCGGGCCCTTGCGGCCGCGCACCTTGCTGTTGCTGACGCCGGTCAGCATGCAGTCCCAGGCGAAAGTGACGCGCGGGGTCTCCAGCGTCGCCGGCGCCGGGGCGGTTTTCCACACCAGCTTGCTGTTGGGGACCGTGTAGATCCAGAAGGAGCCGCGGCTGCCCTCGCGCTGGGTCTGGTAGGCGCCCTGGTTGGGGGCCGAGACCACGGCGTCCAGGCCGTTGACGAAGGTCGTGTGTTCGCCGCCGGGCAGGATTTTTTTCTGGAGGGCTTCAAGCGCCTTCGCGTCAGGCTCGGCTCCATGGATCGCGGCCAGGGCCAGGGGGGCCATCAGGACCAATAAAGACCAGCGGTTCATTTATAATCCCTTTCTGTGTGAGTGTTAAGCCTGAGCAGAGGACTGTCTTCAGGGCGCAGTCGAAGCCCGAGGGGCGATCGATGCATGGTTTTGCATGAAGTGATCAGGTCGGTTCGCCTCCGGGTTCAGTTTGTCCGCATTCCGCTTGCGGCAAGATAGCAGCCATAAAAATGAAACCTCAATATTGCACAATCATCGTGCAATATTCACTTTCGCTTAAGCGGGCCTTGCCCGCTGGCGAAAGACGTGAAGTTTTACAGATAACCTATCTGGTTATCTGCAAAACTAACGTGGTTAACCCCGTTTGCGCCCATTTTCATGGGCGCATCACGGCCCTTCGGGTGGATTTTGCACGCTGGCGTGCAAAATCTAGGTGAAAGCATACTTCAGACGCGCAATGACGCAAGCCTTTTAGCCTGAATAATTCGCACGAAGCGAATTATTCACCACTCCGCGGCCGCCACGTGAGTCACGTTCCACGTGCCAACGTGGTCACGTGATGATTGTGGCGGTTTTACCGCCACAAAACGGGGTTTGCCACGTTTGGGCATCGCAGCAGCGATGCCCATTACGTCTCTGGCGCAATGGGTTGTGCCAGAGTGACCTATTCAACAACTTGAAAAGTTGACGAACAGGTCAGGTTAGAGGACTGCGGCCAAGATCATCCCGCAGGACCCGGCCCGCTTCCGGATCGGGATTGCGGGCGGCCCGGTGACCGAGGCCTTGAACGACAAGCCGGTGGTGATCCGGACCGACCGCAAGGGCATGGACCCGATCGCGATCCCCATCATCGTCCGGCCGAAGCCGTGAGCGGCTGGCCCGTTCCGCGGTTTTTGCTGTCGCGACTTTATGAAAATGTCCCCTTGTAACTCGATAGAAATGTCCCCAT
>CAZVVD010000021.1:27284-36264 GCA_964630555.1 uncultured Verrucomicrobiota bacterium | reverse complement strand
CCCCGGACCTAAGGCTTATGAGTCCTCCGCTCTACCAGCTGAGCTACATCGCCACACACTTGATAACCGTATAACTCAAATAACGGCCGTGTCAAGGGAAAAATTGCAGGGGATATTCACCGCCGGCGACCCGGAAAACAGCCCGGAAAATAGACTTGCGGACCGCGGCGTTTCCTGGTATCCTTATATTTAAAAAGGAGGTGTGCCATGCCGGAAACCGAAATCGGGTTCGTGACGCATTATTTCGGCCATATCGGAGTGGCGGCGGTTCAGCTGACCGGGGGCGAGCTGGCCGTGGGAGATACGATCCGCCTCAAGGGCCACACCAGCGACTTCACTTGCCGCGTGGACGCCATGCAGGTGGAGCACCAGAGCGTGGCCTTGGCCAAGAAAGGCGACGGGATCGGGATCAAGGTGCCCCAGCATGCCCGCGAGCACGACAAGGTGTTCAAGGTCACGCCGTGAGCGGGCTGTCGGACTGAACCCCGGTGACCGCCTGCCGCCCCGGGATCCCCCGGTTTGATGCCGAGGCACCCCCCGAGGCACGGAGAAGAGCCGCACGACGCGGAGACTCGCGAAGGCCGTCAGTCCGCCCCGCCGGCCTGTCGGCATGCGTTTGCCCCTGTTCCCATCGTTATGCCTCGAGGGCGCCGAGCAGGTCCTGGGCAACCTGCCGGGCGGCCTGCCTGATTTCCCCGGACACCCCTGCGCCGAAGTCGGTGCGTCCGGGCTGGATGCCGATGAGGACGATTTTGCAGGGGTGCGACCGGGCCAGGTAGTCGCAGAGCAGTTTCAGCGGCAGGGCGTGGGTGGACAGGGACAGGCCGATGATTTCATCCGGCGCGACCAGCCGGACTTCTCCCGGCGCCCGGCCGAGGCCGGCGGCATCCACCAGCAGGACGTGGGACGGGCGACAGCGCCGGATGACGCCGGTCAAATTTTCCGGGGCGGTTCCGCCCTCGAACAGCCGGAGGCGCGGGCGGGCCCGTCCGTCCGCCCGCGCCGGCCGGGCGGCCCGGCCGGCGGCCCGCAGCTCGCGGATGACCAGCAGGCCGGCGGCATCGTCGCCGCGCAGCTCGGACCCGATCCCGACCACGGCAACGGTGCGCGCCCCCTGCAGAACGGGTTTCAAAGCGGATAATTCCAGCGACGGTCGTTGTGGGTTCATCCTGGAAAGAGCGGTTCAACGGCTC
Organism: uncultured Verrucomicrobiota bacterium; assembly: GCA_964630555.1. Classification (GTDB taxonomy): domain Bacteria; phylum Verrucomicrobiota; class Kiritimatiellia; order JAAZAB01; family JAAZAB01; genus JAHIJO01. The sequence goes on along the minus strand of CAZVVD010000021.1, from coordinate 35,071 downwards.
TCTTGATTGCCGGGTAAGGTTCCTGCGCCGCGCGGGCCTCAAGAGCATGAGGCGGCAACAGCCGGGTCGGGCGCGGCGACAGCGGGCGCGGGCGCCGGCGGCGCCTCGTAAACCAGCCGCAGCTTGGAGCGATCGAGCTGGGCCAACTCGTAGTCCGGCGTCGCCTCCAGGGCCTTCTTGGGGCAGGAATCCACGCACTGGGCGCAGTAGATGCAGCGGTCGAGGTCGAACTCGGCCTGGAAGCGCTTGTCGCCGACCTTGGTGATCGTCAGGCAGTTGGTCGGGCAGTCCCGCATGCAGAGCTTGCAGCCGATGCAGCGCTCGGCGAGGAACCGGATCCGGCCCCGGAACCGGTCGGGCATCAGGACCTTGACCGCGGGGTAGCGGATCGTGGCCGGTTTCTTGAACAGGGAGGCCAGGACTTCGCGGACCATTTTTCCGGGCTGGCTCATGATGGCAGGACTCCGCTCAGGACCAGGTTGATCAACAACTGCAGCAGGGCCGCCGGCGCCACGATCCGCCAGCAGAAAACGACCATCTGCTCGATCCGCAGGCGGGCCAGGACCGTGCGCAGCAAGGCCAGCAGGGCGATCACCGCCAGCACTTTCAGCAGGTAGAGCGCGAATCCCCAGCCGGCGCCCAGCCCGAACCCGAACGGCAGGAACACGGCGGCGATGAGCGAGGCGCCGACCACGGCCTCGATGTCGATGGCGAGCCGGAACATGGCCAGGAAGCGTCCGCCGTATTCCGTGAAGGTGCCGCCCACGATCTCGGTCTCGGCCTCGGGGATGTCGAAGGGCACCCGCTCCAACTTGCCCTGAAGCGCGATCAGGGCCACGGCCAGGCCGATGATGTTGAAGGCGGCATAGGCGGGATGGGCGTCGTAAAAAACGGCCATCTCGCTCAGCGACCAGGTGCCGGCCAGGAGGGCGGGGGCCAGGATGGCCATGAAAAGCGGCACCTCGTAGGCGAAGAGCTGGGTCAGGGTGCGGGTGGCGCCGATCATGGCAAACAGCGAGGTCGAGTGCCAGCCGGCCAGGAAGAACGACAGGGTGGGCAGGGTCAGCAGGTAAATCACGACGATCAGGTCCCCGTTGAAGGAAAACAGCGCCTGGGTATTCCAGAGGGGGATGTAGAAAAAGGCGGTGACCACCGCGGCCAGGGCGAAGACCGGCATCAGCTTGAACATGACCGGGTCGGCTTCCTCCGGGACGATGTCCTCCTTGGCGCAGAGCTTGATGATGTCGGCCAGCGGCTGGAACCAGGGCGGGCCCATGCGGTTCTGCAGGCGGGCGTAGAGCTTGCGGTCCGCGAATTCCATGGCCAGCCCGAGCACGAACAGGAACGCGAACCCGGGGAAAATCAGCATCTGGAACAATGATAATACCATGAGGATTCACCACCTACAGGCAAGCATTCACCGCAAAGGTCGCAGAGATCGCATAGAAAAAGCAGGCTCAACTTTGCGTGCTCTGCGTTCTATGCGGTAAATATCCCCGTTTTGTTGTTCAGCATCTTCTTGTTCAGCTCCGCGAAATCCACGCCCTGCTTCCGGTACCAGGCCAGGCTTTGCGCGCGCAGGGCCGGCCAGGAAAGGGTCGTTTCCCGGCCGCCGTCCGCGTCGCGCAGCCGGATCATCCGATCGGTGCAGGAAAAACAGGGGTCGATGGCGGCCACGATGATGGGCACGTCGGCCAGACGGTTGTTTTCCATCATCTTGGCCACCGCGTGCAGGTTGGCCAGGGTCGGCGCCCGGATTTTCACCCGCTCGGGCTTGTCGGTGCCGTTGGCCTTGACGTAGTGGACGTCCTCGCCCCGCGGCGCCTCGTAGCGGCTGAAGGCCTCGCCGGCCGGGATTTTCCGGGGCGCCTTGACCGCGATGGGGCCCTCGGGAATTTTGGCGACCAGCTGGCGCACCATGCCGAAGGACTCCATCAGCTCGCCAACGCGGACCAGAACGCGCCCGTAAACGTCGTTGTGGTTGTCGGTGATGACCTTGAAGTCCAGGTCCGGGTAGGCGAGGGTGGGATCGTCCCGGCGGATGTCGGTGTCCACGCCCGAGGCCCGGCCGGTGGGCCCGATCGTGCCCAGGGCCAGGGCGTCCTCGTGCGACAGGTAGCCGACGCCGGAGAGCCGCTTGAGAACCGTGGTTTCCTGGGAGGCCACCTCGATGTAGTACTTGGTGCGTTCCTCGAGAGTGTCCATGTCCTTGAGCAGGCCGGCCAGTTGCTCCTTGCTGAGGTCCCGGCGCACGCCGCCGATCGTGTTCATGCCGTAATTGACCCGGTTGCCGGAGAGGGCCGCCAGGGCGTCCATGACCACCTCGCGGTCGCGCCAGGAATACATCAGCAGGGTGTCAAAACCGATTTCGTGGGCGGCCACTCCCAGCCAGAGCAGGTGGCTGTGCATGCGCTCCAGCTCGGCGATGATCGTGCGGATGTAGAGGGCGCGCGGCGGCACCTCAAGGCCGGCGATTTTTTCCACCGCTTGGATGAAGCAGGTCGAGTGCGAATGCGAGCAGATCCCGCAGACCCGCTCGACGATGTACATGGCCTGGACATAGGTCCGCTCCTCGCAGGCCTTCTCGATCCCGCGGTGATTGTACCCCAGGCGCATGTCCATGCTGAGGATGGTCTCGCCATTCAGGGTGATGGTGAAATTTTCCGGCTCCTTGAGTGCCGGGTGCTGGGGACCGATGGGAATGGTCACGTTAGCCATGGCTGACCCTCCTCTCCTTGGGGCGCTCCGCCGTCCAGCATCGAGGCTTTCCATTCCTTGCGGAGCGGATACTGGCCCGCCGGCCAGTTGTCGGGCAGGGGATAGCGGTTGCCGGGCGGCAGCCCTTCGACCCGCGCTCCCAGCAGGTCCTCCAGCTCGCGCTCGTAAATGACCCCGCCGGGAAAGAGATCGGAAACCGTCCGCAGGACCGGCGCGGCCTTCGGCACGGCCGTCTTCAGGTTCAGCACGATGCCGTCCGGCCGCGCCAGGTGGTAGATGAACGCCAGGGTCTCGCCCTCGTCCAGCCCGGTGATCGTGCACAGGCGCCGGAACTGCTGGGCCTGGACCGCGTGTTCCAGCACGCCCCGAAAGGCCGCGTAGGGCGTCGTCAGGAACAGGCGCCGCGCGCCGGCGACGCGGATCGTGTCCGGCCCCAACCCGAACCGCTCCGTCAACTCCCGCGCGATGTCTTCTTCGTGGGTCATGGTTGCCGTCACCCCGTCGCAAAGGTTGTTCTTCAATACCCGAATGGGCCAAAAGATCAAGCCGTTTCCAACGGCCCCCCGCGGCCGGGTTTGGCCGGAGATCCAACGTGCCGGGCTAACCGGTCTTCGGGCCGGCCGCCGTTGCCGGCCGGGCCGGCTGGAGACTGCTCAGCAGTTTGACCACGCCGTCCACGATGGCCTCCGGGCGCGCCGGGCAGCCGGGGATGTAGGCCGACACCGGGATCACGGTGTCGATGCCGCCCCGGACGTTATAGCAGCCATTGAACACGCCGCCGGAGCAGGCGCAGGTGCCCACCGCCACCACGAACTTGGGCTCCGCCATCTGCTCGTAGATCCGCACCAGCCGGTCCTGGATCTGGCGCGTCACCGGCCCGGAGCAGAGGAGCACGTCGGCGTGGCGGGGGGTGCCCTTGAGCAGGACGCCGAAGCGTTCGATGTCGAACCGCGGCGTCAGCGAGGCCACGATCTCGATGTCGCAGGCGTTGCAGGCCCCGGTGTTGAAATGAATCACCCAGGGCGACTTGATCCGGGACCAAGTGATAATTTTTTGTAGCCAGGTCATGCTCGGCCGGCTCCATTCAGCGTTGATTCAAACCCCACGTTTTTACCACGGATTTCACGGATGTCACGGACAAGATAACCTCTAAGGTTTTATGGGTCCTCATCGATCCGTGTCATCCGTGGTTAAATTCCCTCTGACTTATCTTCGGAATAAAACGAACAGCCCGACGGCCGAGGCGATCAAGTAGGCCGCGGCGATCTGGACGGCCGGCCAATCGCGGGCGGGCACGGTGGCCACCACCAGGGCCAGCACGTGCATGATCGTGAAAAAGAAGGCGAAGGGGAAGAACTGGGCGTAATCCGGCTGGACCCGGTTTTCCTTCATGGTTTCGCCGCAGGCGTAGGCCTTGCGCTGGCCGCCGATCCGGATCTGGGGGGGCGGCGAGAGCAGCGCCATGCCCCGCAGCTTGAGCAGGGCGAAAGCCAGCAGGACCAGGAACGCGATCGGCGGACATAACAGCCAGGGGGTCATTTGGGTTTCCTATCAGCCCTTCAGGTTTCGCAGCAGGCGGACGTCCAGCGACAGGTTGTGGCGGTGGGCGCCGACCACGATGCCGGCGGCCACGGCGATCACGACCACCTCGATCACGATCAGGGTGATGATGAAGGCCTGGGCCAGCGCCATGCGCCCGGCCCAGTGCCCGGCCAAGGCCACCAGCAGGGTCACGGCCTTGACCAGCAGCTCCAGCCCGATCAGGATCCGGATCAGGTTCCGGCTGACGGCCACGCAGTAGAGCGCGACCGCCGCCAGCAGGATCACGAAGATCACGCCGGTGGCGAACATGGCCGGAGGGATGGGATTCATGGCTTCGTTTTCTCCGCATCGTCGGAACGGGTCTTGAAGAGAATGACGACCCCGAAGACCCCCGCCAGGATGATGACGATCTGGCCCACCAGGTCCAGGCGCCGCAGGTTCCAGAGCGCGTCGCGCGCCTCCAGCCCGGGCAAGGCCGGCGGCAGGGGCAGGCCCAGGCGCGGGTGCAGGGTGAAGAGAAGCCAGGCCAGGACCGTGACCAGGATGGGCAGGAGCAGGAAGCGCCGGATCCGGCTGCGGTCGCGCGCCCGGGCCTCGGCGGCGTCCAGGGGCTTGGTCAGGCTGATGGCGCCGATGAAGACCACCGTGATCAGGCCGGCGCAGACGGAGAGTTCGAAGACCCCGGCCAGGGGCGCGTCCGCCAGGAACAGCAGGAGGGTCAGGATCACGCTGGTCAGGGCCAGCCCGATGGCCGACTTGAGCAGGTCCAGGGTCATGACCGTCCAGACCCCGGCCAGCAGGAGGAGCACCAGCAACGCCGTGAAGAGAGCAGGATTCATAGATAAGTACTCAGTCAAAGCGTCTTGCGGAAACATTCAACGTTCCGACTTTGAACGTTCAACCTGGGTGAACGTTGGATGTTTCCGCCTTGTCGTTTTGTTTCAATCAGCAATCATCATTCAGAAATCAGCAATTCCTCAGAGCAGGCTCCCGATCGGAAGCAAAAACGTGTTGAACAGCCAGGGGATGCCCAGGCCCAGCCCGGCCGTGATCAGGGCCAGGCCGCAGGCGGGGACCAAAATCCACAGGTTGCCTTCCTTCAGATCTTCAAAGCCGGCCGCCAGTTTCCCGAAAAACACGCGCCGCTGCAGGGAGAGGAAATAGGCCAGGGTCAGCAGGCTGGCCAGCACGGCCAGGACCGCGTAGGCGGTGTGGCCGGTCTGCCAGAGCGCGATGATGATGATCAGCTTGCTCCAGAAGCCCGCCAGGGGCGGGATACCGGCGGTCGAGAGGAAGGCGACCATCGAGGTCCAGCCGGTGACCGGCATTTTTTCGGCCAGCCCGCCCAGGCGGTCCATGTTGCGGGCGCCGGCCTGCTGTTCCACGGCCGCGGCGTTGACGAAGAGCAGGGACTTGAAGACCGCGTGGTTGAAGAGGTGGAAAATGGCGCCGGCCAGGCCGAGGGCCGTGCCGAGGCCCAGGCCCAGGACGATGTAGCCGACCTGGCTGATGCTGGAATAGGCCAGCATCCGCTTGAAATCGCTCTGCCCCAGCGCCGCCAGGGCCCCGATCAGCATCGAGGCCGCGCCGAGGAACAGGACGATCTCCTGGAGCGGGCCGCTGAAGCCGGTGACCGAGTAGACCAGGCGGATGAGGGTATAGATCCCGGTGGTCTTGGTGACGATCCCCGCCAGCAGCACCGACACCGCCGCCGGCGCCGCCGAGTAGGCGTCCGGCAGCCAGCCGTGGAAGGGGACCAGGCCGCCCTTGATGAACAAACCGACCATCAGCAGGGCGATGGCCGTCAGGAGCATGGCGTTGTCGGGCGCGGCGACGAGGACCGCCCGGATGGCGGCGAAGGACACGTCGCCGGCGGCCAGCAGGAAGAGGGCGATGGCCGCCAGGATCATGGCCGTGGCCACCGCCGAGAGCACCAGGTACTTGAAGGCGCCCTCGAAAGCGTCCCGGCCCTTCTCGACCGCGATCAGGATATAGGAGGCCACGGCGGTGATCTCCAGGAACACGTAGAGCGAAAACAGGTCGTCGGCCAGCACGATGCCGTTCATGCCCGTCAGGGCCAGGATCAGCAGGTTCACGGTCAGGAAGCGGTGGTTGGCGCAGGCCGGGGACGCGCGGCAGACCAGCAGCGCGACGGCGCTCACCAGCCCGATGGCCAGGATCATGACCCGGGAGAGCCCGTCCGCCGCCGGCGCGAACAGCAGCAGGCTGCCCAGCCAGGGGCAGGGCGCCTGCCAGAACCCGGCGGGGGGGTGGATGGCCAGGCCGGCCTGGGCCAGGCACAGGCCCAGGGCCACCCAGAGCGCCAGCCGGTTCATCAGCCCCTTCCAGGGCAGGTTCAGGATGAGGACCGCCAGCAGCGGCGCGATGATCAGCAGCGCGGGCACGTTCAGATTCCTCCCATGATCAGCAGGATAACGACGGCCAGCCCGGCCAGGGACCAGCCCAAATAGACGCCCAGGCTGCCGGTGTGCGCCCGGCGGATGCCGTCGGTCAGGGCGTAGGTGATCCGGACCGAGACCGTGTCATACAGGCAATCGATCGCCCGGTCAATCGCCCAGGCCAGCCGGGCCAGGCCGCCGGCCAGCTTCAGGCCGATTTCATAGGGATCGAACGCGCGCCGCTCGGCCCGGTCGTAGAGCGGGCGCAGGCCCGGGGCGTAATGAATGTGGTCGGCGGCGCCCAGACCGCTCCCGGCGCGCCGGGCGCCCCAGAGATGGTTCAGGAGCGCGGCGACCAGGACCGCCCCGGTCAGGATCACCAGGGTCGAGTCGGCCGGCCAGCCCGCCAGGGGGGCATGCCCTTCCAGGCCGTGCGGTCCCAGGGCCGGCGCGAGCCAGCGGATCGGCAGGGCGTTCCAGAGGCCGCCGCCCACGCACAGGGCGGTCAGAGCGACGATCGGGATCAGCATCGCCACCGGGGCCTCCCGCACCTTGGAGCGATCGGCGGCGGACCGGCCGCAGAAGGCGGCGTGGCCCAGCTTGAGGAACGAGGCGGCGGTGAAAAATGAGCCCAGCAGGGCCGCCAGGTAATATCCCCAGCCGCGGTGCAGGGCGCCGTCATAGACCAGCTCCTTCGAGAAAAACCCGTTGAAGGGCGGGACGCCGGAAATCGAGGCGGCCAGGATGAGGAAGCACAGGAAGGTCAGCGGCATCCGCCGGCCCAGCCCCCCCAGCTGGCGGAGGTCGGTGGTGCCGGTCCGCAGCTCGACGGCCCCGCCGGTCATGAACAGACCGCTCTTGTAGAGCGCGTTGTTGAGCATATGGAACAGGCCGCCGACGATCCCGGCGGGAGTGCAGGTGCCGATGCCGAGGATCATATAGCCGACCTGGCTGATGGCGTGGAAGGAGAGCAGGCGCTTGTAATCCTTCTGGATCAGGGCCATCATCACGGCCAGCAGGATCGTGACGCTGCCGACGACCATCAGCAGGGGCGAAAGCAGGGAGCCGGGCGTCAGCGCGAACAGGTCCAGCGAGATGCGGGCCAGGAAATAGATGCCCAGCAGCTTG
>CAZVVD010000021.1:0-27274 GCA_964630555.1 uncultured Verrucomicrobiota bacterium | reverse complement strand
CCAGGGCCGCGGGCACCAGGGCCATGAAGGGCAGGGGTGCGTCCTCGGCGGCGTCCGGGATCCAGCTGTGGAAAGGCATGGCCCCGCCCTTGGCCACCGCCCCGATCATCAGGAAGATGAAGGCCAGGGAGTGCAGCCCGCCGGTCTGCAGATGGATTTTCGACAGGCTGGCCGTGTCCGCGAAGTAGATCGTCATCCCGACCCCGATCAGCAGGCACAGGTCGGCGACGCCCGAAATGATGAAGGCCTTGACCGCCGTTTTCCAGGCGCCGGGCCGGCCGACGGCGATCATGCCGAAAAGAACCAGCAGCAGGCTTTCCCAGAAAAAGAGGAGCACGATCAGGTTGTCGGCCAGGACCGCCCCGTTCATCAGGCCGAGGGTCAGGAGCAAGTAGCCGTAGTACTGGTTGAGGAAGCGCCGCCCGCTCATGAAAGCCGTGGAATAGAGGGCCGCCAGGAAGCCGAACAGCGCCGCCGCCAGGAGGATGAACCCGTTAAAGGGCGCCAGCTTGAGCGCGAACTGCAGGCCGAAGGCGCCCCAGGGGAACTCCAGGGCCAAGTCCTGCCCGAACAGCCGCGCCGCGACCGCCAGGTGGGCGGCCGCCGCCAGGGTGCCGAACCAGGCGCAGGCCTGGCCCTGCCGTCCGCGAAACAGCAGGGCCAGGATTCCCGCCGCGACCGGCAAGAGGATCGGCGCCCACAGCAGCATGCGCGTATCCATCAGAAAACCCCCAGGACCTGGTGGACGGCCGACTGGATCCCGAAGATCTGCCGGACGGCCGCCTGGACGAACTGCGACGGCAACTGGATGAACAGCCCGCCGAGGAGCGAAAGCACCCCGAGCAGGGCCACGCTGAACACCATCGTGGGCGACCCTTCCGCCGGGGCCGGCTGGGTCTCCAGCCGGGACTCACCCAGGAACACCAGGGTGAACACGCGTAACAGGTAGATGATGGTCATAAACGCGCCGACGAGGAAAGCCAGGGCGATCAGCGCCTGGCCGCTGGTGACCGCCCCGGTCATCACCAGGTACTTGCTGAAGAACCCGCCGAAGGGCGGGATGCCCATGACCGAAAAGGAGCAAACCAGGAACGAGACGGCGGTCACGGGCATGGCGGCGAACAGGCCGCCCATGCGGGTGATGTCCTTGGTGTGGGTCTTCTGCTCCACGATCCCGGCGCAGAGGAACAGGCCGCCCTTGGCCAGGCCGTGCATGAGGATGTAGAGCAGCCCCCCGGCGACGCCGATCTCGTTGTTGATGGCCAGGCCGAGGAAAATGAACCCGATCTGGCTGACCGTGGAATAGGCGATCAGGCGCTTGAGATCGGTTTCCAGGAGGGCGGCGCCGGCCGAGACCAGGGCGCTGATCGCCGCGATCGCCGGGACCACGGTGTGCCAGAGCGGGTCGAGCGTCCAGCTGGCGAGGAACAGGCGGGCGTAGACGTAGACCCCGATTTTCACCAGCACGGCGGCGTGCAGGAGCGCCGTCACCGGCGAGGGCGCCACGCCGGCGTCCGGCAGCCAGGTGTGCAGGGGGACGGTGGCGGACTTGGAGAGGATGCCGAACAGGATCAGGAGCACCGCCAGGTTGGGCACGGGGCGGGGGCCCAGCGCGGCCGCGATTTGTCCCAGGTCGAACGAGCCGGTCTGCTGGTAGATCACGATAAAGCCCAGCAACATCACCAGCGCGCCGAAGACGGTGACCAGGAAGGCCTTGTCGGCCTTGAGCACGTAGGCTTTTTCCCTGAAAAACCCGATCAACCGCCAGCAGGCGATGGCCGTGACTTCCCAGAACAGGTACAGGATCAGCAGGTTGCGCGAAAAAACGATGCCCATCATCGCGCCCAGGAAGAGCACGACCATGAAATAATACTCGTTGCGCCAGGGGTAATGGCGGATATACCCGAAGGAATACAGGACGATGATCGCGCCCACCAGGGAGGAGACCACGGCCATGAACACCGCCAGGGCGTCGGCGTAGAACAGGTTGAAACCGGCCCAGGGCACGAGCAGGGTTTGGCCCCCGCCGCAGGCCGGGACCAGGGCCAGGGCGGCGGCGAGCGACGCCAGGACCAGGAGCAGCGCCAGGCCGTTGCGGGCGCGTTCCGACCAGCGTCCGATCACCGGCAGTGCGAACGCCCCCAGAAACGGCAGGGCGACCAGCAGGATCAGTATGGTGTTCAAGTTCATGGTTTTCGGTCACCCGGCGCGGCCCGGGAGACGCCGCCCCGGCTGGGCAAACGGGGAGGCACTATAATTCCGGGAACGGTCAAGTCAAACTTTTTTTCGGTATGGTTGACAACACCCCCGGTCTTGGCTAGGGTTCAATCCTCTCGGCGGGGGAGGAGCCGCGGGTCCGCGGCTTGGAACGAGGTATCCCGCCGTCATGGCGGGCCGGTAGCTCAGTTGGTAGAGCACGGCACTTTTAATGCTGGGGTCGCGGGTCCGAGTCCCGCCCGGCTCACCATGATGGGCGCCGGCCCGCCGGGCCGGCCGCGACCCGCCGACCACTGCCCCTGAGCGCCATGAATGCACTCAAGACCATGCGGCGGGCCGGGGAGGTCGCGCTGGTCCGGCTGGGGATGGCGACCGTGCCTTTTTTCCCCCGCCGCCTGCTGCTGGGCCTGGCCCGGCTTGCCGGGACGCTGGGCTATGCCCTGGCGCGCAAGTCCCGGCGCATTGCCCTGGCGAACCTCGACCTGGCGTTCCGGGATTCCCTGGCGCCGGCCGAAAAACGCCGCATCGCCCGCCAGTCCTTCGCCACCATGGCCCGCACCGCGCTGGACATGCTCTGGTTCACGCGGCATACCCGGCGGCGCCTGGCGCGCCACCTGGTGTTCGATCCCGGGTTCAGCCGGCATGTGTACACTGCGCCGATGATCGGGGTGACCGCCCATTTCGGGAGCTGGGAACTGCTGGGGCGGGGCTTGATTGCCAAAGGCTATCCCCACGCCGCGGTGGCGGCCCCGCTGATCAATCCGGGGGTGGAGCGGCTCTTCAACCGCTCCCGGCTGGCGAGCGGGATGGAGATTATTCCCCAGGCCGGGGCGCTGCGCGGCGTGCTCAAAGCCCTCAGGCAGAAGAAGCACGTGGCCCTGGTCCTGGATCAGAATGTCAAGCCGGAGGACGGCGGCGTATTCGTTGATTTTTTCGGCTTGCCGGTCCCTATGTCCGGAGCGGCCGCCATGTTCGCGGAACGGACCGGCGTTCCCGTCGTGCTGTTTTTCTGCCTGGCTAGGCCGGACGGCGGCTACTACGTCTATGCCCTGCCGCCCCTGAAGTCTGAAGCGTTCGCCGGGCCGGACGGGTCGGGGCGAAGCGCCCCGGCGGAGACGGACGGCATCCGGGCCATGACCCAGGCCGTGGCCGCCTTGTTCGAGCAGGAGATCCGGAAACACCCCGGCCAGTGGCTGTGGATGTACAAGCGCTGGAAGCACGTCCCGCCCGGCCGGCCGCCCGCCGACTACCCCTTCTATGCCAAGCCCGCAAACGCGGGCCTTGTCCGCAACCCAATCAAGAACTCAGAATAAGAAGGCCCCCCACGAATTCGGGACAACCGCGAATTGCAGACAAGCAGGCCAAAGACATATCCATCATGAATTTTTTTTGGCAGATCCCCATGGGTCACATCTGATCTTCACCTTCGTGGTTGTCCCAAATTCGTGGGGTGATATCCGAATGCCTAGTCCTCTCAGGTTTTCTTGGTTATGGCGACGAGTCACGACGGAACGGTCTGGTCCGGCATAGGTGGAGCACACCTGCCCCGCGCCGGGCGGGGTCGTCCCTGACGCGCTTGGAGGGGATGAAGCGTCTAAAGGATAAGCCGCTCCGCCGCGGAACCCAGAACAGCTTGAGCGTGCGCGGCGTGACCAAACGGCTCTTTCGCGACTAATAGACGTAGGCCGTGACCGTGTCGTACCGGATCGGACCGTCCGGATAATTCAGCACGCCGTCGAGAAGATCGACCACGAAGTAGAAGCGGTAGGTTCCCATCGAGGCCAAGTAGCCGTCCAGCACGGTGGCTTGCGGCAGGTTGGAGAGGGGCCCCTGGTGGGCCGGCCGGCACTCGGCCAGATCGCCGCTGAAGGGCGTCCACTGCCCGGCGCCATCCCGGTAATACCACGCGCCCAAGTCTTCGGCGCAGGCCAGCGCCCACCAGTCGGCCTCCGTGCCGACATAGTCCCCCGGGGTCAATTCCACGGTGACGGACAGCCGGGCGGGGAACGGCGCGTTGACCTGGTGCGTTTGACCGTTCACCCGGATCGCCATTTCCAGGGGGACAGGGTCGGGGGGCGGCGGCGCAGGCGAGGGGCTGTAGGCCAGGGCGGCAGCGATCAGGAACTGGGCGAAGATCGGGCCGAGGGTCTGGTTGGCCAGCGTGTTGGGGTGGGAATCGTCGCCGGTGTGCGCTGCCTCGTATTCGTATTTCAGGAAGTTGTCGCTGCCGGCCAGGTAGCTGAACAGGTCGAAGCAGACGAGGTTGGTGTGTCCGCCCAGGTAATCCGGGCTCTTCAGCCAGTTGGCGAAGTTCCGGGCGTTGGCGGCGGAGGCGGCGCTGGTGGCCAGGCGGTGCAGGGGCGGGGTGGACATGACCACGAACAGCCGGTCGGGGCGCTGGTCGAAGGCGGCGCGCATCTCCAGGTAGTAGGCCTGGTACTGGGCCAGGGCGGCGGCGTTGGGGATCTCGGAGGCCGGGAAGCACGACTTGAAGGCGATGACCTGGTGGTTGTTGAGGATCTGGTCGCGGCAGGACTGGGCGTCGGCCTCGGACGAGGTGAAGATGTAATGGAGTCCGTCCGGGTTGGTGTTGTCGGTCGGCCACCCGTACGACACGCCGGTGTCCTCGCCGGCCGGGTTGCGCAGGCCGTCGCCGCTGTAGCCGTGGTCCCAGAAGGCGAAGGCCGCGCCGTGGGCCGCGTTGTAGGCGCCAAGCGTGGCGCGCATGCCGCCGTTGATCAGGCCCTGCCCGGTGGAGTGGTGCAGGAAGAACAGGTTGGTCAGTCCCTGGGCGCCGGCGCCCAGGGCCAGGCTGATGCACCCGGCCAGGAGGACCAGGCGTTTCCCGGCGGAGCGGGCGAGGCGGCGGGCGGGCAGGGCGTTCGGGCGCGGCCTGAGGGACGAAGGCATGCTGACCTCCAAAAAATGACCTTCATTCGATTTTTAATGCATCCCGTATGCGCTTATTTGTCTCAAATTTCAAGAACAATCAGGCCGGATAAAAAATGCGCCCCCGCATTTTTCGGGATTGCTTTCAGGTTCGGGCGTGCTAAGGTCACTTTTTTTTCATCCAGAGGAGATTCTCATGCAACTCGATCCCATCAAGATGAAGGACTGGCAGATCGCGGAGGCCGCGGAAGCCGGGATGAAACCATTCCTTCGGCTTGCCGGCGACCTGGGTCTGAAGGACGACGAGCTGATCCCCATGGGGCACCAGCTCGGGAAGGTGGACTTCATGCGGGTTCTGGCCCGCCTGCGCCAGGCGCCCAAGGGCAAGTACGTGGATGTCACGGCGATCACGCCGACCCCCCTGGGCGAGGGAAAAACCACCACGACCATGGGCCTGATCGAGGGCCTGGGCCGGCTGGGCAAACGCGTGTGCGGGGCCATCCGCCAGCCCAGCAGCGGGCCGACCTTCAACGTCAAGGGCTCCGCCGCCGGCGGCGGCCTGGCCCAGTGCATTCCCCTGACCCCCCTGTCCATCCGGCTCACCGGCGACATTGATTCGGTGACCAACGCCCACAACCTGGCCATGGTGGCCCTGACCTCGCGCCTGCAGCACGAGCGCAACTACGACGACCCCCGCCTGGCGAAGAGCGGCCTGAAGCGCCTGGACATCGATCCGCAGCGGGTGCTGATGCGCTGGGCGATCGATTTCTGCGCCCAGTCCCTGCACAATATCACCATCGGCCAGGGCGAGAAGATGGACGGGTTCGAGATGGACTCCGGCTTCCAGATCTCGGTCTCCAGCGAGGTCATGGCCATCCTGGCAGTGGCGCGCGACCTCCAGGACCTGCGGGCGCGCATGGGCCGGATCGTCGTGGCCCTCGACAAACGGGGGCGGGAAATCACCACCCGCGACCTGGAAGTGGACGGCGCCATGACCGCCTGGATGCTGGGGGCGATCAATCCCAACCTGCTGCAGACCCTCGAGGGCCAGCCGGTGTTCGTGCACGCCGGTCCCTTTGCCAACATCGCCATCGGCCAGAGCTCGATCATCGCCGACGAGCTGGGCGTGCGCCTGGCGGACTACCACATCACCGAGAGCGGGTTCGCCGCCGACATCGGGTTCGAAAAGTTCTGGAACCTGAAATGCCGTTTCTCCGGCATTCACCCGAACGCCGTGGTCATCGTGGCCACGGTGCGGGCACTGAAAATGCACGGCGGCGGGCCGGCGGTGAAGCCGGGCATGCCCCTCGACGAGGCCTACACGAAGGAGAACCTGGGCCTGCTGGAAAAGGGCTGCGAGAACCTGGTGGCCCACATCGAGACGGTCCGGAAAAGCGGCGTGCGCCCGGTGGTCTGCATCAACAGCTTCCATGCCGACACCCCGGCGGAGGTGGCCCTGGTCAAGCGGGTCGCCGAGAGCCATGGCGCCCTCGCTGCCCTCTCCGAGCACTGGCTCAAGGGCGGGGAAGGGGCCGTGGAGCTGGCGGAGGCTGTCATCGCCGCCTGCAACGAGAAGCCGCACTTCAAGTTTCTCTACGACCTGGACCTGCCGCTGCGCCAGCGGATCGAGCGCATCGCCCGGGAGGTCTACGGGGCCAAGGGCGTCACCTACTCAGAGACGGCCCTGGCCAAGGCCAAGGCTTACGAGGCCGACCCGGCCGTCGCCAAGCTGGGCACCTGCATGGTCAAGACCCACCTCAGCCTGTCGCACGACCCGGACGTGAAGGGGCGCCCGCGCGGCTGGGAGCTGCCGATCCGGGACATCCTCATTTACAAGGGCGCGGGCTTCGTCGTGCCGGTGGCCGGCGCCATTAAGCTCATGCCGGGCACGGCCTCCAACCCCGCCTTCCGCAAGATCGACGTGGACGTCAAGACCGGGCGGGTGCAGGGGCTGTTCTGATTTTTTCGCCCGGCGAAACATGCGTGGCGCCTCGCGGCGGGGCGCGGGCTGGTTGTGGGAGGACGGCGGCCTTCCGCCGTCGGGGTCCGCCCGCCGCCAGCGCTTAAAAGAACTCTCGTTAGACATGGCGGTTTCCGAAGGATCAGGCGCTATCAGACGTTTATTCCATAGGATCAAAAATCAGTTATTGGGTCGAGGAAGCACATCCCCGAAAGCCGATGCAAAACGCATTGAGAACCGGCCCCGACGAAGCGTGGCCCTTCCCAATGAAGCCAGGGCGCTGATGGGGGGGACGCCCCGGCCTCCCGGAGAGTCGGGATCGCGTCCGAAAGCTTTTTCAACCGCGCCTCAACGTGGCGCCGATCACGGGCGCGGACAATCCTCGCTGGCTTCAGCCCTGCGCCCGGCCGGGCCGGCGCCGGGTTTGGCGCCCCCGCCTGGGACGGAAAGCCGGTCGGCGAGCCCTCCGGTCCACTCGCCGCCCTGGACCCCCTCGCAATTCAATGTCCCGCCGCAGGCCGGCAAGGTGCGCTTCCATGACCTGGGTATTCCCGACCCCATCCTGCATGCCGTCGCCGATCAGGGCTTTGCGTATTGCACGCCCATTCAGGCCCAGATCCTGCCGGCCCTGCTGTCCGGCCGGGACGCCGGCGGGCGCGCCCAGACCGGCACCGGCAAGACCGCGGCGTTTTTGATCGGCCTTTTCACCCGCTTGCTCCGGCATCCCTTGACCGCTCCCGCCCGCGCCGGCATGCCCCGGGCCCTGGTGCTGGCCCCGACCCGCGAGCTGGCGCTCCAGATTTACAAGGACGCCCAGGCGCTGGGCAAATACGGCCGCTTTCGGAACCTGGTCATTTTCGGCGGAATGGATTACAAGAAACAGCAGGACCAGTTGCGCGGACCGGGCATCGATCTCATCGTGGCGACGCCGGGCCGGCTCCTGGATTTCCGCAGTTCGGGTTTGCTGAACCTGGGCCGGGTGGAGGTGCTGGTGCTGGACGAGGCCGACCGGATGCTGGATATGGGGTTCATCCCGGACGTCAAGCGGATCATTTACAGCCTGCCGCCCAAGGACCGCCGCCAGACGATGCTGTTCAGCGCCACGTTGAGCCAGGACATCCTCGGCCTGGCCACGCGCTGGATGAAAGATCCGCTGCTGATCGAGATCGAGCCGGAACAGGTGACCCTGGCGACCACCGAGCAGCGGGTGTATGCGGTGACCGCGAAGAGCAAGTTTGCCCTGCTCTTCAACCTGATCCAGCGCGAGCCGGTGACCCGGATGCTGGTGTTCCGGAACCGGCGCGACGGGGTGGACCGGCTGGCCCGGAAACTGGCCCTGGCCGGGGTGCCCTGCGCCCAGCTTTCGGGGGAGGTGCCGCAGGAAAAACGGATTCGGATCCTCGAAGACTTCCGCGCCGGCAAAATCAAGGTCGTGATCGCCACCGATGTCGCCGGGCGCGGGATCCACGTGGAAGCCATCAGCCACGTGGTCAATTATGATATTCCCGAGGAGGCCGAGGATTACGTGCACCGCATCGGCCGGACCGGCCGGGCCGGCGCCACGGGAATCTCCATCACCTTTGCCTGCGAGGAAGGCGCCTTCAACGTGCCGGCCATCGAGGCCTACATCGGCCGCGCCCTGGCATGTATCCAGCCGGAGGAAAGCTGGCTCCAGCTTCCCGAGGCCATCGCGCAGAAGGTGGCCGCCGCGGCCGCGGCGCGGCCGCCGTTCCGGCCGGCCCGACCCCGGTATGGAGGCGGCCGGCCAGGCGGGGGCCGCCGCCGGAGATGACCCCATCGCCCCTTGTGGTGTAGGGCCGCAGCTTGCTGCGCGCCGAGAAAGGACAGGTCTGCCGCTCATAGCGCGGCAGGCACTCGGAAAGTATGCGCCACGCTACGAGTGGCGCGTGCGGCAGGTCAAGAGCGGATGTGTTACGCCCACCACACCCATCTCTTTTCTCCGGTGACAACGAACAGCGTGTGGGCCAACGGTCTGGGCGCCCTCCATTCTTGAAAGCCGTGTTACCCGGCGGCCGGCGCCGTACCCCGCCGCCCGGCCGCGAGCCGGTCCAGGGCGGTGCGGCAGACGTCCTCAGGACGGATGTCCCCCAGGCAGAGCCGCAGGTCGCATTCGGTTTCCAGCTTGGAACAGGGGCAGCAGGGGGGCTCCCGGCTGATCGTCGAGGCGTTGGGGTTGAGCGGGGCCCAGCGCCTGGGGGAGCTGCAGCCGTAGAGCACCACCGTCGGCGCCGCCGCCGTGGCGGCGATGTGCACAGTCCCGGTGCACCCGCTCACCAGCAGGTCGCAGATCTCCATCAGGGCCGCCAGTTCCTTGAGGGTGGTCCGCCCGCACAGGTTGACCGCCGGGGCCCGGGTCAGGGCCGGCAGCCGGTCGGCGTAGGCTTTCTGTCCCGGCGCGCCGACCAGCAGAAAGCCGGCCCCGGTTTCGGCGTGGAGCAGGTCGGCCAGGCGGGCGAACCGCGCGAGCGGCCAGTCCTTGAGAGCGTGGGTGGTTTTCAGGCACAGCGCCACCCGCGGGCGGCCGGCCGGCAGTTCCGCCAGCAGGGCCGCCGCCGTGGCGCGATGGGCCGGGGTCAGGCGTCCGACGGCCGGCGCGGCCGTGCCGCCGATCCCGAAAAACTGGCGGACGAGTTCCTGGTAAGTGTCGGCTTGCAGGTGGCCGGTGATGTCGAAAGGCATCCTGACGACCCGGGTGTAGAGGCTGCCCAGGCGGGTCGGCTCGTTGTCGAACACCCGCTCGGGGAGCACCCGCTCCGGGATGCCCGCCAGGCGGGTCAGCAGCGCCGGACGCAACTTGGTGTCGAATGAAAGGGCCAGGTCGAAGCGGCGCCGGCGGAGGTCCCGCAGAAACGCCAGCTGCCGGGCCGGCGCCCGGTCGCGCCCCTTGTAATCCCAGACCAGGATCTCGTCGATGACCGGGTGATCGGTCAGCAGCTCGGCCGCGTCCGGGCGCACCAGGAAAGTGATCCGGGCATCGGGGCAGGCCCGCCGCACCATGGCCAGCGCCCCGGTGACGAGGACAACGTCGCCGAGGTTCACCAGCGAATGGGCCAGGATATTGCGGTAGCTGTTCACGCCGGAGAGCGGCTGCGTCGCGCCGCGGCGCTCGACAGGACCGGTCGGCCGGCAGGGCCGGAATGACCTTCGGAACCGGTGGCGAGCCCGCGCCCTCGGGTAAACACTGTCGGGCAAAGGCGCCGGTCTGTCAAACCGAAAACGCGCGCCAAAGGAATAGTGCCTTATCCTCCGGAAACCGCTATAAATAACAAGATGTCTTTCAAGCTAACGCGGCGGGTGCCCCCGTCGTTCGCGGGCGTCCGCCGGCAAGGGTGGAAAATTTGGTTGCGGCCAAGGCGCCGCGTTAGGACAGAAAAAACGTTTTACAATCGGGCCGCAACCGGCTAAGCTTTCAACCCAGATAAGGGCGTGGTTGCCGGGCGCTGTGATCCATGAAGACTCGCCTGTTGATGCTGATGTTCACGCTGTTGGCCGGCGTCTGGATCCTGGACGTCGGCCTGGATCGTTTCTTCTTATCCTGGGGGACGGGGGGGCAGGGCTGGCTGGAGTTGAAGCGCGATTATGCCGGGCTGTTCATCCTGGGCGAGGCCACCCTGGTCATCGCCATCGCCGTCCTGGTTTTCTACCGCCTGGTCAGCAGCCAGCAGGACACCCTGGAGCGGCTCGGCGCGACCCATGCCGCCCTCCAGGACAGCCAGGCCCGCTTCCAGAAGATGACGGCCAACGTGCCCGGAGTGGTGTTCCAGTTTGCGATCCGGCCGGACGAGTCCTGGGTCTTCACCTTTGTCAGCGACAAGTGCCGGGACCTGTTCGGGGTGGAGGCCGAGGCCATCCAGCGCGATTCGAGCCTGGTGTTCGGGTTTGTCCATCCCGACGACCTGGTGTCGATGATCGCCGCCATCGAGGAGGCCGCGCGGCGGATGCAGCCCTGGCAGTGGCACGGGCGCTTCCTGGTCTGCGGCACGTGCAAGTGGCTGCGGGGCGCCGCCCGGCCGGAACGGCGGCCGGACGGCAGTGTCCTGTTCGATGGCTTGATCATCGATATCACCGAGCTCAAGCAGGCCGAGCAGGCCCTGGCCCGCTCCAACCAGATGCTCCAGCTCGTGCTGGACACCATTCCCTCCGCCGTGTTCTGGAAGGACCGCGACTCAGTCTACCTGGGATGCAACCGGGTCTTCGCCCAGGACGCCGGGCTGGCGGACACGGCCGCGATCGTGCGCAAAACCGACCTGGACCTGGTCTGGCGGGAACAGGCCTCGGCGTTCCACGCCGACGACCGGCAGGTGATGGACAGCAACACGCCCAAGTTCAGTTACGACGAACCCCTGGTCAAGGCGGATCGTTCCCGGCACTGGCTGCGGACCAGCAAGGTGCCCATGCGGGACGGCGAGGGCCAGGTGATCGGCGTGCTGGGGACCTATGAGGACGTCACCGAGCGCAAGGCGGCGGAGGACCGGCTGCACGCGTCCCTGCGCGAAAAAGAGGTGTTGCTGAAGGAAATCCACCACCGGGTCAAGAACAACCTCCAGGTCGTCTCCAGCCTGCTCAGGCTCCAGGCCGGCCAGATTCTCGATCCCCGCGACCTGCGGGTGTTCGAGGAAAGCCAGAGCCGGGTGCGCGCCATGGGCATGATCCACGAGAGCCTCTACCAGTCCGGCGACCTGGCCCAGACCCGTTTCGCCGAGTACCTCCGTCTCCTGGCCGACGATCTGCTCCATGCCTACCGGACCTGCGCGGTAGACCTGCGGCTGGAGGTCGCCTCCCAGATCCGCCTGGGCATCGACCTGGCGATCCCCTGCGCCCTGATCATCCACGAGCTGGTGACCAACGCCTTGAAGTACGCGTTTGTTTCCGGCGCGGTCGGGGGGAAGCCCCCCCAGATCCGGATCGCCTTCGAGGAAAGCCCCGGCGGCGAATACCGTTTGGAGGTCAGCGACAACGGCGGGGGCTTGCCCGAGATCGCGGCTTCCGGCCAGAAAGAGACCCTGGGCTGGTCGCTGGTCAGGGCGCTGACGGAGCAGCTTCACGGCCGGCTGGCGATCGACCGCGGCGGCGGGACCGCGGTCCGCATTGTTTTCCCCCGCGCCACTCCGTGAGATGACATTTTCTGGGCGAGGCCGCAATGGCACAAGAAACCATCCTGATCGTCGAGGACGAGACCCTGGTGGCCATGGATCTCCGGCTGCGCCTGGAATCCATGGGCTACCGGGTGGCGGGCGTGGCTGCCAGCGGCCGCGCCGCGTTCGACCTGGCGCGCGACAGCCGGCCGGACCTCATCCTGATGGACATCATGATCGAAGGGGACATGGACGGCATCCAGACCGCCATGCTTATCCGCCAGCAGTTGCAGATCCCGGTCATCTACGTCACCGCCAGTTCGGATGCCGAGACCCTCGACCGCGCCATGCGCACCGAGCCCTTCGGCTTCATCCACAAGCCGCTGGACCCGATGGAGCTGCATTCGGCGATCGAGATCGCGGTCTACAAGAGCCGCCTGGACCGCAAGTTGCGGGACAGCGAGCTGCGCTACCGGCGCCTGGTGGAGTCGGTCACGGATTACATTTTCACCGTCCGGGTGGAACATGGCCGGGCGGTCTCGACCACCCACACCCCCGCCTGCGTGGCGGTCACGGGATATTCGCTCGAGGAATACCAGGCGGACCCGGACCTGTGGTTCAAGATGGTGCCGGAGGTGGACCAGGGGCGGGTGCTCGAGCAGGCCCGCCGCCTGCTGGCCGGCCAGGTGGTGCAGCCCCTGGAGCACCGCCTGGTCCAGAAGAACGGCACCCTGATCTGGGTGCGCAACACGGCGGTGCCGCATTTCGACGATGCCGGGCGGCTGGTGTCCTACGACGGCCTGGTGACCAACATCACCGAGCGCAAGCGCGCGGAGGAGCAGCTCAAGGAGCATGCCCGCAAGCTGGCGATCATCAACCTTGTCATCGGGGCGGTTAACCGGGCGGAAACCCTGGCGTCCCTGCTCGGGCCGGCGCTCGAGGCCTCGCTCGAACTGATGCGCTTCCGCTGCGGGGGCATCTATCTCCTGGGGGTGGAGGCGTCGGCCGCGACGCGGGTGTGCTGGAAGAGCGCCGCCGCCGACGGCGACGCGTGCCTGGAGGAGCTCCCGGCCGACGCGCCGCCGCAGCGGGCCACCTTCATCGAGGGCAAGGCGTTTTTCGGCTGCCCGCCCCCCGGGGGGATCCCGGAGGTCCGGACGGCTTGGACGGCGCAGGCCGCGGCCCGCCTGCCCCTGATCTCCCAGGAGCGGATCATCGGCAGCCTGGTGATGGCGGACCCGGCGCCGCACGATTTTTCAGGCGAGGAGAAGAGCGTGCTGCAGTCCATCGGCCGGCAGCTCGGGGCGGCGGTCGCCAAGCTGCGCTCCGAGGCCGCTCTCAGGGAAAGCGAGGAAAAATACCGGATTCTGTCGGAGCAGTCCCTGGCCGGCATCCAGATCATCCGCGCCGGGCGCCTGACGTTCGTCAACGCCGGCTGGTCCAAGATCGTCGGCTACAGCCGCGAGGAGGCCCTGGCCTGGCCGCGCGACGGGTTCGACCGGCTGATCCACCCGGACGACCGCGCCTTTTTTGTCGAGCAGGTCCGCCGCAAGCAGGCTGGGATCTCCGAGGGGGTGGTGCCGGTCTACGATTGCCGCCTCATCGCGCGGGACGGCGCCACGAAGTGGGTGCTGATGCACAGCCAGCCCGTGATGTTCGCCGACGGCCTGGCCATTGTCGGGGTGCTGGTGGATATCACCGACCGCAAGCTGGCCGAGCAGGCCCTGGCCGAGGCCAACCGGCGGCTCAAGGCGGGCGAGGAGCGCCTGGTGGCCGCCAACCTGGAGCTCTCGGAGGCCAACCGGGAAAAGGAGGTGTTGCTGAAGGAGATCCACCACCGGGTCAAGAACAACCTCCAGATCGTCTCCAGCCTGCTCAACCTCCAACTCGGCCACGTGCGCGACACCTCGGCCTGCGCCGTGATCCGGGAGTGCCAAAGCCGGATCAAGTCGATCGCCATCGTGCACGAGAAGCTCTACCAGTCCCGCAATCTGGCCCAGATCGAGTTGGGCGAATACATCCGCAGCCTGGTCAGCCACCTTTTCCGCACCTTCCTGGTGGATCCCGCCTCCATCCGCATGGAGCTGGCCGCGGAGCAGGTCTCGCTGGACGTCGACCAGGCCATTCCCTGCTGCCTGATCATCAACGAGCTGGTGACCAATTCCCTGAAATACGCCTTTCCGGACAAGCCGGCCGGCGTCATCGGCATCAGCCTCCAGGCCGAGCCGCCGTCCGGGGACGCGGCCAACGGGAGCCAATACGCCCTGGCGGTCAGCGACAACGGCGTGGGATTCCCGCCCGGCGTGGATTTCCGGGCCGCCTCCTCGATGGGCATGCAGCTGGTGATGACCTTCGTGGAGCAGCTGGGCGGGAGCATCGAGCTGGATACCCGCGGCGGCACGACCTTTACCATCCGCTTCGCGTCCGGCCGCAACGGTAAGTGCGCTCCGTCCGCCGCCGCGCGGCCGGCGGCGTCCTGAGCGGCGGTCGGCCCGCCGGCCGCCGTGCTCTCCGCCGGCGTCGGCGCGATTGCCGGCTTGTCGGCTCCCCCGGAGACTGCTACAGTCGCCGGCGTCATCGAAATGGAAAGGCCGGTCGCTTCGGCGACCCGCGGCATGGGGCGCGGCGCCCGGGCGAGGATGGAACCGCATGGACAACCGAAGCCCCACCGTCAGCGTGGTCATGCCGGCCTACAACCACGAGCGCTTCGTGGGCCCCGCCATTGAGAGCGTCCTGGTCCAGACCGCCGGCGACCTGGAGCTGATCGCCATTGACGACGGGTCCCGCGACCGGACCTGGGAGGTGATCCAAGGCTATCAGGATCCCCGCCTGGTCCGGCGCCGGCAGGAGAACCAGGACGCGTTCAACACCCTCAACCGCGGCCTGGCCCTCGCCCGGGGACGGTTCGTGGCCATCCTGAACTCGGACGACCTGTTCGAGCCCAACCGCCTGGAGCGGCTGCTGGCCGAGCAGCGGGCCTCCGGCGCCGCCTGCCTCTTCAGCGACGTCCAGCCGATCGATGCCGGCGGACAGCCGCTGACGGATCCGAACCATCCCTGGCATCGCTGGCATGCCAGGAACCGAACGTATTACTTCCAGTGCGGCAGCCTGTACCAGGCCTTTCTCAAGGGCAATTTCATGGTGACCACCTCCAACCTGTTTCTCACGGCGGAGGCGGTTCGGCGGGTGGGCGAGTTTGCCGCCTTGCGGTTCCTGCACGACTACGATTACATTTTCCGGGTGCTGCTGGCCTGGCCCGGGAACGTGCGCTACCTCGACGGGGAAAAGCTCCTGCGCTACCGCCTGCACGGCGCCAACACCCTGGGGCAGGGCGCGATTCTGGCCCGGGAACAGGACCAGCAGGTGATCCGGAAATACCTGCTGGCGGCCCTGCCGGCGGAATCCCAAGCCCTCGCGCAGGCGGGCTTGGAGCGACTGGCCGAGCTGGAGCAGGAGCTGGCCGTGGAACGCAACCGCCCGGCCGCGGCCTCCCGGCTGCATCGCCTGAAAACCCGGCTGCTGGCTGCCCTGTGTGCCCTTCGCCCCAAGGCCTCGCCTTAACCGGCGGGAGCAGTCATACATAATATTTAACCGCATAGAACGCAAAGGTCGCATAGAAAAAGGGCATGGGCTCAGAAATCAAGATCATTCCTTTTGTGTGATCTTTTCGGTTTAAAGTTCTGACCATCTCCATGACTGTCCGCACCTTCCATGCTGCCAGCGACCTGGTCCGCGCCGCCGACGCCGCCGCGGCGGCGTCGGACACTCTCACGCTTGATATCTTCGACACCCTCGTTATCCGGCGGATTGCCGACCCCGACCAGGTCAAGCTTCCCGTGGCCCGCTATATCGCCGCGCGCGCCGCCCAGGCGGGGATCGCGCTGTCCTGGCAGACCTGCCTTCAATGGCGCGCCGAGATCGAACAGGCCCACCGGGACAGGAACGGGGCCGCCCATCCCGACCACGAGGCCTGTTATCCCGAATTCATGGGCGAACTCTTGGACCGCATTTTCGGGGAACGGGCCGGGCCGGACCTGCTGCGGGACGTCACCGACTGGGAATTGAAGTTGGAACAGGCCCTGATCGTGCCGAGGGCGGAACTGGCGGACCTGGTCCGCCGCTGGCACGCCGCCGGCAAGCGCACCTGGGCCATGACCGACATTTATTTGCCTTCGACCCATATCCGGCCGCTCCTGGAGCGGGCCGGGCTAATGCCATTCCTCTCCGGCGTCGCCTCCTCCGCCGATGCCTGCGAAGCCAAGGCGTCCGGCGCCGGTTTCCGGCGGCTGCGGGAGCGGGAGGGACTCGATCCGGCCCGCTGGATCCACGTCGGCGACAACCCCTGGTCCGATGGCGCGCGCCCGGCGGAGCTCGGCATCCGGGCGTTTGTGCTCCGGGATGCCGCCGAGGCGCACCGCAAGGCGCTCTACCGCCGCTACGAGCGCGCGGCCGCGGCCCGCCCGTTCTGGAAGGGGCGGCTGGTCCAGCAGCTCATGCTCCCCCTGGAAGGCGAAAACACCGAGCGCCTCCCCCTGTATGTTCACGGGTACAATTTTTTCGGGCCGCTGGTCGGGGGCTTTGTCCAGCACCTGGCGGAGCGGTCGCGCGCCCTAGGCCTCCGGCGCCTGTATTTCTTTTCCCGCGAAGGCGCCACCTTTCTCAAGGCGTGGGAGCGGTCCGTGCCGTGGCTGTACCCGGACGGCGGCGCGCCGGAGGCCCGCTACCTGCACGTCAGCCGGGTGGCCCTGGCCTCCGCCACCTGCGCCCGGCGCGGCCTGACCCACGCCGACGCCCCCCTGGCCCTGCTCCCGGCGACCAACCGGGATATCCGGGACGTGTTCCGCGTGTTCGGTTTGCGCCTGGAGGGCCTGCGGCCCTTCCTGGAACGGCAGGAACTGGCGGAAGACGCCCCGCTCAACCCGATCTACCGCGGCTGGACGCACGAAAACTGGCACCGGTTTGACCTGCTCCTGAAGGACGAGGCTTTCCAGGAGGCCGTCCGACGCCAGGCCCGCGAAGCGGGCCGGCTCGTGGAGCGCTACCTGGAGCAGGAAGGCTTTTTCGAACTGCCGGCGGTGGGCGCGGTGGACGTCGGCTGGCTGGGCACGATCCAGCGGTTCCTTTACGAAGCGATCGAGCACCGCCCGGACAAGCCGAAGGTCCACGGCCTGCTCTTCGGCGCCACCCGCGGCATCCCGTATCCCGCCGGCGAGGGGAATTCCATCGAGGGCTTCATTTACGACCGCGACCGGTCGGCGGTGTCCGGCAATGCCGTCACCTACGCCCTCAACATCTTCGAGGAAGCCTTCCGCGCGCCGCATGCCGGGGTCACCGGCTACGCCGAGCGCCAGGGAAGGATCGAGCCCGTGTTTCCGCCGGAAAGCGATCCGGAACGGGTGCGGGAGCGGGAGCAGGATGCCCAGTACGCCCCCCTGCAGGAGGCGATCCCTGAGGCCGCGGAACGCTACGCGGCGGCCGCGGCGCTCCTGGGGTTTTCGGCGGACGACGTCAAGCCCTGGCTCGGCCACCTGCTGACCCTGCGGCTTGCGTTTCCGCGGGCCGACGAGGTGCGCCTCCTGCAGTGGAAGCATCACGTGGACCAGTACAGCGGCGCGCACAAACCGCCGCTGCGGATCAAGCTGTTCCTCCTGCGCCTGTGGGACCTGCCGCCCTGGATGGTGGACCTTCCCGGCCTGCGCCTCGGGTTTTACGCCTGGACCGCGGCGGGCCTGCCCGCGCTCCGCCGCGCCCTCAACCTGTGGCACGGCGTGAAGCATCGCCTCGGCATGGTGCTGAAGCATTGAAATGATTTTGGGCAAGAGCCAGAGGAGGAGTTATGAATCAGCAGCCCGCATCTCCTGAACGGCCGCGCCGCGGCTTGTTTTCCTGGCGTACTGCGCTGATCGCCCTGGCCATACTTATTGTCGGGGTGGCCGGGTATTCGCTCCGGGTGGCGTATCACGAGCCGGATGCCCAGAATACCATTGTCCTGGGCCAGAACGCTTTTTATGCCGACAGTCCCGCCTCTCTTCGGATTGTGGTGCAACATGGCGTATCCAAGCGGCCCGTCAGCCATGCCCAGGTTCAGATTCGTCTCCATGCCGCGGACCGGTCTTTCGATCTGGGAGCCTCTACCACCGACCAGGACGGATCCGTGTCGCCGGCCTTCCGCATCCCATCCTTGACGGCCGGCAAGTATGAGCTGGCCTTGCTCGTGACTTCCGCGCTAGGCCGGGACGAGATCAAGCGCGAGATTGAAATCAAGGCGCCGGCCAGGCTTTACCTGACGACCGATAAGCCCATCTACCAGCCGGGCCAGACGCTGCATATGCGCGCCATGGCCCTCCATCGGATCAGCCTGTTGCCGTTGGCTGTCCAACCCATCACCTTCGAGTTGGAAGACCCCAAGGGGAACAAGGTGTTCCGCGAAACGCGCCTTGCGTCGAAATACGGCATCGCCGCGGTGGACTTCCCGATCGCCGACGAAGTCAACATGGGTCGTTACAAGATCAGCCTTCAGGCCGGCGGCAACACGGCGGAAAAAACCGTCACGGTTAAGCGCTACGTGTTACCGAAGTTCAAAACGACGGTCACGGCCGGCCAATCCTATTATCTGCCGTCGGAGACCGTGTCCGGCCAGGTGGCGGCCGCTTATTTTTTCGGCAAGCCGCTGGACCGGGCGCAGGTCAAGCTCACGGCGAGGACGCATGTTGAGAAAACGGCGGACCTGACGACCCTCACCGGCCCAACCGATGGCGCCGGGAACTTTGCCTTCACCCTTAAATTGCCGGACTATTTTACCGGCATGCCGCTGGCCGGGGGCGACGCTTTCCTGGAGCTGGCTGCGACCGTCACGGACGCGGCCGGCCATGAGGAGACATCCTCCCTGCGGTTGATTGTGGCGCGCCAGCCGATCCGGATTCTCGCCCTGCCGGAAAACGGCAAGCTGGTCCCGGGCGTGGCGAACCGTATTTTCATCCTCACGGCCTACCCGGACGGCCAACCCGCTGCTTGCCGCATCAAGGTCAACAATGCCGAATTGCATTCGGATCAGTCGGGCGTCGCGCTCTACAAGCTGGTCCCGTCCACCAACGTGTCCTTGCAGGTTGAAGCCACGGATGGACAAGGTCGGGTCGGGCGCGAAACGATAGCGCCGGCTGTCGGCACCGGCGCGGCGTCATTTGTGTTTCGGACCGATCGCGCCGTCTACGCCGGCGGCCAGAGCGTTGCGGCCACCATCCTGTCGGGGATCCCCGAGGCCACGTTCTTCCTGGATGTCATCAAGGAGGGCCAGACGGTATTGACCAAAACCCTGGACGTCCGCAAGGGGGAAGGAACGCTGAATCTTGACTTGCCGGCCGGACTCTTCGGCACCTTGAAGCTGAATGCCTATACCATCTCGCCGGACGGCGAAAGCGTCGCGCAGTCGCGGCTGATCCGCGTCAACCAGCCCGACCAACTGCAGATCCAGGCGGTTCTGGATAAGCCCGTCCACCGCCCCGGCGAAACCGCGCGCGTCAATTTCGAGGTCAAGGATCGTCAAAACAGGCCGGCGCCGGCGGCCCTGGGCCTGAGCGTCGTGGACGAAGCCGTGTTCCACCTGAGCGAGAACCGGCCCGGCCTGCTGGAGCAGTTTTTCCTGGCGGACGAACAATTGCTCCAGCCTATGTACCAGATCAAGTTCTCGGTCTCGCCCGGCAAACTCTGGGGCGGGCTGGAGGAAGACCAGCCCCTGGCCGAGGCTTTGTTTACAGCGGCAGTGATCCCTGACGATACCGCGAAATCACTGGAAGATTTAAAAGACAAATTGTCTCCTGCCATGATAGACGAGCTGAAAAATAATGACATGCAAGTCTATTATCGCCAGCTCCTTATAGAGCCGCGCTATAGTCACCTGGCCGGATTGTTCGAATCAAAAGGAGATTATTCTTTTCGCACAAAGACATTTCCGGATAAAAAAGCCGCGATGGACAAATCCCGCGAATACTATTTCAGCATACTGCTTCATATAATAATTATCGTGATTGTCTGTATTATAAACCTCTTTATCATCAGGGTTAGTTTCAACAAGGTCTATCGCCTTGTTTGTGGTTATGATGACGCGATAGGCCTGACGCCTCTTCAAGCACTGGTGCGACGCGCTCTTACCGGAATTGCCAACGCGAGTGACCTGATCATAATACTTCCATTTGTTTTATTGTTCACAGGTTTGCTCATCAGTTGTGGTATCTGGGCTATCGTAAGCATCTGGTCCGTGAATATAGAGCCGGAACCGGGGTGGCTGTTCAGCGCTTGGGTGGGGCTCAGTATATTTATTTATGTCACCATGGTCATACTCCAGTTTAAATGGTGCGCCGAGTTAAGACATTCAAGCGAAGCCGCTCGTGTCGGGAATCGAATGATCATCGATCCCATTCTCTACGCATGTATTTTAGTCGTCGGGGCCTTGCTGTTTGTCGGATTTATTTATCAGATTCGAGGTTGCGGCATTCTCTTCGCGTTTTATGTGCCAGCAATAATCATATATTCCCTTGTTGCTCCGATATTTATAGGCTCGCTAACCAGTTTACTGGCTGCGCAGTATGGTGTGACTATTGAGCGAAAAGGCCGAGGGATCGAAATAATTGTCGTTATTTTTGTCATAGCATTACTAGCCGGTCTTTTATTGCCCAATCTTGCCAGTGTTCATAGCAGTGCACGCAAAGTCATGGCTATGAATGATCTCAATGCGTTAGACACAGCTCTCATGGCGGAAGGCGCCGGCGAGGAGGAAAGTTTATCCTCCCCGCGGATCCGCGAGTATTTCCCGGAAACCCTGTTCTGGCAGCCGGAATTGATCACCGATGACAACGGCCGGGCCGATCTGGCGCTGCCGCTGGCGGATTCGATCACCACCTGGCGCATGAATGCGGACGCTGTCTCCGGCGGCGGGCTGCTGGGGAGCCGCCAGTTGGATATCCCCGTATTCCAGGATTTCTTCGTGGATCTCGATCTGCCCGTGGCGCTGACCCGCAACGACGAGGTCTCCATTCCCGTGGCCTGCTATAACTATCTCAAGCAGGCCCAAACCCTGCGCTTGACGCTGGAGGCCGGCGACGGATGCGGGGTCCAGGGCGCCTCCGAGCAGATCCTGAACTTGGCGCCGAACGAGGTGAAATCCGCCTCATTCCGGATCAAGGCCCGGGAGGTGGGCCTGCATCCGCTCACGGTCACGGCCCGCGGCGGCGCCATGAGCGACGCGGTCCGGCGCCAGGTCGAAGTGCGGCCCGATGGGACCCAGCAGGAACAGTTGCAGAACGCCACCTTGCGTCAATCGGCCGCCCACACGGTCGTCATCCCACTCGATGCGATTCCGAATTCAGTCCGGCTTTTACTCAAAGTGTACCCCTCGTCCTTCAGCGAAGTGGTGGAGGGCTTGGACGCGATCTTCGAAATGCCCCACGGCTGTTTCGAGCAGACCTCGTCCAGCACGTACCCGAACGTGCTGGCGCTTCGCTACATGAAGGAGATGAATCAGATCACCCCGGAAATCGAGATCAAGGCCCGGAAATACATCACGGCCGGCTACCAGCGGCTGTTGACCTTTGAAATTGCCGGCGGCGGATTTGAGTTGTTCGGCCACCCGCCGGCCAATGAAATGCTGACGGCCTACGGCCTACTGGAATTCACCGACATGGCGACGGTCCACGCGATTGACCCGGCGGTCCTGGACCGGTCCGCCAAGTGGCTCCTGTCAAAACAGAAATCCAATGGGGCCTGGGGATCGGATAAGCTTGCTCATTCCTGGCAGGACGTATCCGGCGAACAGCAAACCACGGCGTATATCGCCTGGGCGCTGGCCGAGGCGCGGCGTCCAAGCCCCCAGCTCGATGCCGCTTTGAATTATCTCCGGACGAATATTACTCCGACCAACCAGGCCTACACGTTGGCTTTGGCGGCCAACGCCTTATTGGCCGATAATCCGAAGGACAGCGTTGGCCTCCGGCTTGCCGAGGCGTTGCAGGCCCAATTTGTCAGCGACACGGAAACGGCGCACCTGGCATCGAAGGGCAGGGGAGCCATGTACTCGTACGGACCCTGCCTGGATATTGAGACGACGGCCCTGGCGACCCTTGCCCTGATGAAAAGCGGACAATACCCCGAGATAATTAAAAAAGCATTGACCTGGATCCTGCGGCAAAAAGACCCGCGGGGCACATGGCATTCGACCCAGGCCACCATCCTGGCCATGAAGGCCCTCCTGGCCGGCACCGGCAAAGCGTTGGGCGGCGATGCCCAGGCCGACCTCGCCATCGCGATCAATGAACAACTGGCTTACAATATCCAGATCAAGCCGGAAACCAGCGATCTGTTGCAGGTGTGCAATCTGACGAAACATTTGCGGCCCGGCACGAACACGGTGACCCTTTCGACGAAGGACAAGGCCGTCGAGATTCCATACCAGTTGGCGGCGACCTGGTGGGTGCCGTGGGCGGCGCCGGCGGCGGAGTCGCCGAAGGAATTGAGCATCAAGGTGGACTATGACCGGACCAGCCTGGCAGTCAATGATGTGCTAAAGTCCACGGTGACCGTGCAGAATAATCAGCCGGCGGCCATCCAGATGGCGATTATTGATCTGGGCATTCCGCCCGGGTTCCGGGTTGACACGGCGGCCTTCGAGAAGCTGGTGCAATCCGGCGTGCTGGCCAAATACGAGGTGACCGGCAATCAGTGCATTCTCTATGTCCGCGGCATCCCGGCGGAGAAGCCCATCCGATTCACTTTCGATCTGAAGGCCATGTATCCGATTAAAGCGCAAAGCCCGGCCTCCCGGGTTTATGAATATTATAATCCTCAGAACCAGGCTAAGGCCATGGGACGGGAAATTGTCGTGCGAGGAGAATAGCATTCCCTGAACCCTGAACCCTATACCCTGAACACCTTGTGTTGACGATGAAACTCACGAACGACCAGTTTGACATAGCGGGTGGCGGCATCGGGCGCACCTGGCGCCAGGCGCAGGTCTACGGGCTGGTGCCCGTCGGACGCGCCGGGCGCGCCGGCGGGCCGGGGTGGGGGATGTGCGCCCGGCTCTGGCTCTGGCATCGGTTCGGTGGAGTTCTTTTCCGATGGGTCATGCGCTTCGAAAAGCAGGCGATCGGCGTGTATGCGTTCGCGGCCCGTATTTGTGTGCGCAGGAGAACGACCTGACAGCCGCCATCGTGCCGATAGAGCGAATTCAAAAGGCGATTGTTCTGATCCGCGGGCAGAAAGTGATGCTCGACCGGGACTTGGCGGAACTCTACGGCATTCCGACCAAGGCTTTGAAACAAGCGGTCAAACGCCATGCGGACCGTTTTCCTG
This sequence comes from uncultured Verrucomicrobiota bacterium, assembly GCA_964630555.1. Taxonomy (GTDB): domain Bacteria; phylum Verrucomicrobiota; class Kiritimatiellia; order JAAZAB01; family JAAZAB01; genus JAHIJO01. The sequence goes on along the minus strand of CAZVVD010000021.1, from coordinate 3,769 downwards.
GTGACTTCATGTTCGTGCTTAACTCTGATGAGTTTATGAAATGGAGGTCACAATTTGTGACCTCCAGTTCCGTCCGCATGGGGTTGCGCCGTTCCCCCATGGTCTTTACCGAGCAGGGCGTGGCGATGCTGTCCAGCGTTCTGAGCAGCCCTCGTGCGGTCCAGGTTAGTTTCTCGATCTGATATTATGGCTTGCATTCTGTACCCAAATAGGGTACAAGCGCACCCGGAATGAGTACAATCCCTTCAATTTATACAGGAGCTACGGCTCTGTTCGGCAAGACTCAAAGGGCGCTGCTGGCCTTGTTTTTCGTGCGGCCGGAGCAATCTTTCTATCTTCGACAGATTGTCCGCACCGCCGGGATCGGTCAAGGCGCGGCGCAACGCGAGCTGGCGCGATGGGTCGAGGCGGGATTGATTGTGCGCACACGCCGCGGAAATCAGGTCAATTACCAAGCCAATACGGCATCCCCGATCTTTGACGAGTTAAAGGGGTTGGCGGTGAAGACCGCCGGAGTGGCCGATGTGTTGCGGGAGGCGCTGGCGGCGATGGCTGATCGGATCAGGGTCGCATTCATCCATGGATCGATGGCCCGCGGATCGGAAAACGCCGACAGCGACGTGGACGTGGTGGTCGTGGGCGATGTGGCGTTCGGTGATGTTACCGCGGCATTTCAAGAAGCCCAGGAGCGTATCGGCCGCGAAATAAATGCCTCCGTCTATCCGGAAGATGAATTCAGGAAAAAACTATGCGCTGGGCATCATTTTCTGAGCTCGACAATAACCGGCATGAAAATCTTTCTGATTGGGAACGAAGGTGAGCTTGGACGATTGGGCGCGTAGCGGATGGTTGGTTCAACACCGGGCGAGCCGCCAGGAGATCGCGGATTTGCTGGGCGTGGCCGACCGGGATTTGCGCGATTGCGTCAGCCCTGGATTGAGCGAGGATTGGCGGCTGGCCATTGCCTATAATGCGGCCCTGCAATGCGCCTCCGCAGCCCTGGCTGCTTCCGGATACCGGGCTTCAAGGGAAGCCCATCATTACCGTACCATTCGGACCCTGGCCCATACGATCGGAGCGGACGACAGACTGGTCCGCCAGCTCGACGCTTTTCGCAAGAAGCGCAACCTCGGCGATTACGAGCGGGCCGGTTTGGTGTCTGAAACCGAGGTGCGCGAAATGCAGGCTTTGGCCCAAACGCTTCGGGTCAGTGTCGAAGCCTGGCTGCGGCAGAACCACGCCAGCTTAATGTCGGTTTAGCAAATCAGATGAAAGACGTCCTCATCTTGCCGTGGCTGTTCGTGCGGATCTGTTGGGACCAGGGCATCCACCGGGCTTTCCAGATGGCCTGGGACAAGATCACCCACCGGGCCTTCCGGGCGCAGGTCAAGTATCCCCACGTGCCGCCCTCGAACGCGGCGTCCTACCTGCCGCTGCTGAAGCGCCAGCCGCTGGTCTCCGTGGTCATGCCGGTGCACAACTCGTCCTGGCTGGTGGAGGCCGCGGCCAGCGTCCTGGGCCAGAGCTACCGGCGGCTGGAACTCGTCCTGGCCGACGACGCCTCGACCGACCCCGGCACGCTGAAAGCCCTCGCGGCCGCCGCGGCCGACCCGCGCGTGAAGCTTGTCCGCACCGGCCGCAACCTGGGGATCAGCGGGGCCACCAACGCCGGGATCGCGGCGGCCGCCGGGGAGTTCGTGGCCTTCATGGACCACGACGACCTGCTGCACCCCGACGCCCTGGCTTTGTTCGTCCGCACCCTCAACAACGGCGGCGAGGCCGACGTCTTCTACACTGACGAAAACCGGATTGACGAGGCCGGCTACATTATCGGCACGACGCGGAAGTGCCAAGTGTCGCTCGACCTGCTCCTCTCCTGCAATGCCGTCGGGCACCTCTGCCTCGTCAGGCGGACGGCCCTGGACCGGCTGGGGCCGCTCAACCCGGCCTACGACGGCGCCCAGGACCACGATCTGGTCCTGCGGGCCCTGGAGCAGGGGATGAGCTTCCGGCACCTGCCGTACCTGGCCTACGCCTGGCGCATGCACAAGCATTCCATGTCCGACGCCACCCGCCAGGTTCCCCAGTCGCCGGCCGGCTCCCCCGTCCCCCATCCCCCATCCTCCATCAACCATCAACCATCAACCATCCCTCCTCAACCATTAACCATTCCCCCTCAATCATTCCCCACCTATCCCCGCGCCTGGCGCAGCGGCCGGGCCCTGGTCCAGGCCTACCTGGACCGGCACGGCCTCCGCGCCGAGGTGACCGCCGACGGGTTCCCCTGGTACCGGGTGCGCTACGCCCTGCCTGCCGACGCGGGGGAGGTGGCCATCATCGTCCCGTTCAAGGACCAGGCCAGCCGGCTCAAGGTTCTCCTGGAAAGCATGCGGAAAACCAGCTACCCGCGCTACCGCCTGGTTTTGGTCAACAACCGCTCGGAGCGCCCGGAGACGGCGGCCTTCCTGGCCGGGGCGCGGAAGGACCCCCGCGTCACCGTCACGGATTTCGACGAGCCGTTCAACTACTCGCGCCTTTACAACGAAACCGTCAAACGCGTGCCCAACGAGCTGCTGCTGTTCCTGAACAACGACATGGAGATTATCCAGGCGGACTGGCTGGAAGCGATGCTGGAGCATATCCACCGGGAGAAGGTGGCGGCCGTCGGCTGCCGGCTGATCAAGGACCGGCGCACGATCCAGCACGCCGGCATGGCGTTCAAGCCCAGCGTGCTCTTCTGCGCCCTGAACCTGACCGATCCCGACGAGTTCTACACCCGCGTCCAGCGGGAGGTCTCGGGGGTCACCGCGGCCTGCATGCTGATCCGCAAGTCGGCCTTCGAGCGGGTGGGGGGGTTCGACGAGGCGAACTTTCCCATCGGCTTTTCGGACTCGGACCTGTGCCTGAAGTTGGTCCAGGCCGGCTACAAGATCATCTACACGCCCTTCGCCACCCTCGTGCACCACGAGTCGAAGTCCCGCCGGCTCCAGGAGGAGGGCTACGAAATGGTCACCCTGTTCCAGCGCTATGGCGGCCGGACGCCGATGGACGATCCGCACTATCCCACCCAGTTCCTGGCGGAGCCGATCCCGGCGGCCAAGGATTGAGCCGCCGGTTGGCGGCGCGCGCTGTGACCGCCCGCGCAAACAGCCTGCGCGGAAAGGTTTGAATCCCGGGGCGACGGCTGGTATTATTAGCGCATGAATTACCTGACGGGAACGCGATGGCGCCATCCGGTCCTCCTGTTCGCCTTGGCGTGGGCGGCCGGGTGCCTGGGCGTCGACTGCGCCTGGCCGGCGGCTTTCTACTACGTCACGCCGACAGGGGCGGGGGCGGCGAACGGGTCGAGCTGGGCCGACGCCTTCGGCAACGTCCAGGCGGCGGCGACCCTGGCCACCAACGCCGGGGACGCGATCTACCTCCAGTGGGGCGTCTATTCCAACGCCGGCCAGGTCGTGATCTCCAACGCCGCGGAGTTGACCGTCTACGGCGGGTGCGTCGGGAATGGGACCAACGACTACTCCGGCACCAACAGCATCCTGACCCGGATGACTAATGACAACAGCCGGATTGTCTACGGCTATGTCTCCACCCTCACGGTGGCCAACGTCACCATCAGCGGCGGCGTGCTCACCAACGCCCACGGGGCGGGGATCTACGCGGCCGACTGCAATCTGACCCTGAGCCGCTGCGAGGTGCTGGGCAACCAGGTCACCAACCTCAGCGCGGCGGCGTCCCGGGGGGCGGGGGTGTACCAGTCGGGGGGCGT
>CAZVVD010000020.1:34504-37412 GCA_964630555.1 uncultured Verrucomicrobiota bacterium | reverse complement strand
GCGCTCCTGGTGCTGGGGACGGCGTGCCTGGACCTGCGCTTCGTGCTGTCGCGTCGTTCGCGCTCCGAGGTGGTCCACCAGCTCTATGTCACCGGCATCAAGAGCCTGGGCGTGATCTCGGTGGTGGCCATGTTCACGGGCATGATTCTGGCCTTGCAGACCGGCCTGGAGCTGAGGCGCTATGGCCAGGAGGTCAACATCGGCGGGCTGGTGATGGTGTCGCTCCTGCGCGAGATGGGTCCGTTCATGACGGCCCTGATCCTGGCCGCCAGCGTGGGGTCCGCCATCGCCGCCGAGCTGGGCACGATGGTGGTCTCCGAGGAGATCGCGGCGCTCGAGGTGATGTCCATCAGCCCGGTGCGCATGCTGGTGATGCCGCGCCTGGCGGCCCTGATGGTCATGACGCCGATCTTGACCTTCTACGCCAGCATGCTGGGAGTGGTCGGCGGGGGCATCGTTGGGTATAACCAACTCGGGGTGGCGCCCGCGGCCTACTGGGATAACGCCATCCAGTTCGCGAAAAACAAGGATTTGTATGTCGGGATCTTCAAGGCCTTCATTTTCGGCGTCCTGATCGCGATCATCGCCTGCCACCAGGGCTTCGTGACCACGGAGGGGGCGGTGGGCGTCGGGCGGGCGACGCGCCGCAGCGTGATCATCGCGTTCCTTGCCATCCTCGTGGTCGGCTACATCATCACCCGCTTGTTTTACGAATGATCCGGTTCGAACATGTCACCAAGTATTTCGGCGAGCACAAGGTGCTCGACGACATCACCCTCCGGATCGAAACCGGGGAGACCTTTGTCATCGTCGGGTTTTCGGGGGCCGGCAAGAGTGTGACCCTCAAGCACATCATCCGCCTGCTGACCCCGGACGAGGGCGACGTGGCCATCGGCGGCGAGTCGATCAGCGAGGCCTCCGGCCCGGCGCTGGAGCGCCTGCGGGAAAAGTTCGGGATGCTCTTCCAGGGCGCCGCCCTGCTGGAATGGCTGAGCGTGGGCGAAAACGTGGCCTTGCCCCTGCGCGAACGCACGGCGATGTCCGATCCGGAAATCGAGGCGCGGGTGCGGGAGAAGCTCCGGCTGGTCGGCCTGGAGGACGTCCTGGCCGCGGCGCCCTCGGAGCTGTCCGGCGGCATGCGCAAGCGGGTGGGCCTGGCCCGGGCGATCGTCATGAACCCGGCGATCATTCTTTACGACGAGCCGACCTCGGGGCTCGACCCGGTGACCTCCCGCTCGATCGACCAGCTCATCGACCGCATGCGCCGCGAGCTGAAGGTCACCAGCGTGGTGGTCACCCACGACCTGTTCAGCGCGCTTTCCATCGGCAGCCGCATCGCCATGATCTCCGACGGACGCATCATCGAGCTGGCGACCCCGCGCGATTTCATCCGGTCGCAGAACGAGATTGTCAAAAGTTTTCTGGACGCGCAATATATCACTCAGCGCGGTGCCTGGGAAAGGGGTGGCCATGAAACGCACGAGTAAGAGCCGGGAGCTCACCTTGGAGGTGTTGGTGGGCGGTTTTATGTTCGCGGCCCTGCTCGGCCTCTGTTTCTTCACCATCATTCTCAGCCGCGAAAACCTCTTCAAAACCACCTATCCCTTCACGGTGGTGTTCGAAGACGTCATGGGCTTGCGCGACGGCGACAACGTGGTCATCCGGGGCCTGACCGTCGGCAAGGTCAAGGAACTGCTTCTGCGGGACGACGGGGTGCACATCCGGGCCGAGCTCGAGCGCCCGCTGGCGTTGCGCAGCGACTACCGGATCGAGATCATCGCCACCTCCGTCCTGGGCGGGCGCTACCTGCAGATCGACCAGGGGCAAACCGGGGAAGCGCTGCCGCCCGGGACCGTGGTCCGCGGGGCCAAGCCCAACGACCTGATCGCGATCGCCTCGGCCGTGGTGGCGGATTTGAAGGCCATCACCGAAAAGATCAACTCGGGGCAGGGCACCCTGGGCAAGCTGGTCAACGACGACACGCTCTACAACGACGCCCGTGACATCGTCGCCGACGTCAAGACCTCCATCCGCGAGCGGCAGCTGCTGAAAAACATCGAGACCGCGGCGGCCAACCTGGGGGAGATCTCCGCCAAGATCAACCGGGGGGAAGGGACGATCGGCAAGCTGGTCAACGACGACGGGCTGTACGTCGACGCCCGCCGGATCGTGGGCGAACTCCGGGCCGCGATCGAGGAGCGCGGGCTGGTGGACAACTTCGAGGGGGCCGTGGCCAACCTGAATGAGGTCGCCGAGAAGATCAACGCCGGGCACGGCACCCTGGGCAAGCTGGTCAACGACGCCGATCTCTACGACCAGGCCACCAAGACCCTGGTCGAAGTGCGGGCGGCGGTGGACGACCTCCGGGAAACCTCGCCGATCACCACCTTCTCCAGCGTTTTCTTCGGCGCGTTCTAAAACGGCGCGTCCGCGCCGTTTTCACGGCATGAGCTGCAGGCTGTAGTTGGGGGCTTCCTTGATGATCTTGACGTCGTGGGGATGGGCCTCGCGCACCCCGGCGGCGGAGACGCGCACGAAGCCGCCACGCCGCTGGAGGTCGCGGATCGTGCGGCAGCCACAGTAGCCCATGGCCGCCTTCAAGCCGCCGCAGAACTGGGTCATGACCTTTTCCAGGCTGCCCGAGAATGGCACGATCCCCTCGATTCCCTGGGGGACCAGGTCGTCCTCGCGGGCGTCGGCCTGGCCGTAACGCTCCCGGCTGCCCAGGGCGGCTTTCATCGCCGCCAGGCTGCCCATGCCCCGGTAGACCACGTATTGCCGTCCCTGGTGGATGATCTTTTCGCCGGGGCTCTGCTCGGTGCCGGCCAGGGCGGATCCCATCATGACGGTGTCGGCTCCGGCGGCGATGGCCTTGGGGACGTCCCCGGAAAAGCGGATGCCGCCGTCG
>CAZVVD010000020.1:16670-34494 GCA_964630555.1 uncultured Verrucomicrobiota bacterium | reverse complement strand
CGGGTCGGCGCCGATGGTGTAGAGGTTCAGCTCCAGCGCGTCCGCGCCGGCCTCGGTCAGGTGCCGGGCGTAGCGCTCCCAGGAGCCGTGGTGGGTCGCGTTCAGTGAGGCGATCACCGGGATCTCCAGGCGCAGGGCCCGCGCGCACTGGTAAATGGCGGAGATCTGGGGGATGCCGACCCCGGCGACGACCCGGGTGGTGCAGATCGAACCCGGCCCGATGCCGACCTTGACGGCATCCGCCCCCGCCCGGCGCAAGGCCCGGGCGGCCTCGCCGGTGGCGATGTTGCCCGCCACAACCTGGATCGCCGGGTAGCGCCGCTTGACCCAGCGGCACATCTCGACGACCCCGCGGCTGTGGCCGTGGGCGGTGTCGATGACGACCACGTCGACGTCCCGGGCGGCCAGGGCCGCCACCCGGTCCTGGTCGGAAGGACCCACGGCCGCGCCCACCCGCAGGCGGTGGCGGGCATCGCGGTTGAACAGCGGCTTGGCGTTCTCAATCAGCATGCTGACGTCGGAAAAGCTGTACAGCCCCACCAGCCGGCCCTTGGCAACCAGGGGCAGCTTGCCGATCTTGTGGCGCCGCATGATGGTGTAGGCTTGCCGCAGACTGGTGGCCGGCCCGGCGGTGATCGCGGGGGCGGTCATGATCTCGGCCACGCGCACCTTGCGGTCGCGGACGAACTTGATGTCGGCCGCAGTGAGAATGCCTGCCAGGCGGGCGTCGGCGTCCAGGATCGGGAAACCCGAAAAGTTCAAGCCCCGCCGGGCCTTGGCGTCCAGCACGTCGCCCAGGGTGTCTGAGGCGCGGAAGGTCACCGGGTTGCGGATCAGGCCGTTGAGGTGGTTCTTGACGGCTTCCACCTCCCGGCTTTGCTGGGCGATGTCCATGTTCTTGTGGATGATGCCCATGCCGCCGAGCATGGCCATGGCGATGGCCATGCGGCTCTCGGTGACCGTGTCCATCGCGGCGCTGACGAAGGGGATGCTGACGCCGATGCCGGCGGTCAGGCGGCTGGCGATATCGGCGTCCTTGGGCAGAAAGTCGGCGAAACGCGGCAGCAGCGAGACGTCGTCGAAGGTGATGCCCGCGTGGGGTGTGTTCGCCATGAACCTGTCAAGCGCTCGTTGGCCCGCCATATTTGTTCTCCTCGGGGAGGGGGTCTTGCCTATCGCCCTGGCGCCTGTATACCCGCGGGCGCGCCGGCCGGCAATCAAAAAATCATTCCCCGCAAGGCTTCAGAAACCGCACTGGAAACGCATGCCATCATTTCCCTCCGGTTGGCGCCCGCTCGTCGCGGCCGGGATCCGCGCCCGGCGCCGCGTCGAGGGCCTGGCGCACGCTCCGGGCCAGGACCTGCAGGCTGAACGGCTTTTTCAGGTAATGAAGACCCGGGGGCACCCGGAGGCCGTTGCCGTCCGGTTCCTGGGTGTAGCCGGACATGTACAGGAGGCGCAGGCCCGGCCGCCGCCGGGCGAGGAGCGCCGCCAGGTCGGTCCCCTGCAGGTCGGGCATGACGACGTCAATCAGGGCCAGGTCGATCCGGCCAGGATGGGTCTCGCCGAGCTTGAGGGCCTGGGCGCTGGTGGCGGCCGCCAGCACCTGGTATCCCAGGCCCTTCAGGAGCTGGGCGACCGTGCCGATGATGCTGGGGGCGTCGTCCACGACCAGCACGGTTTCCTGGCCGCCGGGCAGGCTGCTCCCGGCGTCGGGCTGCGCGCCGGGCTCGCCGGGGTCTAGGCAGCGCGGGAGGGAGATCCGGAAGGTGGTTCCCCGGTTGACGGCCGAGTCGCAGACGATGTGCCCGCCGAACTGGTGGACGATCCCGTAGACGGTGGTCAGTCCCAGCCCGGTGCCGCGGCCCTTCCCCTTGGTGGTGAAGAACGGCTCGAAGAGGTGGTCCAGGACCTCGGGCGGCATGCCCTGGCCCGTGTCGCGGACTTCCAGCGCCACGCAGGGGCCGGGGGACAGGCCGGGGTGTCCCTGGCAGGCGTCGGCGCCCAGGGTCGCGTTAGAGGTGGTGAGGGTCAGCTCGCCCGGGCCGGACATGGCGTCGCGCGCGTTGATCGCCAGGTTGATCAGCACCTGCTCCAGGCGGGAGATGTCGGCCCGGATCAGCCAGAGATCCGGTTGCAGCCGCAGGGTGAGCCGGACGCGCTCGCCAAGCGTGCGGCGCAGAAAGGACGCGAGGCTCTCGATCACCGCGTTGAGCTGGATGACCTTGGTGTCCGGGGCCTGCTCCTGGCTGAAATACAGCAGCTGGCGGGTCAGGCTCGTGGCGCGCTCGGCGGCGCGGACGACTTCCTGGAGATCTCGGCGGATCGGGTCGTTCTCCTTGAGCGCGCGCAGGATCAGCGAGCTGAAGCCGAGGATCGAGGTCAGCAGGTTATTGAAATCGTGGGCAATGCCCCCGGCCAGCCGGCCGATGGCCTCCATCTTGGAAGCCTGGCGCAGGCGGGTTTCGTTCTGGCGCAGGGAGTCCCGCAGGGCGCGGGCGTCGGTGATGTCCTTGGCGATGAGGACCGCGCCGGTCAGGGCGCCGGCGCCGTTTTTCAGGGGATAGACCGACACGCTGAACCAGCCTTCCATCCCGGGGAAGGCGGTTTCTTCGATCCGGCAGGGGGCGGCGGCGACGAGGTCCCCGGCGCCGGCGTCCGCAGCCGGGGGCAGGACGCCGAACACCTCGCGGTAATGCCGGCCCGCCAGCTCGCCGGAGTCGGTTTTCAGGCGTCCGGCCAGGGCGCGGTTGGCGCGCAGAATGTGGCCGGCGCGGTCGAGCAGGCACATCAGGTCGGCGATGGCGTCGAAGGATTGCGCCCATTGATCCTCGGAGGCGGCTAGGGCCCGCTCCACGGTGTAGAACACGCTGGCGTCGCGCAGGTGGAGGATCGCCGTCGGCCGGCCTTCGTGGCGGAGGCGCGTGATGAGGCGGACGTCGAGCGGCACCCGGCGGCCGCCGGCCTGGAGGCTGACGCATTCCGCGGCGGTCCAGCTGGCGTCGAGCAGTTTGCCGAGGTCGTGCCGCCACTGCTCGCGTTGGGCGGGGGCGATCAGGTCCTGGAGGATTTTTCCGCGGACCGGTGTGCCGGGGTCCTGGCCCAGCAGGCGGGTGAAGGCCGGATTGGCCTCCAGGATCGTTCCGTCGGGGGACAGCATGACCAGGCCGTCCGGGGAATGGGCGAACACTTCCCTGAGCCATTGGCTGGAATCCTGGGTGGCCATGACGCGCGGCGAATCATATTCCAGGTTGAGTTGAACAGCAATCGCTGGTAGATTCGTCGGCCAAAGGGAGGATGTCAAGTGCATATCGCGGCTCGGAGGCATCAGGCAGGCGGACCGGCGGCGGGCAAACGCCCGGCTCTGGCCGTCCTTGTGCTGGCCGCCTGGCCGCTCCTGGCGCCGGGCCAGCTGGCGCTGGAACTGAGCCTGCCGTCGTTCAACGCCCTGGTGTTTGAGCCGGTGAACGGGGTGGTCACCTTGCGCAACAACAGCGGACGCGCTCTGTCCTTCGACGCGGGCCCGGATTCGGCCCGGCTGTCTTTCGGCGTCGAGCTCGGGCAGGGCCGGCTGATCGAGCCGGCGCGCGCGGGGCCGATCCTGGCCGACGGGTCGGTGGCGCCGGGGGCGACGCGCTCGATGGAATTCAACATCTCCCGGCTGTACGCCATGAACCGCCTGGGCCGTTACCGGATCCAGGCCCAGGTGGAATGGCGCGGGGTGACCTATGTCTCGGCGCCCGTGTTCCTGGAGGTGGTCAAAGGCAGCGAGCTGGCCCGGCTCAAGACGGGGGTGCCCGGCGATGCGCAGGCCCTGCGCACCTACGTCCTCGAATACCTGCAGAAGGACACGACCGAGGAGCATATTTACCTGCGCATCGAGGACGAGTCCGCCGGGGAAATCTACGGTCTGTTCAACCTCGGCCGGGTGGTGCGCGTGCGCCCGCCGGACCTGCAGGTGGACGAGTCCGGGAATGCCCACGTTTTGTTCCAGACCCCGGGGATGGGATATACCCACGCCGTGTTCTCGCCCTACGGCACCTGCCTGTCGGTGGAGAGTCATGCCGGCGGCGCGCGCAACGTGGACCTGACCCGCTCCCCGGACGGCAATGTCACGGTCAACAGCGCCGCGAGCCGGGCGCCCACGCCCGCCGCGCCGGACCGGGCAGAGGGGCCGGTGACCGAAATCAAGAAAAAGGCCGGCGGCCTGATCGGCAAGTTCATGGAATGATAGCCTTGATTCGGGGGCGGGGTCCGCTATGCTCCGGTCCGGCCAGCGGCAGGACTCCCGGGCGGGCCGCCGCCCAAAGGACCGCAATACCATGAGAGTGCTTTCCGGTATCCAGCCTTCGGGCCGTTTGCACCTGGGCAACTATTTCGGCATGATGAAGCCGGCCCTGGAGCTCCAGGAACGGGGCGAGGCGTTCCTGTTCATCGCCGACTACCATGCCCTGACGTCGGTCGGCGATCCCGCGCTGCTGCGGCGGGCCATCCGCGACGTGGCCCTGGATTTCCTGGCCTGCGGCTTGGACCCCGCCAGGACCGTTTTCTACCGCCAGAGCGATGTTCCCGAGGTCCAGGAGCTGGCCTGGCTGCTGTCGGTGGTGACTCCCATGGGGCTGCTCGAGCGTTGCCATTCCTACAAGGACAAGGTGGCCCGGGGGCTCCCCGCCAGCCACGGGCTGTTCGCCTATCCGGTCCTGATGGCGGCCGACATCCTGGCCGTGCAGTCCGACGTCGTGCCCGTGGGCCAGGACCAGAAGCAGCACGTCGAGGTCACCCGGGACATCGCCGTCAAGTTCAACCAGAAATTCGGGGACGTGTTCCGGATCCCAGAGCCGGTGATCCAGGGGGCCGTAGCGGTGGTGCCCGGGGTGGACGGCCAGAAAATGTCGAAGTCCTACAACAACACCATTGAGCTCTTCGGGCCGCCGGCCGAAATGCGCAAGGCGGTCATGCGGATCGTGACCGACAGCCGGACGGTGGCGGAAGCGAAGGATCCCGAGCGCTGCAACGTGTTCGCGCTGTATCGCCTGTTCGCATCGGCCGGGGAGGCTGAGGCGATGGCCGGCCGCTATCGCGCCGGCGGGCTGGGCTACGGGGAGGTCAAGCAGGCGCTGCTCGAACGCATGCAGGCCGCCCTGGCGCCGTTCCGTCTCCGGCGGGAGGCGCTCGAACGCGAGCCGGAACGCGTAGAGCGGGTGCTGCGGGAGGGCGCGGTCAGGGCGCGGGCCGCGATCGTCCCGACCTTGAAGGCCGCGCGCCGGGCCGTGGGGCTGGACTGATGGCTCTGCCGATCCAGGACGATTACAAGGTCCGCTTGGAGGTTTTCGAGGGGCCGCTGGACCTGCTGCTCTACCTCATCAAGAAGGACGAGGTCGACATCTACAACATCCCCATCGAGCGCATCACCCGCCAGTATCTGGAATACCTCGACCTGATGCGGATGCTGGACCTGAATATCGCCGGCGATTTCCTGGTCATGGCCGCCACCTTGATGATGATCAAGAGCCGGATGCTGCTGCCGGTCGAGGAGCGTCCGGAGCTTGAGCCCGAGGAGGAGGATCCGCGCTGGGAACTGGTGCGCCAACTGCTCGAATACAAGAAATTCAAGGACGCCGCCGGCACCCTCCAGGCCTGGGAACTCCAGCAGGGCAACATGTTCGCCCGCGGCGCCGAGGCGGCGGTGGACAAGAATCCCGGCCTGGGCATCGAGGACGTGAATATCTTCGACCTGATCGCCGCCTTCAACGACGCCATGAAGCGGGTCAAGATCGACGAGATTGGCGAGCTGTTCGCCCCGGCCTGCACCGTGGCCGACAAGATCGAGGCCATCCTGGAGTCGATCCGCCGCGAGGGCCGTATCCTGTTTTCCAGGCTGTTCGCGTCGGTGGCCTCGCGCCACGAGGTGATTTGCACGTTCCTGGCACTGCTGGAGCTGATCCGCCTGCGGCAGATTGACGCCCGCCAGAGCGGGCCGTTCCGGGAGATCGTCGTCGTTCCCGCCGGCGGTGAGTGCCTTAACGGGAGACACGCATGACTGCTGCCGATGTGGCTGTGGAGTTGAAATCGGTCCTGGGCGCCATGCTGTTCGGCGCGCGCCAGCCGGTCTCGGTGGCCGAGCTGCGCCGCGTCCTGCGGGAGGTGGCCGAGACCGGCGGCGACGCCGGGCGGGCGTTCGCCGAGGTGCGCGAGGCCGATATTGTTTCCGCCCTGGACCGGCTCAAGGAGGACCTGGGCGGGCTCCGGATCGGGCTGCGCCTGGCGGAGGTGGCCGGCGGCTTCCGCTTCCAGACCGCGGCGGAGTGCGGTCCGTGGTTGCGGCAGCTGCTGGCCCTCGGCAAGCCCGCCCGCCTGACGCGACCGACGTTGGAGACCCTGGCCATCATCGCCTATCGGCAGCCGATCACGCGCGCCGAAATCGAGAGCGTACGCGGGGTGGCCGTGGACACCATCGTGCGGAACCTGATGGAGCTGCAGCTGATCCGCATTGTCGGCCGCAGCCCGCTCCCGGGCCGCCCCCTCCTGCTGGGCACCACCCCGCTCTTTCTCGAACACTTCGGCCTGAAGGATCTGAAGGACCTGCCCGGGATCGAGCAGCTCTGCCGCCGGGAACAGGACCTGGCGCGGCCGAACCGGCCGCCGGCGGACGCGGAAGGAACTCCGCCGCCGGACGCCGCCCCCGGCGAGACGGGCGCCGGGGACGATCCCGACAACGCTGACGAGGACGAAGACGACGAGGCCGATGAGGACGAAGACGAGGATATTGACGAGGCCGATGAGGACGAAGACGAGGAAGACGACGAGGCTGGCGACGACGACGAAGACGAAGACGAAGACGAGGACGATGGAGGCGGCCATGCAGCTCAAAGCCCTGCGAAAAACGATTGACCGCCTGGACGAGCGCATTGTTGCGTTGCTGAACCGGCGCGCCACGGCAGCGCAGCGCATCGGGCGGTGGAAGCGCGCCCATGCCGATGAAGTCTACGTCCCGGCGCGTGAAAAGAAGGTCCTGGCGCATGTGCACGGCGTCAACCGCGGCCCGCTCAGCCGGACCGCTCTGACCGCTGTGTACCGCGAAATCATGTCCTCAGCCCTGGCCCTCGAGCGTCCGTTGCGCGTGGCCTTCCTGGGGCCGGCCGCCACCTATACCCACCAGGCGGCGCGGGCGCGGTTTGGCACGAGCGTGGATTACGTGGACTGCGAGACCTTGGGCGACATTTTTGACTCCGTCCAGGCCGGCCAGGCCGATTACGGGGTGGTCCCGGTGGAGAATTCGACCGAGGGGACCGTGACCCACGCCCTGGACCAGTTCACGGGGACCCCCCTGAAGATCTGCGCCGAAATCTACCTGCCCATCGCCCACAATCTCATGGCGCGCCGGGGAACGCGGGGACGCCTCCGCCGCATTCTCAGCAAGCCCGAGGTGTTCGGGCAGTGCCGGAACTGGCTGCGGTCGGAAATGCCGGGGGTGGAGCTGACGCCGGTCTCCAGCACGGCCCGGGCGGCCGAGATCGCGGCCCGCGAAAAGGGCGTGGCTGCGATCGCCAGCCGGCTGGCGGCCGACCTGCACCACCTCGAGATCCTGGCCCCGGACATCCAGGACCTGAGCGGCAACACGACCCGCTTCCTGGTCATCGGCCGTTCCTACGGAAGGCCCACCGGCGACGACAAAACCTCCCTGCTGTTCTCGGTCAGGCACCGGGCGGGATCGCTGCACCGCGCCCTGGAATCCTTCCGGAAGCACGGGATCAACATGACCCGGATCGAGTCCCGCCCCAGCCGGGTCAAGGCCTGGGAATATGTCTTCTTCGTGGATATCGAGGGCCACGCCGGCGATCCCAAGGTCGGTAAGGCCCTGCGGGACCTGGAGAGCCATTGCATCTTCATGACCGTCCTGGGCGCCTATCCCCGGGCCCCGGAGGGGACGGAATGACCTGCGCCGGGGGGCCGGCTCTCAGGCGGGGGCCGGCGGTTCCGGTTCGACGGGCGCAGGCCCGTCGACGGCCGGCACGGCGGCCGCCGCGACGTCCGGTCCGCCGGGCTCCGTTTCTCCGGGGCCGTCGCCGGGCGGCGGCGGGGACTCCGCCGCGGGTTCCGATTCCCCCTCGCGCATCGCCGGGCGCGCCTCGTTCTTGTTGAACTTCATGGAGACGATGCGCGAGACGCCGGTTTCCGGCATCGTGACCCCGTAGATGACGTCGGCAGCGGCGATGGTCTGCTGGTTGTGGGTGATGATGAGGAACTGGGACTGTGCCAGGAAGCCTTCCAGCATCTTGATGAACCGGCGGTTGTTGGGCTCGTCCAGGGCGGCGTCCAGCTCGTCCAGCAGGCAGAACGGGCTGGGCTTGACCATGAAAATGGCGAAGAGCAGGGCCACCGCCGTCATGGTGCGCTCGCCGCCCGACAGCAGGGAAACGCTCTGCAGGCGCTTACCGGGCGGCCGGGCGATGATTTCAATGCCGCTTTCCAGGATGTCCTCGTCGTCGGCCAGCATCAGCTTGGCGGAGCCGCCGCCGAACAGCTGTTTGAACGTCGTCTGGAAATTGGCGTTTTGGAAAACATGTCGATCGTGGTCTGGTTGATCCTGCGGATCATGTCCATCAGCTGCTGCTTGGCCTTGACCAGGTCGTCCTGCTGCCGGTTGAGGAAGTCGAAGCGCTCCTGGAGCTGCTCGTACTCCTCGATGGCGCCCTCGAACACGGGGCCCAGGGCCTCGATCCGGGCGCGCAGCTCGGCGATGGTGTTGTCCAGGGCTTCGGGGTCGGGCTTGCCCTCGGGCGGCCACTCCGGCTCGGGTTCGTTCGCGATCGCGTCGGGGGCGACGCGGTGCTCCGAGGCGATCCGGTCGGTCAGGGCCTGCTGCTTCATCCGCAGCGCGATGCACCGGCCGTTGATGTCGGCGCGCTGGGCGCGGCGCTGGTCGAGCGACGTCCGCAGGCCGTTCAGCCGGTCTTCGGCGGCATTCCAGTCGGCCTCGGTCGCGGCGCGCCGGCGGCGCAGTTCCTCCAGGCGTTCGTTCGTGGCGGCGATCTGCTCCTCGACCGCGGGCAGGGCCTCGAGGGCTTCGTTCACCGCCCGTTCCCGGTCGGCGATTTCCCGGCGGTAGCCCTCGAGGCGCGCCGCGCCGGCCGCCATCCGGCTTTCCTGTTCCGCGATGCGCTCGGCCAGGGGGTCGTGCTGGTCCTGGAGGTGCTGGCGCCGCTGCTTGTGGGTCTCCAGTCGGATGTTGGCCTGCATCATCGCGTCCTGGAGATCTTTCTGCTGTTGCTCCAGGCCGCGCAGCTCGGTGGTCCGGGCCGTCACGTCCGTCTTGATCTCCGCCTTGCGGGCACGGGCCCGTTCCATCTCGAGCCCGATGCTGCTGCGGGCCTCGACGGAACTACCCTGTTTCTCCAGTTCCCGGAATTCCCAGCTGACCGTCTCCAGATGCTCGCGGAACTGGTCGGTTTCCCGGGCGACGACCTGGTGCTCGCCTTCCTGGAGCGCCAGCGCCCGCCGCCGTTCGTCAAGCTGCTCCCGCGCCTGCCGGACCGCCTGGGAGGCGGCGGCGCTGCCGGCGGCGGCCTCCGCCGCCCGGGCGGCCAGGCGTTCGCCCTCGGCTTGCAGCGCCGCTCGCGTCTCCTGCAGCTCGAGCAGGGCGTGCTTGCGCGCCAGGGGCGAGCCCGCAGGGTGGCCGCTGCCATAACCGATCTCGACGGCGCCGGCGCCGTCAACCAGGATGCCGTCCCGGGTGACCCAAACGTTCCCGGAGGTTCCCGCGCCGTCCGGCAGCGCGTCCAGCGACTCGACTACGCGCACCCCGGCCAGCAGGCGCTCGACCAGGGGACGGCATTCCGCCCGGCAGGTCACGTGGTCCAGCAGGGGCTGGCCGGTTTCCGCCAATCCATCCGCGGCCGGCGGGCGGGGTGGCACGGCCCCGGCCGGCAGCTCGGCCGCCAGCAGCTGGGCGGCACCGGTCTGCGAGGACTCCAGGCGGCGGGCGAGGTCAAGGGCGGCGGGCAGGTCGGCGACGACGATGGATTCCACCCAGGCGCGCAGGGCGGCCGCGACCGCCGGGCGGAAACCGGCCTCGGCTTCCACCAGTTCCGCCAGCGAGCCCAAGATGCGGCCGCGGTCGATCCCCAGGGGGTTGGACGCGTCCGACAGGGCGCGGGCGCCTTCCGGGAACCCGCCGGCTTCCGCCAGCTGGGCTTCCAAGATCTGGATCTGCGCCTGCCGGGAGGCAAGCTCGGCCGCGTTGGCGGAGCGCCGGCCGGCCAACTCGGCCAGGCCGGCCTCGCTGGCCGCCAGGTCCTGCTGGCGGGCCGCCAAACGCCCTTCGGCGGCCTGGACTTCGGCGGACAGCTGCTGCAGCTGCTCCGCCATGCCCGTCAGGCGTTTCTGGTGGTTGTCCAGGAGGCTGGACAAGCTGGCCTGCTCCGCCGCGCAGCGTTCCCGCTTGGCGACCAGCGAGCGGTCCCGGGTTTCCATCTGGTGGTGCTCGTTCTGGAGCCGTGCGATCCGGTCGTCGAGTTCCATGGACTCGGTGTTCAGGGCGTGGATGGCCTGCCTGACGCCCTCCATGGCCTCGGCATGGGCCGCGTTGCGGGCGGCGACCTCGCGCGCGTTTTGCTCGCACTCCGCAAGCTCGTCCGCGGCCTTCGCCAGCAGGCCGCGCGTCCGCTCCAGGGCGAGGCGCTGCTTCTCGTTATCCTGGGCGAAGAGAGCGTGATCGCCGGATTCGCGCCGCGCCATTTCCTGGAGTTCCGCGATGCGCCGCCGGTCAATGGTTTCCGCCTGACGGATGCCCTGCAGGCGGGCGTTCAAGTCCATGGTCGCCTGGCGGGCTGCGTCCATGTCGCCCTCGGAAGCCGCCAGCGACTGGCGCAGCGAGAGGCCCTTCTGCTCCAGGTCGCCAATGTCCTTCTGGAAGGCCTCGATGGTCTCGGCCAGCGAGGCCATCTGCGCTTCCTGCTGCTGGAGCTCGGCGGCCATGGCCGCCAGCCGCCCGCGGGAGACGTAAAGGTCCAGCCCGCGCAGCTCCTGCTTCATTTTTTTCACCCGGGCGGCCTTGCCGGCCTGGCGCTGGAGGGAGATGATCTGGCGCTTGACCTCCTTGATGATGTCCGCCAGGCGCAGCAGGTTGGCCTCGGTCTGTTCCAGCTTGCGCAGGGCCTCGCGCTTGTCGGTCTTGTACTTGGTGATCCCGCTGGCCTCCTCGAAAATCTCGCGGCGGTCTTCGGGGCGGGAGCTGAGGATCAGGTCGATCCGGCCCTGTTCCATCAGGGAGTAGGAGCTCGTGCCGATCCCGGTGTCCATGAACAGGCGCTGGATATCTTTCAACCGGCAGGGGGTCTTGTTGATGAAATACTGGCCCTCGCCGGAGCGGAAGACGCGGCGGGTCACCGTGATCTCGTTGAACTCGGTCTTCAGGGCGCTTTCGCAGCCGGTGAGGGTCAGGTTGACCTCCGCCATGCCGATCGGCTTGCGGTTGTCCGTGCCGTTGAAAATGCAATCTTCCATCTTGGAGCCGCGGAGCAGCTTGGCGCTTTGCTCGCCCAGGACCCAGCGGACGGCGTCGGAGACGTTGCTTTTCCCGCAGCCGTTGGGGCCGACAATGGAGGTCATGCCCGGCCCGAATTCCATGCGCGTCCGTTCGGCAAAACTTTTGAATCCAACCAGTTCCAGGCTTTTCAGGTACACAACAACCCCGAGGTTACAGGTTCCGCCGGCTCAATCCGGACGCCGCTGCCCTTGAATGCGACCCACCATACCATGGGGTTCAGGCGCGCGCAACTACAATCTGTTGTAATTTTCAGGCTGTTTGATCGCCCCGTCCGAACGGCAGGGACGGCCGGCCGGGATGCGCGTGGGATGGCTTGCCATTTCAAAAAACCATGCTATCGTGCGGTTTATGCCCTTGCACTACAAGGATTACTACGAACTGCTGAAAGTGCCCCGGACGGCTTCGGCGGACGAGATTCGCAAGGCCTACCGGAAGCTGGCCCGGCAGTATCACCCGGACGTCAACAAGAGCCCGGACGCCGAGAGCCGGTTCAAGGACATTGGCGAGGCCTACGAGGTGCTTGGCGATCCCGAAAAACGCAAGCGCTACGACCAGCTGGGCGCCCATTTCCGCAACGGCCAGGAGTTTCGTCCGCCCCCGGACTGGGACAACCTCCGCTACGAGTTCCACGGCCGCCCGGAATCCATGGGCGGGTTCCGTCCCGAGGACCTGGGCGGGTTCAGCGATTTCTTCGAAACCCTGTTCGGCGGGGCGCAATTTCAGGGCCGCGCTTCATCCGGCGGCGGCTGGCAGCCGCCCGGCGACGATCACGAGGCGCACGTCACCATCGATCTCCGGGACGCCTTTCACGGGGCGCAGCAGACCCTTTCCCTGCATTCGGCCGAGGTCGGCCATGACAACGCCATCCACCGGCGCGTGCGGAGTTACCGGGTGAAAATACCCCCCGGCACGACGGAGGGGGCCCGCATCCGGCTGGCAGGCCAGGGGGGGGCGGCCCGTGGGGGCGGTCCGGCCGGCGATTTGTATTTGCGCGTGCATATCAAGCCGCATCCCGTTTTCCGCCTGAACGGAAGGGACCTCGAGGTCACGGTTCCGTTGGCGCCCTGGGAAGCCGCCCTGGGCGCGCGGGTTCCGGTGGCGACCATGGACGGCCAGGTCTTCCTGAACGTCCCGGCCGGCACCCAGGGCGGACAGCGTTTCCGTCTGCGGGGCAAGGGCATGCCCGGCGGGCGGAACGGCGCCGCCGGCGACCTGATGGCGACGGTGGCGATTGCCGTGCCCCGCCATCTGACCGAGAAGGAGAAGCGCCTGTTCGAGGATTTGGGCCGCGTTTCCGGGTTCGATCCCCGGAAATGAATTTTTCGCCGGGCAAAAATTCAAAACGTCCCGCAAGGGGGCAAAGCAAACGGCATCTGTAAGGGAACGACAGGCTGATGAGCGCCGATACGCCCATGCCGGACTACACGGAGAGCCCCCTGGCGGAATCCCCGGGGGAACGGCCCCTGCTGACCCTGTCGGAACTGGCCTACCTGGCGGAAACCACCCCGGGCGTGATCGAGCAGCTGCTGGAGTGGGACGTGATTGTTCCGGCCGAAACGGACCCGGAGCCCTGTTTCCCGGTGGAGACTATCCGCCAGGTGCGCCGGGTGCTGCGGCTGCACGCCGGACTGGGCGTGGATTTCGCGTCCCTGCCGCTGGTGCTCGACCTGATCCGGCGCATAGACGACCTGGAGCGGCGCCTGTCGGACGGGGATCGCCCCGGTTCGCGTTAACCTCATTCGCGGCCGCCCCGCCTTTCCACTATTCCATGGGATGCTATCCTCTGGATAACATCTCGCTATGTGCCGCCGCTGGCGGGGGAGAAAGCGCCATGGCCGCGGTCAAAATCCGGCTTGCCTTGCGGAAGCGTCAAGGGCAGAATGCGGATGAAGCCAAGCAAACCCAATCGGGAGGAAACCCATGACCCAGAAGCTCGAAATCTACAAGTGCGAAGTCTGCGGCAACATGGTGGAGATGGTCCATGCCGGCGCCGGGGAGCTGGTCTGCTGCGGCCAGCCCATGAAGCTGCTGAAGGAAAACACCGTGGACGCCGCGAAGGAAAAACACGTGCCGGTGATTGAGAAGACCGCCGGCGGCGTCAAGGTCAGCGTGGGCAGCGTCCCGCACCCGAT
Organism: uncultured Verrucomicrobiota bacterium; assembly: GCA_964630555.1. GTDB lineage: Bacteria > Verrucomicrobiota > Kiritimatiellia > JAAZAB01 > JAAZAB01 > JAHIJO01. Next base: position 20,814 of record CAZVVD010000020.1, on the reverse strand, counting down.
GGAGGAGAAGCACTACATCGAGTGGATCGAACTCGTCGTCGGTGCGAAGGTCTTGCGCCAGTTCCTGAAGCCCGGCCAACCCCCGTCGGCCTTTTTCGAGGGGGTCAAGGCGGAGTCCCTCAGCGCCCGCGAGTACTGCAACCTCCACGGGCTGTGGAAGGCATGAACCCGTTGGATGTCGCCATCGTCGGCGGGGGCATGATCACCCACGACCTGCTCCTGCCCGCCATCTACCACCTCCAGCGCACGGGCGCGGTCGGGCGGATCGACATCTGCGCCCTGAACGCGCCGCCCCTCAACGCGCTCCGAAAATCGCCGGACCTCGTCCGCGCCTTTCCCGGCCAGGGCTTCACCCCGCACCCGGCCTTCTCGGCGCCGGCCTCGAAAAACTTCCCGGGCCTCTACCGGGATGTCCTGGCCGGCCTGAAGCCGCGCCAGGCCGTGGTCGTGGCCATGCCGGATCAATTCCACTACCCGGTGGTTCTGGAGGCCCTGCGGCGCGACCAGCACGTGCTCTGCGTCAAGCCGCTGGTCCTCAAGCACGCCCAGGCAATCGAGGTGGAAAAACTGGCCTATGAGCGCGGCCTGTTCGTGGGGGTGGAATACCACAAGCGCTTCGACCGCCGCTCGCTCATCGCCCGGCGGCATTACCGCCTGGGCCATTTCGGGGAATTCGCCATGGGCGAGGCCAAGCTGATCGAGCCCTATTATTACCGGTTGTCCAACTTCCAGAACTGGTTCACCTGCGACCAGACCGACCCCTTCGTCTACATCGGCTGCCATTACGTGGACCTGGTGTATTTCATCACCGGCCTCAAGCCGGCGGAGGTGTCGGTGGCCGGGGTCAAGGGCAAATTCCCCAACGGCCACGAGGGCTATCTCTGGGCCAACGGGCGGGTGCGCTTCGAGAACGGCGCCCTGCTCTCCGTGATCAACGGGCTGGGCTATCCCGACGCCGGGGCCGGGAGCAACGAGCAGTGCCTCTCGATGTTCTGCGAGGGGCAGGGGAAGTCCGGCCTCATCCAGCACGACGACCAGTTCCGCGGCGTGATCCACGGCTACCTCGAGGGCATCGGCTGCGCCGGGTCGCGCTACAATTACATCAACCCCGATTTCTTCCAGTTCGTGCCCTGGGAGGGGGACGGATTCAAGCCCATCGGCTACGGCGTGGATTCCGTCGCCGCGATCCTCGGCGCCATGGCCCGCATCGAGGCGGAGACCGCCGCCCTCGACGGGCCGCGGGCCCTGCGTCGTCGGCGGCAGATCATCAGGGAGATCGACCGGCAGGGCCTCATTGCCACGCCCGCCAACAGCGCCATCAACGAGCTGGTCGTCGAGGCCGCGCGCCTCTCGATCCTCCAGGACGGCCGGCCGGTAGCCATCCGCCACGGCCGGAAGCCCGGCGTGGCCCTGCGGAAATAAGGACGGGTGGAAGCGACGCCCCCGTCGCTTGCGGATATTCCGGAGAGTAAATCTGTCGCCCCTGCCGTGCAAGGCGGAAAGAGGCGCAGGCCGTCATTCCATGCTTTTCTCCTCTCCGGCGCCAGGCTAAAATAATTGAAATGAAATCGGGCCTTGCCGTTTTCGCGTTGTATTTCGCGCTGCTTCTCGCCGGGGCGTCCGCCGCGGTGACCTGGGACGGCGGCGCGGACGATTCCAACTGGTTCAATCCCACCAACTGGATCGGGGATGTGGCGCCCGGCGCGACCGACGACGTCTTCATAGTCACCAACGGCACGGCCGGCCCGACCCTCACCGGCAGCGTGGCGGTCTTCACCCTGACGGTTTCCAACAAGACCCTGACGTTCCAGGGCACCAACACGGTCCTCACCGCGAGCAACGTGGTGGTGGCGGGGTCGAACGGGAAGATTACGCACTTGGCCCAGACTACGACGGCCACCAACGGGGCGGGCCTGTGGCTCCCGAGCAATCTCGTCTGGATCGTGTGCACCAATTTCACCCTGGATTCCAGCGCCTCGGTCAACGTGGATGGCAAGGGATATGGCGGCGGGCCGATCGGCACCACGGGCTACGGGCCCGGGAGAGGACCGTCCTCCGGCACCTACGGCAGCGGCGGCAGCCACGGGGGGGTCGGTGGTAATTCAGGCGGTGGGACTGCGGCCACCAACGGGTCGGAGGTGTATCCCTTCGATCCCGGCAGCGGCGGCGGGGGCGGGAACACCACAGCCGGGGGCGCCGGTGGCGGCGCCGTGTGCATCGAGGCGGCCGGCCGGGCGTTGATCGACGGTGTGATCTCGGCCAACGGCGTCAACGGAACTGTTAACGCCGGCGGCGGATCCGGAGGCGGCATCTATCTTGGGTGCCATACCCTGGCCGGCGCGGGAGCGATCCGGGCCAACGCCGGGCGCGGCGTGAAGACCATCTATGTCGGCGGCAGCGGTGGTGGCGGCGGGCGGATTGCGGTTCGGTTTGCGGCGGCCGAGTCGCCGGCGATCGAGTTCGGGGCTTCCGGCGGTCCCCCCGGCTACCGCGCCGGCCGGCCGGGCACGCTGTGGTTGTCGCAGTACAACGGCATCCTCTCCGAGACGTGGACCAACGGGCTGGAGCTGGCCACGAACGCGTGGTCGCCCGGCAGCTTCACGATCTCGAACAGCACGGCTTTCGCGGCGTTCCGGAGCAATTTCACGCTCACGACCACCGGCGGCGTGCGCATCCTGTCGGGCGCCCAAATGGAACTGGTCAACGGCTCGACCTTGGCGTGCTCGAGCCTGGCCATGGCCGGAAGCGCCGTGTGCTCAATCGGCACCAATTGCCTGGTCAACGTCGGGCATGGCGATGTGACCCTGACCAACGCCTGCCGGCTTTACGTTTATATGGCGGGTGGGTTCACGAATGTGGCCAACATGTCCATCTGGGGGTCGACAAACTACCTGTATTGTCATTCGACTTCCGGAGTTCCGCCCAGAGCCTTCACGGTGAGCAATTTTACGCTGGGCACCGGCAGCCTGTTATCCGCGGAGGGATTGGGATATGCGGGTGGGCCGGCCGGGACAGCGGGGTACGGACTGGGGCCTGGCGGGGGCGGCACGTACGCCGGCGGCGGTGGCCACGGGGGCCGGGGGGGCGCCCGGAGGGGCGGCGGCGGAGGCGGCGTGACCAACGGATCGGAGCTGTTTCCCTTCGATCCCGGCAGCGGCGGGGGCGGCGGGAACAGCGTGCCCGGCGGCGGCGCCGGCGGCGGCGCCGTGCGGATCGAGGCGACCAACGGGACCGTCATGGTCGAGGGCATCATGACGGCTAACGGCGCGAATGCCCCGGCGGTCAATGGCGGCGGTGGCGCCGGGGGCGGCATCTGCATCAGTTGCTGGACCCTTGCCGGCAGGGGGACGATCCAGGCGAACGGCGGTTCCACAATCAGCACGCCGCAGGGGGGCGGCGGGGGCGGCGGCCGCATCGCGGTCTATTATGTTTTCGACAATTTCTACGGCGCCTTTTCGGTTTCCAACGGAACAGGTTATTATTCCACCGGCACAAATACCGCCGGCACCGGCACCGTCTTCCGCGCTGTGCAGGCAGGCTTCCTGGAGCTTTTCATTGACGGCAGCCCCCAGCAGCACGGCACCTCAAGTCCTTATGCCTACGGCTCCAGCGGGGTGGCCTCCAACAGCGTCGTGACCAACAGCGTGAACACGCCAGCCGACGAGGACAACGGGGTCCGCTACGCCTGCATTGGCTGGAGCGGGACCGGGAGCGTCCCGGCCGGCGGGAGCAGCAACCAGGTTTCCTTTTTGATGACCAACGCCTCTAGGCTCACCTGGCTCTGGACCAACGAGTTTTACCTCGCGGCCACCTCGGGGCCGAATGGCCGGCTGGCGGCCGATCCGAGCGACTGGTATACGAACGGCATGCAGGTGACGGTGTCCGCGGTGGCCTCCGACGGCTACCATTTCGTCCAGTGGTCGGGGGACGTGGGCTACGGCGAGCATACCAACCATCCCCTCGTCCTCACCCTGGATCGCGCGAAAGCGGTCCAGGCCAATTTCGGGATCGACGGGGGATAAGAGTGTGTTTGGCACAGGTAAATGCCGATTGTTGTATCTCAATCTTAAATCATCATAAATTCTTGTAATCGAATCTATCACCCCGTTTACTGTTTTAGGCAAAAAGCGCAGTGACTAAATAA
>CAZVVD010000020.1:14565-16660 GCA_964630555.1 uncultured Verrucomicrobiota bacterium | reverse complement strand
GGCGCTGCTGGATTTCGGGATCGACGGCGGGGGGCCGAAACGGTGGATCGGGCCCGCCGGCGGGAACTGGCACACGTCCACGAACTGGACGCCGGCCGGCGTCCCGGGCGATCTGGACGACGTCACCGTGAGCAACGGCACGCCGGTCATCAGTAATCCCTCGATGATGTTGGCGCTTCTGCTCACCAACGCCACCCTGACCTTTTACAGCACCAACACGATCCTCTCGGCGAGCAATATCGTGGTGGTGGGGACCAACGCCCGCATCACCCACGCGGCGAACCCCGATACGAATGCGCCGTGGACCACGAGTAACCGGGTCCACATCGTTTGCACCAACTTCACCCTGGCGTCCGGCGCCTCGGTCAACGTGGATGGGATGGGATATGGCGGCGGGCCGATCGGCACCACGGGCTACGGGCCCGGGAGAGGACCGTCCTCCGGCACCTACGGCAGCGGCGGCAGCCACGGGGGGGTCGGTGGTAATTCAGGCGGTGGGACTGCGGCCACCAACGGGTCGGAGGTGTATCCCTTCGATCCCGGCAGCGGCGGCGGGGGCGGGAACAACACGGCCGGCGGGGCCGGCGGCGGCGCCGTGCGCATCGAGGCGGCCGGCCGGGCGTTGATCGACGGCGTGATCTCGGCCAACGGCGTCAACGGAACCGATAACGATGGTGGCGGATCCGGAGGCGGTATCTATCTCGAGTGTCATACCCTGGCCGGCGCGGGAACGATCCGGGCCAATGCCGGGCGCGGCGTCAAGACCGCGTATGTCGGCGGCAGCGGGGGCGGAGGCGGGCGGATCGCGGTCCGGTTCGCGGCGGCCGAGTCGCCGGCGATCGAGTTCGGGGCTTCCGGCGGTCCCCCCGGCTATAGCGCCGGCCGGCCGGGCACGCTGTGGCTCTCGCAGTACAACGGCATCCTCTCCGAGACGTGGAGCAACGGCCTGGAACTGGTCACGAACGCCTGGTCGCCCGGGAGCGTCACCTTGTCATCCAGCAATGCCGTGGCGGTGTTGCGCGAGGGTTTCGCGCTGAACGTCGCCGGCGACGTTCGCTTGCTGGCGGGCGCCGAGATCGAAGCGCAAACGAATGTGACAGTCCACTGCGCGGTCATGGATCTTTCGGGGTCGTCCAGGCTGTGGCTGTCCAACAACGTGACCTTGAACTGCACGAACCTGCTGATTTCGGGGGCGTCCCTGGGCCTGGGGCCTGGGGCCGTGGCCGATCTCAACGGGAGCGACCTGGACGTGACCAATGTTACAATATACGTCCGCGAAGCCGCGGGCTTCACGAATGTCAACCGCCTGGCCCTGGAAGGGGTTTCAACCCTGTATGCCTATGCGCACCCGACCTCGGGCGTCCTGCCGCGTTCCTGGTTTGTGAACCATTTCCGTCTGGCGGAAAACAGCCAGATCAACGGGGACGGCGGTGGCTATGGCGGGGGCGCAAGCGGTATGAACGGGTATGGGCCGGGGGCTGGCGCTGGGGGCATCTACGCCGGCGGCGCCGGGTACGGGGGCGCCGGAGGAGACCGTTTGGGCGGCGGGGGCGGCGGCGTGACCAACGGGTCGGAGGAGTATCCCTTCGATCCCGGCAGTGGCGGAGGAGGCGGCAACGAGGCTCCCGGCGGCGCCGGTGGCTGCGCGGTGCGGATCAAGGCGTGCAATGAAGCGACGATCAACGGCATCATTTCGGTGAATGGGGCAGATTGCCACCACAACAGCGGCGGCGGCGCCGGCGGTGGAGTCTACATCCATTGCCGGACGATCAGCGGCCGCGGGACGATCCGGGCGAACGGCGGTTCGACCACCACGCCGCCCCCCCAGGGGGGCGGAGGCGGCGGCGGCCGGATCGCTGTGCGCTGCGAATACAACCATTTTGCCGGGACGCTGTCGGTCACCAACGGCACCGGCGCTTTTAACGGGCAGGTGGGTACGATTTACTGGCGCATCCAGGGTCCGGGCACGGTGTTCAGCGTGAGGTGAATTTTCGCCAGGCGAAAAATCCGCACGCGCAAAGGTGGCTCCCGCACTCCCTCGCGTGGGATCCCGAATATGGCAATCAGAATATGGCATCAGCTTGCCATGTCCTGA
>CAZVVD010000020.1:0-14536 GCA_964630555.1 uncultured Verrucomicrobiota bacterium | reverse complement strand
TTTCAGCAGGGGAGGACCGGTCGCCATGTTTTTGAAGCCGGAAAGGTTGGCCCGTGCGGCCGCGCGCGGCGCGCGGCGCGTCCAATGCCTGCTGGCCGCGGCGTGCCTGCTGGGCGCGGCCGTCCCGGCCGGGGCCAATAACCTCCGGGTGAGTAACGTCGGCCTCGCCCTGGAGGATATCGCCGGCCGGACCGCCACGATCGTCTTTGACTTGGCGTGGGACCATTCCTGGCGGGACGGCGACCACCGCGACGCCGCCTGGGTGTTCGTGAAATTCAAGGCGCCGGGCTCGAACAACTGGGAGCACGCGCTTCTCTCCACCAACAGTGGCGACCACGCGGCGGGGACAAACGGCGCGGTGGCGGCGGTTCCCGACGGCGTGGGCGTGTTCGTGCATGCCGCCACCAACCACGCCGGAAGCGCCGTCTATCCTCGGACCCGCCTGCGCTGGAACTACGGCTCTAACGGTTACGATTTTGCCACCGGCGAGGTGGTCGAGCTGGCGGTGCTGGCCGTCGAAACCGTCTATATCCCCGAATGCGCGTTTTACCTGGGGTCCGGCGGGAGCGAGAGCGGGCACTTTTACAAGTATTCCGACGGCAGCCAGTCCACGAACATCTACCTCGTGGATTCCGAAAACGCAATCACTGTGGGCACCGATAGCAGCAATCTTTATTACACGGGCGTGCCCACCTACGGCGACGGGGCCGGGCCGATCTCCAACGATTTTCCCAAGGGGTTCGCCGCCTTCTACTGCATGAAATACGAACTGACCCAGGGACAATACACGGATTTTCTGAACACCCTGACTTCCGTCCAAGCTGGCGCGCGCTATGGTTTTGTTTCCACTGACCGCTATACAATTTCCGGCGTCTATCCCGGGTTCGTGGCCGGGGCGCCGGACCGGGCCTGCAACTGGCTCAAGTGGAGCGACTTGGCCGCCTATGCCGACTGGGCGGGGCTGCGGCCGATGACGGAGCTGGAATACGAGAAGGCCTGCCGCGGGCCGGCCGATCCGACGCCGAACGAATACGCCTGGGGCAATACCAGCGTTGTTTCCATGACCAACGAAGACGGCCTGGCCGGCAGCGGCGTCGAGACCCCCCTGCCGGCGAACGCCAACTGTAATATGCACTTTAACTTCAGCGGGCCGGCGCGCGCCGGTATTTTCGCCGCCTCCGGCACGACCCGTCAGGGATCGGGCGCCGGCTACTACGGGGTTCTGGAGTTGTGCGGGAACATCGTGGAGTGGACGATCACAGTGGGCACTAACGCCGGCCGCGCCTTCACCGGCTTGCACGGCGACGGCGTCCTGGCCGCCAACGGCAACGCCGACGTCGCCGGCTGGCCGGGGACGAGCGCCGTCGGCAGCGGGATCCGCGATTCATACAACGCGCATCGCGGCGGGCTTTGGTGGCAAAATGCGGGCGCCGGCGGCGCGGTTTCGGACCGCCGGTATGTCAACGTCCCGCGCCCGGACCCGGACCGCGGCTGGGTCAGCGGCGGGCGCGCGGTGCGGACGGCGCCATGAAGAATTTCGGATTGATGATTGCTGATTGATGATTGGGGAAAAAGAGCCGCCCTGTCCCCCTCCTGACCTGCCTGCCGGAGCTGATCCGGCAAAGGCGGGAGGGGTAGGGGTGGGGGGCGTTATCAGAATAACATGAGCAGTGCCTTGCCATCGGTTTGGAATAACGTCGCGTTGTTCCGTCGGCGGGGGCTCGTCGGCCTCGCCCTGGCGGCAGTCTTGCTCTGCCTTCCAGCCTCCGCCGCCACCAGCGACTGGTTCCTGGGCGGCAGTTACGACGGGTATGACCTGGCGTCGGCCCAGGCGCCGGTGGGCTGGCTGGCCGTGAATAACGCGGGGGGCGCCAGCAACGTTACGCCCGCGGAGGCCTGGCTGAACGGGGCCCTGGCGGTCACCAGCAACGGCGCGAGCGCCACGGTGCGGGTCTACTGGGGCGCCGCCGACGGCGGGATCAACCGGGAAGCCTGGTCGCATACGAACGATTTTGGGAGCGTGCTAGAGGGCTCGATGTTGACCACTAATGTCGGAGTGAATTCAAACACCGTCTATTATTACCGGTTCTATGCGACCAACGAGACGGGGCAGGGCTGGGCCCCGGAATCGGCAAGTTTCACCACGCCGGGTCTGCCCGTGCTGGTGTGCGCGCCGCCAGTGGTGGGCGACACGAGCGCCACCTTGCAGGGGAATCTCATGGCCGGGGTGAGCGCCGAGGTGACGGTGTTCTGGGGCGAGGACACGAACGCCTGGGCGAACACGAACAGTCTGGGGACGCTCGGCCAGGGAGCTTTCGATACGCTGGCCGACAACTTGAGCCAGGGAACCTTGTATTACTACCAATGCTACGGAAGTAATGACTATGGGGAAGGGCGGTCGGAAGTTGTGCCTTTTACATCCCATGTCGAAGTGGCGGGCAGTTTCATCGGCGGCAGTTACGACGGGTATGACCTGACGTCGGCCCAGGCGCCTTTCGGCTGGCTGGCTGTGAATAACGCGGGAGGCGCCAGCAACGTCACGCCCGCGGAGGCCTGGCTGAACGGTGCCCTGGCGGTCACCAGCAACGGCGCGAGCGCCACGGTGCGGGTCTACTGGGGCGCCGCCGACGGCGGGATCAACCGGGAAGCCTGGTCGCATACGAACGATTTTGGGAGCGTGCTAGAGGGCTCGATGTTGACCACTAATGTCGGAGTGAATTCAAACACCGTCTATTATTACCGGTTCTATGCGACCAACGAGACGGGGCAGGGCTGGGCCCCGGAATCGGCAAGTTTCACCACGCCGGGTCTGCCCGTGCTGGTGTGCGCGCCGCCAGTGGTGGGCGACACGAGCGCCACCTTGCAGGGGAATCTCATGGCCGGGGTGAGCGCCGAGGTGACGGTGTTCTGGGGCGAGGACACGAACGCCTGGGCGAACACGAACAGTCTGGGGACGCTCGGCCAGGGAGCTTTCGATACGCTGGCCGACAACTTGAGCCAGGGAACCTTGTATTACTACCAATGCTACGGAAGTAATGACTATGGGGAAGGGCGGTCGGAAGTTGTGCCTTTTAAAACCCATGTTGAAGTGGCGGGCAGTTTCATCGGCGGCAGTTACGACGGGTACGACCAGTTCTGCGGACGACTGCTGATGCAGAGTTATAAGGGCAGTGTCTTTTCGATCCGCTGATCATCTCCTAGCAGCCTGTCGGGCTTTGGCCCTCCAGTCTGCTAGCCGGTCTGAATCGAGAATGGTTGTCGTGCTGAAAGGAGAAGCACCATGAGCCATGCCTTGCCATTATTGCGGGTACATCCAGAACGTCACAGCACGAGCGGCGCGTTGCGCCCCATGCCCGCGCTGATCGGACTGCTGCTTCTTGTGGGGCCCCTGGCTCAGGCCAACAACATCCGGGTGACGAACGTGGGCCTGGCCCGGCAGGACGCGGTGACCAAGACGGCCAACGTGACCTTCGACCTGGCATGGGAGAACTCCTGGCGGAATGGCGATAACCGGGACGCGGCCTGGGTGTTCGTGAAATTCCGTGCGCCCGGCTCGAACGCTTGGGAGCACGCGCTCCTCTCCACCAACAGCGCCGCGCACAAGGCGGCTTCCAACAGCGCGATTTCGGCGGCGGCCGACGGCTTGGGCGTGTTTATTCACGGGGCCGCCGATTTCGCCGGCAATGTCAATTACCGGCAGGTGAAGTTGCGCTGGAACTACGGCGCCAACGGTTACGACTTCGCCGAGGGCGCCTTGGTGGATGTCTCGGTGCACGCGGTCGAAATGGTCTTTATTCCCGAGGGGGCCTTCTTTCTTGGATCCGGCGGCCTCGAAAAGGGGCATTTTTACCGCTGTGTTGCCGGAGGCGCGATTACCAATTGCTTCCTGGTGGACTCGGAATCCGAGATCACGGTGGGCTCGTCTGCCGGCAATCTCTTTTACGTGGACGTTCCCGATTGCGGCGACGGGGCCGGGCCGATCTCCAACGACTACCCGAAGGGGTTTGCCGCCTTCTACTGCATGAAATACGAGCTTAGCCAGGGGCAATACGCGGATTTTCTGAACACCCTGACTTCCGTCCAGGCTGGCGCGCGCGATAGTGTTGTTTCCATCAACCGCTATACGATTTCCGGCGTCTATCCCGGGTTCGTGGCCGGGGCGCCGGACCGGGCCTGCAACTGGCTCAGCTGGAACGACTTGGCCGCCTATGCGGACTGGGCCGCCTTGCGCCCCATGACGGAGCTGGAGTACGAGAAGGCCTGCCGGGGCACGGCCCAGCCGGTCAAGAACGAATTCGCCTGGGGCAGCACGAGCGTCACGGCTGTAACCAATGAGGTCGGCGTGGCCGGCAGCGGCACGGAGACGGCCCTCCCGGTCAACGCCAACTGCAACAAGCCGCCTTACTTCGACAACAGAGGACCCGTGCGCGTGGGCATGTTCGCTGCGGGCGGGGCAACCCGCGTGGGCTCCGGCGCCGGCTACTACGGGGTTATGGAGTTGTGCGGGAACATCGTGGAGTGGACGGTGAACGCGGGAACTTCCGCCGGGCGGGCTTTTACCGGTCTGCACGGCGACGGCGTCCTGGCCGCCAACGGCAGTGCCGACGTCGCCGGCTGGCCGGGCGCCACCGCCGTCGGCAGCGGGATCCGCGATTCAGCCAACGAGAGTCGCGGCGGGCTTTGGTGGTATGTTAGCGCCGGCGGCGCCGTGTCGGACCGCCGGTATATCAACTACACGCGCACGGACAGCGGCTGGGTCAGCGGCGGGCGCGCCGTGCGCACGGCCCCATGACCCGAAAGAAACTGCTGATTGATGGTTTCTGTTTTGTGGATTGAACGGAAAGTAAGCGTGGCCGCATGCGCGACTCGGCGAAGCCCCTTCGTTCCGAAGCGCGACCCCGCGTGCCTAAATGGGGCCTGTCTGCGCCGGAACGGCTTCGCCAGGCAGGCGTGGACGTCCCGTTTGCGGCCATAGACGCGTATTCGATTCCAGGTTTCCAGGAGGCGGTATGCCATGAATCATCCATGGCAAGGCAATGGTTTTTATTCGGCAGTGCGCGGCCCGGCGCTGGCGCTGGCCGGCCTGGTGCTGGCGGCGGCGCCGGCGGCGCGGGCCAACAATATCCGGGTTGCCAACGTGAGCCTGGCCCGGCAGGACACGCTCACGAAAACGGCCAACGTGGTCTTTGACCTGTCCTGGGAGAACTCCTGGCGCAGCGGCGAGAACCGCGACGCGGCCTGGGTGTTCGTGAAATTCCGGGCGCCGGGTTCCAATGACTGGGAGCACGCGCTCCTCTCCACCAACAGTGCCGCGCACAAGGCACCGTCCAACAGCGCGATTTCAGCGACGGCCGATGGCCTGGGCGTGTTCATTTACGGGGCCGCCGACTTCGCCGGCAATGTCAATTATCGAGAGGTGAAGGTGCGCTGGAATTATGGCGCCAACGGTTATCATTTTCCCGCCGGGGCCGTGGTGGACGTGTCGGTGCACGCCGTCGAGATGGTCCACATTCCCGAAGGCGCGTTCTATCTCGGGTCTGGCGGGAGCGAGAACGGCCATTTTTACGGCGTGACCGACGGCCGCCAGGTCACCCAGGGTTACCCGGTGGATTCGGAAGCCGAGATCTCCGTCGGCACGAACCGCGGGAATCTGTATTACACGGGCGTGCCCACCTACGGCGACGGCGGCGGGCCGATTTCCAACGCCTTTCCCAAGGGGTTCGCGGCGTTCTATTGCATGAAATACGAGATCAGCCAGGGACAGTATTGCGATTTTCTCAACACGCTGACGCTGATCCAGGACGCCGCCCGGGTGCTCGTTGCCTATGGCAGCGGGCGGCATACCATCGGCGGCCAACCCGGCGCCCGCACCGTCGGCGCGCCCGACCGGGCCTGCAACTACCTGGAGTGGGCGGATATCACGGCCTACGCCGACTGGGCGGGGCTGCGCCCGATGTCGGAGCTGGAATACGAGAAAGCCTGCCGCGGGCCGGCCCAGCCGGTCCCGAACGAATATGCCTGGGGCGATACGACCGCCGTCGCGTACACCGGTTGCGCGGGGACCGACGGCAGTGGGACCGAGACCGCGTTGCCCACCAACGCGAATCACGTCACCAGCTATGTGTTGCCGCCGGTGCGGGTGGGCCTGTTTGCCCGGGCGGGAGCGACGCGGCAGCTGTCCGGAGCCGGTTATTATGGGGTGATGGAGTTGGACGGCAACATGACGGAGCGGGTGGTGGCGGTGGGCACGAATGCCGGACGGGCCTTCATGGGGACGCACGGCGACGGCGTCCTGGCGGCCAATGGGGACCCGGCGGGCAATCCCGACTGGCCGGACGTGACCGGCAACGGTTCGGGGTGCCGCGGCGGCTCGCGTTGGGTCGGAGTAGGCGATTACCTCCAAGTGTCGAAGCGCACATACGCGATTAAACCCAGCGGGAGCTGGGGGGGCACGGATGGCGGCCGTTGCGTGCGGACGGCGCCCTAAAGCATTTCGGACGGATGATTGCGGATTGAGGATGGGGCAGGCGCTGGTGAACCGCGGGATTGGCGCACGCCGCCCGGGAGGAACGGGTGTGGGGTGCCGGATGAGATGAAAATGAGCAAGGATTGGAAATGGATTTGGGCGGGGGCGATGTTTGACGGCAGGCTCGTTCGGCGGCGCGTCCGGACGGCGCTGGCGGTCCTGCTGGCCCTGTCAACGGCGGCAGCGGTCCGAGCCAATGGCCTTCGCGTGGTCAACGCGGGCCTGGCCCGGCAGGACACGGTGAATAAAACCGCCATGGTGACCTTCGACCTGTCATGGGAAAATTCCTGGCGGGATGGCGACCGCCGGGACGCGGCCTGGGTGTTCGTGAAATTCCGCGCCCCGGGCTCCAATACCTGGGAACACGCGATCCTATCCGCCAACAGCGCGGACCACCGCGCGGCCGCCGGCAGCGAGATTTCCGCCGTGCCCGACGGCCGGGGCGCGTTGGTCTATGGCGCGGGCGATCACGCCGGAAGTGTCAGCTATCCGCGAACCTGGGTGCAGTGGCGCTACGGGTCGAACGGATACGATTTTGCCTCCGGCGCCGTCGTCGAGGTTTCCGTGTACGCCGTCGAGATGGTCCACATCCCCGAAGACGCGTTCTATCTCGGGTCCGGCGGGAGCGAGGCCGGACACTTCTACCGCTACACCGACGGCTCCCAGTCCACCAATCCCTTCCTGGTCGAATCCGAAGCCGAGATCGCAGTGGGCGCGGCCGGCGAAAGTTTGTATTACGCGGGCGTGCCCACCTACGGCGACGGCAGCGGGCCGATTTCCAACGATTTTCCGAAGGGGTTCGCGGCGTTCTATTGCATGAAATACGAGATCAGCCAGGGACAGTATTGCGATTTTCTCAACACGCTGACGCTGATCCAGGACGCCGCCCGGGTGCTCGTTGCCTATGGCAGCGGGCGGCATACCATCGGCGGCCAACCCGGCGCCCGCACCGTCGGCGCGCCCGACCGGGCCTGCAACTACCTGGAGTGGGCGGATATCACGGCCTACGCCGACTGGGCGGGGCTGCGCCCGATGTCGGAGCTGGAATACGAGAAAGCCTGCCGCGGGCCGGCCCAGCCGGTCCCGAACGAATATGCCTGGGGCGATACGACCGCCGTCGCGTACACCGGTTGCGCGGGGACCGACGGCAGTGGGACCGAGACCGCGTTGCCCACCAACGCGAATCACGTCACCAGCTATGTGTTGCCGCCGGTGCGGGTGGGCCTGTTTGCCCGGGCGGGAGCGACGCGGCAGCTGTCCGGAGCCGGTTATTATGGGGTGATGGAGTTGGACGGCAACATGACGGAGCGGGTGGTGGCGGTGGGCACGAATGCCGGACGGGCCTTCATGGGGACGCACGGCGACGGCGTCCTGGCGGCCAATGGGGACCCGGCGGGCAATCCCGACTGGCCGGACGTGACCGGCAACGGTTCGGGGTGCCGCGGCGGCTCGCATTGGAGCGGGGGAGGCAATTATCTGAAAACATCCAACCGGCAGCGCATGATCAATTCCAGCGGAGGATGGGCTAGTGTTGACGGCGGACGTTGCGCGCGGACGGCCCCCTGAAGTGAAGCCAGGCGCGCTTCAGGGTCGGCGCTTGAAAAATTGCGGATTGAGATGAAAATGGGCAAGGGTTGGAAACGGAGTTGGGCGGGGGCGATGTCTGGCGGCGCGCGCGTTCCGCTGTCCGGCCGGCCGGCAGCGGCCGGACTGGTCCTGGCGGCCGGCTTGCTCTGCGCCCCGGCCTGCGCGGCCACCAGCGACTGGTTCCTGGGCGGCAGCTACGACGGCTATGATGCGACGGCGAGCCTGGTTCCTTTCGACTGGCTGGCGGTGAACAATGCCGCGGGCGCGACCAACGTCACGGATGCCGCTGCCTGGCTGAACGGGGCGCTGGCGGGCACGCGCGCCGGCGAGGCTGCCACGGTGCGGGTTTATTGGGGCGGGACCGACGGCGGAACCAACCGCGATCTTTGGGCGCATACGAACGATTTCGGGAGCGTGGCCGAGGGCTCAGCCCTGACCATCCAGGTGCCCGTCGAGTCCAACTCCGTCTATGCCTACCGTTTTTACGCGACCAATGCGGCTGGGGAGGGGTGGGCGTCGGCATCGGCATGTTTCACGACGCCCGGCGCGCCCGCGCTGGCGAGCGGCGTGCCGGTGGTGGCCATGACCCAGGCCAGCCTGCGCGGGACGCTGCTGGCCGGGGTGAGCGCAGACGTCACGGTGTTCTGGGGACAGGACACGAACGCCTGGGCGAACACGAATGCGCTGGGAACGGTGGGCCAGGGCGACTTTTCCACTCCGGCGAGCGCCTTGAGCGAAGGCGCGTTGTATTACTTCCGCTGCTATGGCACCAATGATTACGGGGAAGGCTGGTCGGACACCGCGGCGTTCACAACCGGGATCGCGGCGCCGGCTAGTTTCAGCGGCGGCAGCTACGACGGCTGCGATCGGTGGGTCGGAAGTCCGGTCATGCAAACCTACCGCGGCGTCGTGATCTCCCTGTTCTAACGCGGCGCCTTGCCCGCAACCGAGGTTGTCAGCCTGGCCGGCGGACACCCGCAAAGGCCGGTTGCGCCCGCCGCGTTAATTTGAAAAACATCCCGTGATGGATGGCGGTTTCGGGAGGATAAGGCGCTCCATGACAGCGATTCACACTGCCCCGTGAATCACCTTCTGCCGCGCGGCGCGCCGGCAGCCGCTGCGCGCTCCCGGAAACCTTGATCTCCGCGGGGGGTTCAGGTATACACCCACCTGTTCGCGGCCGGCGCGCGGGAGTCCGCGCAACCGCGCGAAAGCGATCGCGTCTCGCTGCGAACCCGATGAGAGGATGTGCCATGGCCGAATACGACTTGACCCCCGTCCGCGTCCCGAAAGTCCGGACGAAATTCCGCGCGATCCAGACCCCCCTGCCGGTGCCGCAGTCGCTCCCGATCTTCCGCGAGCTGGAGCGCTCGGAGCCGCGCTCGATGCGCGGCCAGCCGCCCGTGGTCTGGCACGCGGCCGACGATTTTACCGTCAGCGACCGCTGGGGCAACCGCTGGATCGACTGGTCCTCCGGGGTGCTGATCGCCAACGCCGGCCACGGCCGCGCCGAAATCCGCCGGGCGCTCCGTGAGGTGATTGACCGGGGCCTGCTGGCCTCCTATGTCTTCGTCCACGAACAGCGCGCGACCCTGACCCGCATGCTGCGCGAACTCTCCCCCGACCCCCGGAACTACACCGTCTTCCTCCTCAGCTCCGGCAGCGAGGCCACGGAAAACTGCATCAAGCTGGCCAAGACTTACGCCCTCGAAAAGCACGGACCCCGCAAGCGCTATTTCGTCACCTTCAGCAACGCCTTCCATGGCCGCACCCTCGGCGCCCAGCTCGCCGGAGGAATGCCCCGGCTGAAACGATGGATTGGCGACTGCGATCCATCCTTCGTCCAGGCGCCGTTCCCGGATGGCTACAAGAACCCCGACGTCTCCTTTGACCTGTTCCTGAAAACCCTGAAAGAGCAGGGCGTCGCCGGCAAGGAGATCGCCGGGGTCATGTCGGAAAGCTACCAGGGCGTCGGCCCGGACTTTTTCCCCGTGGACTACGCCCGCAAGCTGGAGGCGTTCTGCCGGGAGCACGACATCGTGCTCTGCATGGACGAGGTCCAGGCAGGCTTCGGGCGCACCGGGAAGATGTTCTGCTACCAGCATTACGGGATCAAGCCCGACCTGGTCGCCTGCGGGAAAGGGATTTCCTCCTCCCTGCCGATCTCGGCGGTGATCGGGCGGCGGGACATCCAGGAGCTCTACGCGCCGGGCTCGATGACCTCGACCCATTCCGGTTCGCCCCTGCCGGTGGCCGCCGCCATCGCCAACCTGAAGCTGATCAGGAAAGAGCGGCTGGTCGAACGCGCAGCGAAACTGGGCAAGCTCCTCGTGCCGGAGGTCCGACGCATCCAGCAAAAATATCCCGGCGTCCTCGGCTGCGCGCAGGGGAAGGGCCTGGTGGCCGGCATCCAGGTGGTCAAGGCCGGCACCCGCGAGCCGGACCCCAGCCTGGCCCTCAAGATCAACCTCGCCTGCTTCCGGAAGGGCCTGCTCATGTTCGCCCCCGTGGGCATTGCCGGGGAATGCCTCAAGATTGCCCCGCCCCTGACGATCAGCCGGCCGGCCCTGGAGGAATCCCTGGCCGTGTTCGAGGAGGCCGTTGACGAAGTTGTCGGGCAGCAATAAGGTCAAAAGCGGAAAATTGTCATTTCGATCCGCCGGCTGGCGGAGAGACCTCTTCGTTGTTCCGGCGGTATATCTGGCTTGTGGGGGGAGGGGTGTGGTAGCTGCCGGTCGGTGAAGCCGACAGGCCGGGGAGAAGGGGGAAGGGATCAGATGGCGGATCTCAAGGCGCCTTGTCCCGGGCGCGGCCGGGCGGAACAGGTTCTGGCGCTGGCCGTCCTGCTGGCGGGCATGGTCATGGCGGGGCTGACGCTGGCCTGGTGGCGCGGAACGGCCGCCGCCCCCGGTGTGGGCGAACGCCTGGCAACGCTCGATGAGCAGGCCCCGGCCGCGGCCCCGGCCGCCGCCGGAAGCGAGAACGTCCACATCGGCGAACACTTCCTGCGATTTGACGGCGTCCCCGGCCCGGCCGACGGCGACTGGCCGCGGTTTCGCGGGGTCCAGGCCGACAACGTGGCGACCGGCGGGGTGAAACTCCTCGAGCGGTGGCCCGAACAGGGGCCGCCGGTCCTGTGGTCGGTGGAACTGGGCGAGGGCTACGCCGGGCCGGCGGTTTCAAGCGGTCGCGTCTACGTCCTGGATTACGACGGCCAGGAGAGCGCCGACGCGCTTCGCTGTTTTTCCCTGGCCGACGGCCGCGAAATCTGGCGGCGCTGGTACCGGGCGCCGGTCAAGCGCAACCACGGCATGTCGCGCACGGTCCCGGCGGTTTCGGGACGGCACGTGGTGACCCTCGGTCCGCGCTGCCACGTGATGTGCGCGGACGCGGAGTCCGGCGATTTCCGCTGGGGCCTGGACCTCGAGCGGGACTGGGGCGCGCGGGTCCCGATGTGGCATGCAGGCCAGTGCCCGCTGGTGGACGACGGGCAGGCCGTGATCGCCGTCGGCGGCGAGTCCCTGCTGATCGGCGTGGATTGCGAGACCGGCCAGGTCGCCTGGCGGACGCCCAACCCGCGAGGCTGGAAGATGTCGCATTCCTCGGTCATGCCCATGACCCTCGCCGGGCGCAAAATGTTCGTCTACGCCGCGCTCGGCGGGCTGGTCGGGGTGTCGGCGGAGCCGGCGGACCGCGGGGCCTTGCTCTGGGAAACCGACGCCTGGAATCACGCCGTGGTGGCGCCCTCGCCGGTGGCGCTCGGCGACGGCCGGATTTTCATGACCTCGGGCTACGGGGTCGGCAGCGCCATGTTCAAGGTCGCGGAGGCCGGCGGCGTGTTTTCCGTGACCCAGCTTTTCCGGTTGGCCAAGAGCGCGTTCGCCTGCGAGCAGCATTCGCCGGTTTTTTACCAAGGCTATCTCTACGGCGTGTTGCCGGCGGATGCCGGCGCGCTGCGGAAGCAGGCGGTCTGCATGGATCCGGACGGCAAGATCGCCTGGACCAGCGGAACCGCCGAGCGGTTTGGCCTCGGCCCGTTCCTGGTCGCCGACGGCAAGCTGCTGATCCTGGACGATGACGGCGTCTTGACGATGGCCGAGGCCAGCCCGAAGGCTTTTCGTCGTCTGGCGCGGGCAAAAATCCTGGACGGCAAGGAGGCCTGGGCGCCCCTGGCCCTGGCCGGCGGCCGCCTGCTGGCCCGCGATTACGGCCGGATGGTGTGCCTGGACCTCGCGGCGGAGTGAGGCCGCTGCGGATAGATGCAGTTCCGATTGATCAACCGCAAGATCGCAAAGAACATATAATCCGAGAATTTAATTGGTTTTCCATGCGATTGATGCGTACTTGTGCTTGAATGCGGGACATGAGCCGGATGATGATGGACAATACGTCTTGGTCGATTCAAGCGCAGGCACTTCAATCCGAGGTGGGGCGAAGCCTCCGGCTGAGCCGGCTGACAACGAACGGCTCACCGGGTTCGTGCTGCGTAGCGAAGGCGGACTTCGCAAAGGAGCAACGGTTCGCCCTGCCTTGGGAAAAGCCGTCCTGCTTTGGGGCGAGATTTCAATATGACTGAGGTTGACAACCGCATGGCGGGCAAGCCGGTCAGCCGCCGGGATTTCATCCGGGGCGGCCTGCGCGGGCTGCTGCTGGCGGCCCTGGGCGCCTTCGGGGCGGGCGCGCTGCTGCGCAGCCGCTGCGCGGCGTCCGTCGGCGGCCCGGCCTGCGTTGGCTGCCCCGACCTGGCCGCCTGCCGTCTGCCGGCCGGGCTGTCCGCCCGCGCGGCCGCCGCGCGCCGAACGGTCTGGCAGTTGGATCCGGGGAAGTGCATCCAGTGCGGCGGCTGTTCCACCCATTGCGTGCTCCAGCCGTCGGCCGTGAAGTGCGTCCACGATTTTGAGCGTTGCGGCTATTGCCGGCTGTGCTTCGGCTTTTTTCAGCCGGGCGCCAAGACGCTCACCAGCGCGGCCGAGAACCAGCTCTGCCCGACCGGCGCCATCCGCCGCAGGTTCATCGAGGAGCCCTACTACGAATACACGGTCGACGCGTCCCTCTGCATCGGCTGCGGCCGCTGCGTCAAGGGCTGCGGCGCCTTCGGCAACGGGTCGCTCATGCTCCAGGTCTGCCACGACCGCTGCCGCAACTGCAACGAGTGCGCGATCGCGCGCCGCTGTCCGGCCGGGGCCTTCCAGCGCGTTCCGGCAGAAACCCCCTACCTGTTCAGGTCCGCGGAGAGGTTGGCCCCGGCATGAAACGATTGGCCTACATCTGTGCCCTGCTCCTGGCCGCGGCCGCCGCCGCGGGGGAAAACCGATTCCCCATGCCGCAGTTCGAAACGGGCTATGCGCTCCCGGCGACGACGCCCCCGCCGCCGCGGGCGGGATCGGCCGAGATCGTGGATATGGCCGCCCTGTTCGTGGCCCTGTCCCTGGCGGCCTGGCTGGCGCTCCGGCGCCGGTCGCGGCGCGGCCTGTTTGTCGTGGCGCTCGCCTCGCTGGCCTATTTCGGGTTCTGGCGCCGGGGCTGCGTCTGCCCGGTGGGGGCCGTCCAGAACGTGGCGCTGTGGGTGTTCGACCCGTCCTATGTGCTTCCCCTGTCCGCCGCGGTTTTTTTCCTCCTGCCGCTGGCGTTTGCCCTGCTGTTCGGGCGGGTGTTCTGCGCCGCCGTGTGCCCGCTCGGCGCCATCCAGGATGTGATGGCGATTTTTCCCGTTCGGGTGCCGCGCCCCGTGGCCGCGGCCCTGGGCCTGGTGCCCTATGCCGTCCTCGCCCTGGGCGCCCTGGCCGCGGCTGCGGGGGGCGCGTTTGTGGTTTGCCGCCTGGATCCGTTCGTCGGCTTTTTCCGTTTTGGCGGGGACTTGGCTATGCTTTTGGCCGGCGCGGCGGTGCTTGCGGCCGGACTCTTTGTGGCCCGGCCGTATTGCCGCTTTTTCTGCCCCTACGGGGTCCTGCTGAACTGGATGTCGCATCTGTCGAAATGGCATGCTACCATCAGCCCGGACGAGTGCGTCCGGTGCCGGCTGTGCGAGACGGCCTGCCCGTTCGATGCCATCCGTCCGCCGAGCCGCGTTCCCGCGTCGGAGTCGCGCCGGGCCGGTGTCCGCCGGCTTGCCGGGCTGCTGGCGGCGCTTCCGGTCCTGGTGGTCGCCGGCGGCTGGGTTGGGTCGCATCTGGATGCCGCCCTGGCCGCACTGCATCCCGATGTCCGGCTGGAAGCGGCGCTCCGGAGCCCGGCGCCGCCCGGCGCCGCCCCGTTGCCGGAAGTGGAAGCGTTTGCTGTGAGCGGGAGGAGCAGCGCGGAGGTGCGGGACCGGGCCGCGATTGTGCGCGCCAAACTCCGCGTCGGCGGCTGGCTGGCGGGAGGGTTCTTCGGGGGCGTGGTGGGGTGCTCGCTGGTTGGACTCTCGGTGCGGCGGACCCGTGA
>CAZVVD010000019.1:0-37490 GCA_964630555.1 uncultured Verrucomicrobiota bacterium | reverse complement strand
AGTCGAGCGGAGCGGGCGGGTCTACAACCTGGCCGAGAATTTTCCCTTCTCGGAGGCCAACATGTACCTGGAGCGCCGCTGGCGGGAGGGCCTGTTCGGCGACCTGGTCTACGCCGAATTCGAGTACGTCCACGAATGCCGCAATCTGGCCTACTGCTACATTGACGGGCAACCCATTCAGCCGGGACACACGGTGCACTCCTGGCGCAGTTGGCTCAACACCCATTACTACTGCACCCATTCGCTGGGCCCGATTCTTTTCATCACCGGCACACGCCCGACGCGGGTGACGGCCCTGCCCGGCGCGCAGCGCCTGGCCGGCGGGATCGGTTCGGAAAAAGCGGGGATTTATCCGTCGCTGATCAACATGGACAACGGAGCCGTGGTGCGCAACCTGATGGGGGGCACCACCAACGATACCCACGTCCAGCGGATCTGGGGCACCCTGGGCGCGGCCGAGTGCAACGTCGGCAAGCCCCTGCAACTGCGGCTGGGCGGCGGCGGCAGTTCCCCCAAGTTCGAGGTGATTCCCCGGTGGGCCACGCTGGCCGGCCTGGCGGCGGCCACGGGGCATGGCGGCGGCGATTTCTGGACTTTCTACTTTTTCGCCCGCCAGATCCTGACCGGCGAAAAAGCGCCGTTCGATATCTACCGCGCCTGCGACATGACCTTGCCCGGCATCCTGGCCTACCGCTCGGCGCGGGCGGGCGGCCAGCCCCAGGCGGTGCCGGATTTCCGCGACCCGGCCGAGCGCCGGAAATACCGCCAGGACCATGCGCGCCAGGCGGCCTATGATTACAAGCACGGCGTGTTCCCCGCCGGCGCCGACGCCCGGCTGACTGGGCAGTTCACCCGGGCCATGAAGGATCTCATCGGGTATGCGCAGATCTACCGCCAGTGGCGGGACTGGCGCCAGGTGCGCGGCGACATGGTTTCGCCGGTGGACAGCTTCAACTTGCTGGGCCTGCTGATCGCCCGCTTCGGGCTGTTGCGGGCAGCTTATGCCCTGGCCCGGAAAATCGCCGATGCGTATCCGCAAAGCGACGGCGCCCGCGTCCTGCGGGAAATGCTGGAACTGGGCGAGGAAAAGGTTGTCATGGCGCCCGGGTTCCTAGCCAGGCTCAAGCGGGAACTGGCGCAAGGTCTGCGGAAGTTTCCGCGGGTTTTGACGGCCCGGTCCAGCGGGCTGCTCCCCGCCCGCGGGCGGATCGAAGCCGCCCGGCTCCCGCCCCGAACCCTCGCCTGGCGCAAGCTGGCGCCGGTGGCGGACCGGGACGGCACCTCGCTGGATATCCGCCCGATTCATGCCCGGCGGGGCGGCCGGGTGTATGTGACCTGCGTCGTCGGCGTTCCGGCCGGGACCCGGCGCGGGATGGTGGAATACCGGGCTTCCGGCACCGGGCAGGTCAAGATCTGGCTGAACCGCCGGGAGGTCTTGTGCGAAAACGATCCCGTCGAGCGGGAAGAGCCGCGGCCGCGCCGGAGCCTCCCGGTCGCCTGGCGGCGGGGGCGGAACGAGTTCACCTTTGCCGTGGACACGAACGGCGGCAAGGCCTGGGGGGTCGTGCTTTGCCTGCCGCCAGCCGCCTGTGCGCGCTGATGGACTTGGTGCCGGGCGTGGGCTGCGCCCGGGGACTGCCGCTGGCGGCTTGCCGGCCGGGCACAAACGTCATTTCACGGCGTTGCCGGAAACCTGGACGTCGTAATACCAGACTGTGAACAGGGTTTGCAGGCCGGTGGAGTCGGACCGGGACTGGAGGTCCGTGATCTTGGTGGCGCCCAGTTCCTTGCCATGCCGCGTCACCATTTCGGTGCAGGCTCCGACGGTCACGGTGTCGCGGAACCAGGCGGTGCTATTGGTTTTCGCCGGATCGGCGGTGACGATCGGCCAGAGACCGAAGAGGTAATAGCCGTAGAGGTCGCCGTTCAGGTGGGCGATGGGCGTCTCCCCCCCGCTGGTCAGTTGCTGGCCGTTCAGGTTCTGCACGACCCTAACGCTGGAACAGCCGGCCAGCAACAGGCCGGCCGCGGCGACGATCGTCCAGGCAAGCTTCATGGCGCATCCTCCCGGGGGTTGATGGTGAAAGCCAGACCGCATTGTGCCCAACGGGCTGGGGAAGGCAAGCCTGAAAGGGGAGCCTGACAGGCGGCGATTGATTTGTTCACGGAATGTGCCTAGGATTGAAACCCATGAACTCCAGGGAACGCGTCTATGCCGCCCTGCGGCGCCGGCCGGTTGACCGGGTGCCGATTTTCATGTGGTTCCATCCCGGCACTGCGGCGCGCCTGGCCCGGGAACTGGAAATCGCTCCGGGGGATCTGGCCGAAGTCATGGGCGACGACGTCCGCCAGGCCTGGGTGGGCAACAACCAGGGCATGGAAGGCGTGACTCACGAGCACGACGGCGAAACCCACTGCGACGCCTGGGGGGTGGAGTGGGTCAAGGCAGGGCCGTTCAACCAGATCCGGCGTTCGCCCCTGCAGGATGCCGGCGAGGAGGACCTCCGGCGCTACCGGTTTCCCGAGGACCGCCTGGAGGAGCTCCTGAAGCCGATGGAAGCGCTGCGGCCGTTCGCGGATACCGCCTTCATCGGCTGCGACGTGTCGCCCTGCCTGTTCGAGCTGCTGTGCCGCCTGCGCGGCATGGAAAACGCCATCCTGGATATCGCGGATCCGTCGGAGGCCGTGCGCGGGTTGCTGGAGCGGGCGGGCGCCTTTTCGGAAAGGGTATCCGCCGCCGGCTGCGACCGGTTCCACCCCGACTGGCTCTGGACGGGCGACGACGTCGGCGGCCAGCAGGGCCTGATCATGAGCCCGGCCACTTGGCGGGAGCTGATTCGCGAGCCGCTGGCCCGGATCGTGCGGGTGGGCAAGGCGCGCGGGCTGTTGGTGGCCTACCACTCCTGCGGCGGCATCCGGCCGATCCTCCCGGACCTGATCGAGATCGGGGTGGACGTGCTCAACCCGGTCCAGTGCAACTGCCCGGGCATGGACCCGCTGGAACTCAAGCGCGAATTCGGAACACGCCTGGCCTTCATGGGCGGGGTGGACACCCAGAAACTGCTGCCGCGCGGCTCGGCGGCCGAGGTGCGCCGCGCCACGGAGCGGCTGGTGCAGGGCATGACCGCCGGGGGCGGAGGCTACATCCTGGCGGCCTCGCACACAGTGCCGCCGGAGACGCCGCTGGCCAATATCTTCGCCATGTATGCCGCCGCCGGCGTGAGCGAGACCGAAATCCGCGACCGCGCCGCCGACCGGCGTTCGGATCAGAGAAAAAGATAAGATTATTTCACGCAAAGCCGCGAAGTCGCAAAGAAACGGAAAAAAGCGGATGAGAATTGAGCGTTGGCGGCTTTGCGGCTTGGCGTGAAAACAAATCCGGATCGGGGCATTGGCCCATCGCCCAGCGCTGGCCGGCGCCGCCGGGCCTAATGCTCAGGGCCGGATCTTGCGGAACGACTTCTTGTACTTCAGCGTTTCCGGGGACGTCACAAATCCGCCCCCCTTTTCCACCAGGTACATCTTGGGGTCGTCGGCCAGGGCGATCGTCCTGACGGGGAGCTTGAGCTTGGCGAACAGCACCCGGTCGTTGTTGCGGATGAAGTCCGACACCCGCGCCGAGCCCTCCAGCAGGTTCCACGTGAGGCCCCGGTCCTCGGAGACCGCCAGCAGGTAGGAGTTCAGGATGTAGGCGCCCTCGGGGCCGGCGTACGCATGCCGTTCCGGGATGACGCAGAACACGTGGTTTGAACCGTGCGGGATGATCCCGCCCGGGTCGCCCACCACCATGCTTGCCAGCGTCAGCTGGTGCTTCTGCAGGGCCTGCGCGGTGCGGCGGTATTGGTCCAGCACGGCGATCTTTCCGCCCAGGGACTGGATCAGGTCGCCGCCCATGACCGCCAGGCAGGTCGCGTTGTCGCCGCGGGCGTAGGCTTGCACGTAGCGCTCCGCCTCCGCCTTGAGGAGCGCCCGCGCGTCGCCGGGGGCCGTCTCGGAGTGGCCCGCCGCCGGGAGCAGCGCGCAGGCCACGAGGCAATAAACCGCCGGTAAGCGACGTTGTTTCATGTAGCCAGCCCATGATAGGGAGCGGTCCGGCAGGGTCAAGGCTGGAGTGAAACTTTTTGCTTTTTGGGCGGAATCGTGCTAATTTCACCGTTCACAGACAGGAGGCGATCATGAGGGGCGTTCAACGCGGGAGGGTCGTGGCCATCGGGCTGGCCGTGCTGGCGGCGGTCGGCGCCTGGGCAGCCGAGGGCAAGATGATGAGCGTTCAGGTGAAGGAGGCGCAGGTCCGGGAAAAGCCCTCGTTCGTCAGCAAGGTCGTCGGCAGCCTGGCCTACGGCGACCGGGTCGAAATCCGGGAAACCCAGGGCGCCTGGAGCCGGGTCAGCCTCACGGGCGGCGCCGCCGGCTGGATGCATGTCTCCGCGCTGACCTCGAAAAGAATTGTGCTGGCCTCGGGCAGGGGCAACGCCCGGGTGGGCGCCTCCGGTGACGAGTTGGCCCTGGCCGGCAAGGGGTTCAACTCCGACGTCGAGGCCCAGTTCAAGAGAGATCACAAGAGCATTGACTTTTCCTGGATCGACCGGATGGAGAAAATCAGGATCCCGTCCCCGGAGATGCAGGGCTTTCTCAAGGACGGCGGGGTGGCCCCGAAAGGAGGCGCCCAATGAAGCGCGCGTTCCTCCAGATCCTTCCCCTGGCGGTCGCGGCCCTGGTCCTGGCCGTCCTGCCGGCCTGCGAAACCATGGACGCGGTCTCCGAGCTGGGCGCCGCGGTGGGACAGGGCGCCGGGGTGCTGACGCCCGAGCAGGCGGAGTCGGTGAAGAAAGCCGGCTCGGCCGTGGGCAAGACCTTCGATTCGTTCACGCCGGAGCAGGAATACTACCTCGGCCGGACCGTGGGGGCGGTGGTCCTCAACCAGTACAAGCCCCTCGACAACAGGGACGCGAACCATTACCTGAACCTGCTGGGCCAGACCCTGGCCCAGTTCTCGGACAAGCCGGAGACGTTCGGGGGCTATCATTTCCTGGTCATGGAGACCGAGGAAGTCAACGCCTTCTCGGCCCCCGGCGGGCTGGTCTTCGTGTCGCGCGGTATGCTGAAGTGCTGCCGGAGCGAGGACGCCGCCGCGGCGGTCCTGGCCCATGAAATCGGGCACGTGCAGTGCGGGCACGGCCTCCAGGCGATCAGGAAGAGCCGCTACACGAGCGCGGTGACCACGCTCCTGGTCGAGGCGGGAAAATCCCTGAGCAGCCAGGAGCTGGCGCAGCTGACCGAGGCCTTCGAGGGCTCGATCAACGACATCACCTCCACCATGATGAACAGCGGCTACGCCCGCAGCGCGGAGCGGCAGGCGGACCAGGCCGCGGTCGCGATCCTGCGGCGGGCGGGCTACGATCCCAGCGCTCTGGTCGCCATGCTGACCGAAATGAAAAGGCATTTGAAGCCCGGCGGCCGGGATTTCGCCAAGACCCACCCGGACCCCGACGACCGCATCGCCGACGTGAAAGTTATGATCGGCGGGGCGGCGGCGCCGGCGGCGGCGCCGGCGGCGAGGCAGGCGCGCTTCGCCAAAGCCCTGGGAACGCTCTGATCATTTTTTCCTGCCAAGCCAGGAAAAATATTCTTTCTAACGCGGCGCCTTGCCCGCCACGTCAGCCCCGCATGCAGGGCTGACGTGGCAACCGAAGTTGTCACCCTGGCCAGCCGACCCCCGTAAACAACGGGGTTGTCCGCCGCCTTAGGCTAGACTGTTTGCGCCAGGGAATGTAAGGCGCATGCCCCAGGGAGGTCAGACATGCTGAGACGAATTCGCGTGGGCTTGGCGGGTTGCAGCCGAGGGCGCGGGCTGGTGACGGTGTTCGGGGCGCATCCGCAGGTGGAGGTGACGGCCCTGTGCGACCTCAACCCGGACAGCATGGCCGGCCTGGGCCGGGCGTTCAACCTGCCGGAGAACCGCCTGTTCAAGGACTACGGGGCCTTCCTGCAGGCGCCCGTGGATGCCGTGATCATCGCCACGCCGATCAAGTTCCACGCCGGCCAGACCCTTCGGGCCCTTGAAGCCGGCAAGCACGTGCTCTGCGAGCAAACCATGGCCTACACGGTGGCAGACTGCCGGCGGATCGTCCACACGGTCAAAAAGACCGGGCGGACCTACATGATGGCCGAGAATTACTGCTATTTCCATTATGTCCGCGAGTGGCAGAAGCTCGTCGAGGCCGGCAAGCTGGGCAAGATCGTCTACGCCGAGGGCGAATACCTGCACGAGATCATCGACCTGCTCGTCAATCGCCAGACCGGCCAGTACTATTGGCGGCATGACCGCCCGCCGATCTGGTACTGCGCCCACACCCTGGGCCCCCTGCTGGTGCTGATGAAGGATCGCATCGTGAAGGCCTGCGGCTTGACCACGGGGTTCAACAAGCTGCCGAAGTTCAAGAAGCACATCGGCTTCCTCGACTTCGAGGTCGGCTTCTTCAAGACCCTGAAGGGCTCGGTGATCAAGATCCTGCGCAGCCAGGTGGTCTCGCGGCCGCACGTGGTCTGGTATGCTCTTTATGGCACGAAAGGCCACCTCGAAAACAGCCGGCTGGACCCCCTGAGCCGGGACGGCATGGTCTTTATCGAGGGCGAGATGGACAAGCACCATCCAAAGACCACCTTGTGCCCCATTGTAGATCCCCACGCGCCGGCGGACGCTCGGCGGGGCGGCCACGGCACGTCCGAGTATTTCATGATCCGCGATTTCCTCAAGGCCATCGCCACCCGGACTCGCCCGCCGATCGACGCCGTGCTGGCGGCCGACATGACCATCCCCGGCCTCATCGCCCACCAGTCGGCCATGCGGGGCGGGGTGTGGATGGATGTGCCCCTGATGCGCTGGTAATGGGGAGCGGGGCGATGCGCGGGCGCTGCTCCGTTTTATGACAAGGCGAAAAGCCCCTTCCCCTGGACTTTTCCGGTCGAACTGGGCGGGGATTGCCTGGGGCACCTGGTCACGGAGCAGGCCTGGCGTGGCGCGTCATGAGGACCCGGAAGTGGCGTCCGTAGACCGCGAGGGTCACGGCGACGGTCATCAGCCTGGGCCGGTGAAAATAGGTCCACAGCAGGAGCTTCCAGTAATGGAAGCGCTCACGGCCGGCGATCCCCAGGTGCACCACCGAGCGCAGGAAGGGCAGGAGGTCCTTGAACCGGAGGCGGGTGGCCACCTGCGGGGGCTGGTATTCGCGTAAAAAGGTCCGCACCCGCTGGTAGTAGGGCCCTGACGCGTAAATGCCCCGCAGGATGGATTTGTATCCCTCCATCAGCCGGTCCATGCTCATGGCGGGCACGATGTTGGTCGTGCCGTCGGCGTTGTCGCCCGACACGTGCCCGCTGATGCGCCCCTCGCGGCTGAGGCGCTCGTAGAGCTTGGTGCCCACCGGCGCCTGGAGCAGGCCCACCATGGCCGTGGCGATGCCGCTTTTTTGGATGAAATCAATCTGCCGCTGGAAAATGGAGGGCGGATCGGTGTCGAACCCGACGATGAAGCCTCCCTGGACCACCAGGCCGGCGCGCTGGATGCGCTTGACGTCTTCCACCAGGTTGCGCTTGTGGTTCTGCTGCTTGCTGCAGGAGATCAGCCCGTTGTCGTCCGGGGTCTCGATCCCGATGAACACTTCCGTGAACCCCGCCTGGACCATCAGGCGCATGAGGGCGTCGTCATCGGCCAGGTCGATCGAGGCCTCGGTGTTGAAGGTCATGCCCTGCCGGCGCCGGCGCCAGTGAATCAGGGCGGGCAGCAGTTCGTCCTTAAGCTTCCGCTTGTTGCCGATCAGGTTGTCGTCCACGAAAAACGTGTTGCCCCGCCAGCCGATGGCGTAGAGGCTGTCCAGCTCGGCGATAATCTGATCGGCCCGCTTGGTGCGCACCTTCCGTCCGAGGAGCGCCGTGATGTTGCAGAAGTCGCAGTGGAACGGGCAGCCGCGGGAATACTGGATGCTCATCGAGGCGTAGAATTTCCGGTTGGCCAGCGCCCAGAGCGGAACGGGTGAGCGCTCCATCTCGGCAAAGTCCGGGGTGGCGTAGACGCGCCGGGCGCGCCCGGCGGCCAGGTCCGCCAGGAACGGCGGCAGGGTTAGCTCGGCTTCGTTGAGGATGAAGTGGTCCGCCTCCGCGGTGTGTTCGCGTTCGTCCGTGAAGAGCGGGCCGCCGGCGACCACCTTGAGCCCCGCCCGTTTGCAGCGCGAGATGATGGCGCGGGCCTGGCTCCTCTGGACGACCATGGCGCCGACGAAGGCCAGATCGGCCCAGGCGAGGTCCTGGTCGGTCAGGGGAGTCACGTTCAGGTCCACCAGGCGCTTGTTCCAGGCCGCCGGCATCAGCGCCGCCACCGTCATCAGCCCCAGGGGGGGCAGGGTGGCCTTTTTGCGGATGAATTTCAGCGCGTGCTTGAAGCTCCAGAACGTGTCCGGGAACTCGGGATATATCAGGAGGACATTCATCGGCGTCTTTCGGGCGCGCGGCGCCCCATGCGTTTGCCCAGCCGCCAACCCTATACCAGATTGCCGCCGGCGGGCCTACAACAATTTAGCCGGTCGCGGGATTCCCTTGAAAACCGCGCGATGGCCCGCGCTTGCCGCCGTTGCGCGGCCGCGGTAGGGTGGGTTGGGCTTCAGGAGCCACCGGCAACACGCCGGTTCCCGGCCCGGGAGGTTGCGATGGCATTCAACGGAAGATGGCACGACCAGGAACGGGTTTTCGGTTTGCACTACGATCTGCACGCAGTCAAGAGCGATACGGAACTGGGCACGCGTTGCGGCCCAGAGGAGCTGGTGCCGATGCTCCAGCTCATGGCGCCGGATTTCGTGCAGACCGACTGCAAGGGGCATCCCGGCTACACGAGCTGGTTCAGCCGGGTTCCCGGCGCGTCGGTGCCGCCCGGGCTGAAACAGGACGCCCTGTGGCAATGGCGGCAGGCCACGCGCAGGCTCGGCTTGCCGCTGCATTGCCATTATTCCGGGGTGTGGGACGCCGCGGCCGGGGCCAAACACCCGGAATGGGCCGTGCTCACGGCCGAGGGCCGGCGCGCGGGGGCGCCGTTCGGCCAGAACGCCGGCGCGCCCACGGGTGAAAGAATGTGCCCGCGCAGCGGCTATCTCGACGAACTGATGATTCCGCAACTGAAGGAGCTGATCGACCGCTACGAGGTGGACGGTTTCTGGATTGACGGCGACCTGTGGGCGGTTGAGCCGTGCTATTGCGAGCGCTGCCAGGCCGCCTGGCGCGAACAGACGGGGCTGGCCGGGCCGCCGGTCAAGGAGGACGATCCCGCCTGGTCCCGCTGGTGGAACTTTACGCGGGAAAGCTTTTATGCCGCGGTGGCGCGGTATTGCGACGCCGTGCACGCGCACAAGCCGGGCGTGCTGGTTTGCTCCAACTGGCTGCAGACCTTCAGGAATCCCGGCGAGCCCACCGTGCCCACGGA
Organism: uncultured Verrucomicrobiota bacterium; assembly: GCA_964630555.1. Classification (GTDB taxonomy): domain Bacteria; phylum Verrucomicrobiota; class Kiritimatiellia; order JAAZAB01; family JAAZAB01; genus JAHIJO01. The sequence continues at coordinate 28,021 of CAZVVD010000019.1, read as the reverse complement.
CTGGATCAGCGGGGACAACGCCTGGGTCTGGGGGCTGGACGGAAGCCGGTGCGAGGCGCGCTTCCTTTCCACCCGCGGCAAACCCTGGGACATCATGCTCTGGAATTTCTATTGCACGCACGGCATGGGCACGCCGGAGTCGCCCTGGACCGTGAAGCCGCCCCAGATGCTGATGCAGGAGGCGGCGGTGCTGCTGGCTTTCGGGGGCAACGTGCAGATATACGAAAACCCGCGCGTGCGCGACGGGCGCTTGATCCCGTGGCGCCAGCAGCGGCTGGCCGGGGTTGCCGCCTTCGTCAAGGCCCGGCGCGCGGTCTGCCAGCAGGCCGCGACCTTTCCCCAGGTCGCGGTGCTGCATTCCGAGCACCATTTATACAGCCGCGTCAACGGCCGGAACTTGATGTGGGGCGTGGACACCGCCCCGGTGCAGGGCGCGGTCTTCGCGCTGCTGGAGAACAGCTATGGCGTGGATATTCTCGACGAGTGGGCGTTGCGCCCGCGGCTGGCGGAATTCCCGCTCGTGGTCGCTCCGGAACAGACCCGCATGAGCGACGCCATGGCGGCGGAGTTGAAGGCCTATGTGGCCAACGGCGGCGCCCTGCTCCTGACCGGCAGCGACATGTATGGCCGGTTCGGGGAGGAATTCCTGGGGTTCCGCGGCGACCTGACGGAGGAAAAGAAGACCTACGCGCTGCCGGCGGCCGACGGTTCCGTGCCGCTTTACAGCGCCGCCTGGCGCCTCGGCGCGGCCACGACCGGCGAATCCCTCGGCCGGCTGGGCCGGGTCTGCCGGCTGGAGGACAAGCTGCTGGAGCACCCCTTCGCGGTGGTGAACCGGGTGGGCCGCGGGCAGGCGCTGTATGTTCCCGCGGACCTGTTCCGCGACTTCCAGCACAACCGTTATCCCCTGACCCGGCAGCTGATCGGCGGGCTGGCGGAGCGGCTGCTGCCGGACCCTGAGATCAGGGTGCGCGCGCCCGTGGCGGTGGACGTGGCCCTGCGCCGCCGCGGAACGGCGCGGCTGGTTCACCTGCTCAACCGCCTCAGCGGCATTCCCAATACGCCCGGCAACGGGGCGATTGACGAGATCCCCCCGGCGGGGCCGGTGACGATCCGCATGAAGCTGGCCCAGCGGCCGCGGGAGGTCGCGCTGGCGCTCGAGCCTGGCCGGGTGGAATGGCAGTGGACGGACGGCCGGCTGACCGCGCGGGTGGCGTCCATTGCAATCCACGCCGCGGTGGTCATAGATGGTGGTGGAGACTAGTGCGCCAGGAGGGATTCGTCCCGTGGGGGCGCGACGATCCGGGCGGAAAAACGACTATGCGTCCTGGCCCAGCCAGGTCCTGGCCGCAAAGGGCACCAGGGAGAGGGCTTCTGGCATGAGGTAATAGGATGGGCGGCGGACGCCGGCCGCGTGAAAATCGGCCAGGACCCTGCGGGCGGCGGCCTCGAGATCCGGGGCCGTGGAGATGCCGAGGTCGGCCCGGTCGCGGGCGTCTAGTCCGGTGACCAGGATGGCACGCGCTCCCCGGGTGCGGGTCGAGAGCGCGGTCTGGCCGAGCACTTCCGGGCTTTTGCGGAGCCCGGCGTAAATCTCGGCCAGGCTGGGCCGCGTGACCCAGTGGCGGAACTGCTCGTTGCCCAGGCCCTCGGGGCAGGGCGCCAGGAGGACGATCCGGCCCTCCGGCTTGACCGCCCGCGAGGCGTTAAACAAGGCCTTGTGGCTCTGGATCCAGTTGGAAGCCGTCCCAGCCGAGGCGATGACAAAATCCGCGGGCCGTTCGAGATCCACCCGCGCGGTTTGTTCCAGCTGACGGCAGGCCGCGCGGTGCGCCAGGTCCAGCTCGCCGGCGTGCACCCCAACCAGAACCCCCGCCGGCGAAATGACCGTGTTGACGATGCCGTCGGGCTGGCAGAGGCGAGCGCCCTCCAGCATTTCCTCGGACACCGGGTTGCCGTCCAGCCTGCCGATTTCCACGCCGGGGCGGATGCGGTCCTGGACCGGATCGAGCGTCAGGCTGTGGTTGTAAGCGATCGTTGAGCGGCTAGCCAGGCCCGGCACGAGCGACTTGCGTCCGCCGCCGAAGCCGGCATGGTAGTGATAGGTGGCCGCGCCCAGGAGGATCAGGCGGTCGGCTTCCACGGCGCGGCGATTGATCCGGACCTCGCGGCCGCCGCGCGTGCGGCCGACCGCGACCAGCCCGCGGGCGTCATCCGGGTCGTGGAAAAAAATGCGGCCGGCAAACGGGGTGGCCACATCGGCGCCCAGGATTTTCCTGAGTTCGTCCGGGGTGGAGTGGCGGTGGATCCCGGAAGCCACCACGATGAAGACGTCGGTCAGCCGGCAGCCGCGTTCCTGCCAGCCGCGGAGCAGGACCGGCAGAACGAGCTCGGCGGCGGTTTTGCGGGTGTGGTCGGAAACGACCAGGCAAACCGACTCGCCGGGCCGGGCGAGCGTGAACATGGACGGCCCGGCGCCATTGGCCCAGGTGGGATGATCCAATGCCTCGCGGATGGCGGTTTCTGGAAGAGGCGCGGCGGAGGAAGGCGATGCCAGGGTTCCCAGGTATTCGGCCTGATCCGGGGGAAGGGGGAGGAGGGGATAGGACGTGGGCATGAATTCGTTTTCAAGGGTTCAGGGGTCGGGGTTCAGACCAGTGCCACCGCCGGCCAGCGGCGGGCCGGATGAAACGGAGAATGAGACGGGAGCCCAGTGCACATCGAACTCCGAACATCTAAGCAGGGTGCTTTGGGTTGATCCTTCTTACGCTTTTTGCCTCCGTCCTGAACCCTTGTGGTTTCCGCTTCCTACTGCACCCCCCGGTCGATCATGGCCCGAACGATCTTGTCCAGGGCCAGGCAGTAGGCGGCTTCCCGCAAGGAGATCTGCTTCTGGGCGGCCAGTTTCCCGACCCGCGCGAAGATTTTGCGCAGGCGGGTGAAGAGGCGGTTGTTGACGTCTTCCTCTTCCCAGTAGAACCCCTCGCGGTTCTGGACCCATTCGAAGTAGGAGACGATCACGCCGCCGGCATTGGCCAGGATATCGGGCACGACCAGGATGTTCCTGGATGCCAGGATCCGATCGGCTTCGGGCGTCGTGGGGCCGTTGGCGCCCTCGACGATCAGCCGGGCCTTGACGGCGCCGGCATTGTCGGCCGTGATCATGTTTTCCTTGGCGCAGGGCAGGAGGACGTCGCAGGGCGTTGCGGTGAAATCGTCCACCGGCTTGCCGCCGGGGAACCCCTCGATGCCGCCGGTCCGGTCGCGGTGCTTGATCATCGCGGGAATATCGAGCCCTTCCGGGTTTTGGACGCTGCCGGTGATGTCATGCACCGCCACCACCTTGATGCCGCGCTCGTGCAGGTCCAGGGCGGCGTGCGAGCCGACGTTGCCGAACCCCTGCACGCCGACCGTGTAGCGCGTCAGCCCGAGTTCCTTGGCCGCCTCCAGCATGACGCAGACCACCCCGCGGCCGGTGGCCTCCTTGCGGCCGAGCGAGCCGCCCAGCGCGATCGGCTTGCCGGTGACCACCCCGTGGGCCGAGTCGCGGTGCTTGCGGTACTCGTCGAAAATCCAGGCCATTTCGCGCGGGCCGGATCCCATGTCGGGGGCGGGGATGTCGATATTGGGACCGATATCGTTGACGAGGCGATAGGTGTACTTGCGGACCAAGCGCTCCATCTCGGTGCACGTCAGGGTGGTGGGATCCACCGTGATCCCACCCTTGGCCCCGCCGTAGGGGATGTCCGCCAGCGCGGTTTTCAGGGTCATTTCCAGGGCCAGGGCCTTGACTTCGTCCAGGCCCACCTCGGGATGGAAGCGAATGCCGCCCTTGTAGGGACCCAGCACGTCGCTGTGCTGGATGCGGAAGCAGTTGAACACTTTCAGCGGCCCGTGGTCCAGCTGCACCGTGGCGCGGAAGACGATCACCTTGTCGGGGATTTTCAGGCGTTCGGGGATTTGCATACCCGGATAGCGTTGATCAAGCGCGAGCCGTTCGGAGGTCCGGTCCACCAGTTCCAGGGCATTGTCCAAAAGTTTGTCCATACGCGTCTCCTTGGGTTGTCAGCGATTCGCGGACGTGCTACCATGCCGTCCGGGTGGAGTCAAGTCCAATGCGCATTCAGACACGACAGGATCGGTTCAAGCCGGCCGGCCAACCGTCGGTCCGCCGGTTCCACGCCCTCATGGCGCACCGGATCAAGACCATCCTGATGGTGTCCAGCCGCTACGAAGCCTTCAGCCTCGAGTGGGATGGCAGCCTGACCGAGGACATCTATGGGACCTATTCGCTCCTGCACCTCCAAAATGCGCCCCAGCTGACCGCGGTGACCTCGGCCCGCGAGGCCCTGGAGGCGCTGCGCCAGGAGGCCTACGACCTGGTGCTGGTCTCCTCGAACCTGGCGGACATGGCCATCCCGGAGTTCGGCCAGGCAGTCAAGCGCGAGCATCCCGGGCTGCCGGTGGTCATGCTGGTTTTCGCGGTGGGCGGCGGGCCCGGCCCCCAGTACGCCGGCGCCTGCTCGGGCGTGGATTACGTGTTTGCCTGGCAGGGCAGCGCCAAGGTCCTGCTGGCGATCATCAAACTGGTCGAGGACGCCCTCAACATCGACCAGGATCTTGCGATCGTGCGCATCGGCGTGATCCTGGTGATCGAGGATTCGGTCAAGCAGTACTCCATCTTCCTGCCCCACCTGTATGCCACCCTGATGAAGCAGGCCTTTGCGCGGGTGCCCTACGGCGTGGACGAAAACGAGCGCCAGCTGCGTACGCGCACCCGGCCCAAGGTGGTCCTGGCCCGCACGTTCGCGGAAGCCGAAACGTTGGCGACTCGTTACCAGCCGTTCCTGCACGGCGTGATGTCCGACCTGCAGATCACCTCCGAGGAGCGCCGCGGACGCCGGACCGGCCCGGCCTTCCTCCGCCGCCTGAAGGAAGCGAATCCCGGCCTGCCCATCCTGCTCATGTCGGCGGACGAGTCGGCGCCCGGGGTGGCCCGCGAGCTCGGCCTCGAGGTTATCGACAAAAAGTCGCCGCGCTTCCTGCGCGGGTTGGAGGCGTTTTGCGTGGAGGGGCTGGGGTTCGGGGACTTCGTGTTCCGGGACCGGCAGGGGCGCGAGATCCGGCGCGCCCGCAGCCTGCGCGAGTTTGAAGACGCCCTGCGCGCAGCGCCGGAGGAATCGGTCGAGTTCCACAGTCGGCGCAACCAGTTTTCGCACTGGCTGCTGGCCCAGGGGGAACCCGGGCTGGCGGAGAAGATCCGGCCCCTGCAGCTCAAGGACTTCAAGACGCCGGGGGAACTGCGCGCCTCCCTGTGCGCGATGCTGGAAACCGCGCGCCGCGAGAAACACCGGGGGATCGTCTCCGACTTCCGGCCGGACGATTTCGAGGCCGATTATCTCTTCCTGATGACCGGCCGGGGCAGCCTGGGCGGCAAGGCCCGCGGGCTGGCGTTCATGTCGCAGCTGCTCGCGCGCCAGTTCCCGGACAACCGGGTGGGCGGGTTCGAGGTGCGGTTCCCCCATACCCTGGTGATCACGACCGACGCCTTCGACGACTTCATGGCCGCCAACGGTCTGGAGGGCTTCGCCTTTGAGGGCCGCGACGACGCCCTGCTGCGCGAGCGCTTTCTCGCGGCCCGACTCCCCGAGGAGCTGGGCCGGAAACTGCGGGCCTATATCGAACGCGTGCGGGTTCCCCTGGCCGTGCGCTCGTCCAGCCACCTGGAGGATTCCTCCTGCCAGCCGTTTGCGGGCCTGTACGAGACCTTCATGCTGCCCAATCTTGCCGCCGACCCCGAGCGGCGTTTCGCCGAGCTGTGCCAGGCGGTCAAAATGGTCTATGCCTCCGCCTACACGACCTCCATCAAACGCTATTTTCAGACGCTCAAACTGAACATGGAAGAGGAGAAAATGGCGGTGATCGTGCAGGAGCTCGTCGGCCGCCGCTACGGCAGCCTGTTTTACCCGGCGATTTCCGGCGTGGCCCAGTCGTTCAATTATTATCCCTTTGCCCGCATGGAGTCGGAGGACGGAGTGGCGGCGGTGGGGCTGGGGTTCGGGAAAATGGTGGTCGAGGGCGGCGACGTCTTCCGGTTTTGCCCGCGGCATCCGGGCATTCAGCCGCAGGCCGCCACCCCGCAGGATGTGATCCGCGTGTCCCAGAAACAGTTCTACGCCCTGGACCTGGACCGGCCGAACCCGGACCTGGGTTTCGGCAAGGGGGCCAACCTGTGCGCGTTTGACCTCGACCGGGCCGAGCGGGACTTGACCCTGCACCCCGTGGGCAGCGTCATTTCCGCCCAGGATGACCGGATCGTGGACGACCTGGCGGAGGAGGGGGTGCGCGTGGTCACCTTTGCGCCGGTGCTCAAGCGGAAGCTGTTTCCGCTGGGCGACATCCTGACCGAACTGCTCAAGGCCGGCAAGGACAGCCTGGGCACGGAGGTGGAAATCGAATTTGCCGCCAATGCGGATTACCATCCCCGCACTCAGCCGGAGTTTTACCTGCTCCAAATCCGGCCCATGGCGTCCTCGCGCGAGCAGGTGGCCCAGGAGATCGAGTGCCTGGATCCGCAACAGGCGCTCTGCGCCTGCCGGCGTGTCATGGGCAACGGGGTGGTGGAAAACGTCCGCGATATCGTGTATTGTCACCCCGACCGGTTCGATTTTACCCAGACGCGGCGGATCGCCGAGACGATCGGGCGGCTGAACCAGGCCCTGATGAACCAGCAGCGCCGTTACGTGCTGATCGGTCCGGGGCGCTGGGGCACGGGGGTGCCCTCGCTGGGGATGCCGGTGAATTGGCAGCAGGTGGCGGGCGCGGCGGTGATCGTGGAAACGGCGGCCCCGGGCCGACCGGTGGATCCCTCGCAGGGCGCTCATTTTTTTCACAACCTGGCGTCTTCGGGCATTGGCTACTTTTCGGTCCTCGGCGGCGACGGGGAAAATTTCGTGCGCTGGGATGCGCTGGAACGCCTCCCGGCGGTCGGCGGCGATGAGCGCGTCCGGCATGTGCGCCTGGAGCAGCCGCTGCGGGTGTGCATGGATGCCCTGCACCGCCGCGGATTGATCGTGCCGGCCGGGGACGCCGGCGCCTGATCAGCAGTCCGGATTCATGGCGATGAAACACAAACGCCAAGGCAGGTCATCCGGGTCCGGCGCCCTCCGCGCGCGCCTGGTCCAGATGCGGGTTGTCCCCGGCCAGCCGCAGATCAACGCCGAGGCCATGCTGGCGGCCATCGCGGCCGCGCGGAGCGACCGCGTCGAACTGCTGGTGTTTCCGGACCTGGCCCTTTCCGGCGGCCGGCTTGGCGGCGCCTGGGAGCGGGAAGCGTTCCTGCGCGAGTGCGAAGCCTGCGGCGAGCGGATCCGGGAAGCCGCCGCCGGGCCGGTGGTGGTGTTCGGCAACGTGGCCGTGGATTGGGCGCGGCGCGGCCCGGATGGCCGCGTGCGGACATGCCACGCCCTGTTCGTGGCCCACCAACGCCGGTTTGTCGGCCCGGCCGGCGGATCCCATTCATTCGTGGTTCAGTCTTGCCGGCCGGGTTCCCGGCCTTTTGACGACGGGCCCTGGTCGGCGGCGGAGTCCGGGCGCGCGCCGCGCGGCGGGATCGTGCCGGTGGCGGTCGGACGCCTGCTCCTGGGCTGCCTGCCTTGCGGAGACCCCGGGGAGGCGGATGCGATCGGGGCGTCCCGGCGCCCGGCGGGGGGCAGGGCGCCGGACCTGCTGATTGGCCCCGCTTGCGTTCCCTATGTGTTCCATGCTGCCGGTCGGAGGTTCCGGCAGCTCTCGGCTTGGGCCACCGCGCGGAAAACGCCGCTGTTGTATGTCAATCCCGTCGGCCTTCAAAACAACGGCAAGGCGGTGTTCCCCTTCGACGGCGCCTCCTGCGCTGTCGATGGCGCTGGCGGGAGGCTCTCCCTTCCGTCCTTCGAAGAAGGTTCCCTCACGCGGGACATTCCCTTGTCCGGCGCCGCCGCCTTCGGGCCGGCGCCGGAGGCGCCGGTGGAGACGATCGGCGATCTCGGCCGGGCCCTGCTGTACGGCCTCCGGGAGTTCTCGCGCCAATGCCGCCTCGGGCGGGCGGTAGTCGGGGTCTCCGGCGGGATTGATTCCGCCGTGGTGGCGGCCCTGTGCAGTCGCGTCTGGGACCGGGATCGGCTGCTGCTGGTCAATTTGCCGGGCCCGTTCACCTCGCCGACGACCGTGGCCCTGGCCCGCCGGCTGGCGGCGAACCTGGGATGTTTTTACGCCGAAGTGCCGATCGCCCCAAGCGTGGACGCGACCCGGGAACAGTTGGACGCCCTGGAGATCGCCTCGCCAGACGGCCGCTTGAAAGAGCGTCTGCGTTTGACCGAAGGGACGCTGGAAAATGTCCAGGCCCGGGACCGCTCGGCCCGGGTGTTGGCCGCCCTGGCCGCTGCGTTCGGCGGGGGATTCACCTGTAACGCCAACAAGGCGGAAGCCGCGGTGGGGTATGCGACCCTCTATGGCGACGTGGCGGGGTTCCTGGCGCCGATCGCCGACCTGTGGAAGGGCGAAGTCTACCGGCTGGGCCGCCATCTCAATGCACAGGTTTTCCGGCGCCAGATCATCCCGGAGGGCTGTTTCAACCTGCCGCCGTCGGCCGAGCTCAGCCCGGCGCAGAATGTCGACGCCGGCCGGGGCGACCCGCTCATTTACCCCTACCACGACCGGCTGTTTGCCTCCTGGATCGAGGCGCCTTGCCCGGCCAGTCCGGAAGACATCTTGGAATGGTATCGCGCCGGCCAGCTGGAGCAGCAGCTGGGTTACGAGGGCCGGGTGGCCGACCTGTTCCCCGACGCGCACGCCTTCGTGGCCGACCTCGAACGCTGGTGGACGCGGTACCAGGGGCTGGGAGCGGTTAAGCGCGTGCAGTCCCCGCCGATCCTGGCGGTGAAACCGGGGCCCGGCGGGTTCGAGCGCCGCGAGGCGCTGCTGATGCCCTGGTTCAGCCGGCGTTATCGGGAGCTGAAGGCCCGGATCGCGCCCCGGGCCTGAGAGCCGCCCTGCTTGAATTTTGGATTTACACCGGAAGCGCGCGCGCGTAACCTACGAACCGGGTCTTTAACCGTCATCAGCGATACGAGGTGATTGCCATGCCGACTGATTGCCGTCCAAATGCGGCGGACGCGGCGCGTCCAGCCGGGCAGGGCTCCGCCGCCGCGGAAGCCGACATGATTTCGCTGCGCGAAATTCTGGTCATGATTCTCCGCCACCGCTGGCCGATCGCCATTTTCGTCCTGCTGGTCACGGCTGCGGCGGGAGTCTTTTTCCTTTGCCAGCCGCGGGTCTATATGGCCGAGGGCTGTGTCCAGGTGATCGCGCCGGTGTCCCTCGAAGGCCGGGTGGACCAGGGGTTGTTTGAAACCATGATCGTCTCCCATCTCCAGCGGATTTCCTCGGCCTTTCTGGCTAAAAACACGGCCACCGAACTGCAGGCCGCCGGGATCACGATCACTCCCCTGGAATTGAGCCGGCGGGTGAAAATCACGCGCCCGCCGAAAACCGACCTGATCCGCCTGATGGTGACGGACAAGTCGCCGGAGACCGCCCTGGCCGTCATCCGCCTCTGGATCGGGCTCTACCAGGAGAGCATCCAGAAAAACAACATTCGCACCGCCCTGTCCCAGGTGCGCCTGATGTCCAAGCTGGCCCAGTCCGAGGCCATGGAAAAGCAGGCCGCGGCGGACCAGTTGAAGGCCCAGGCCCTCCAGACCTCGCCCCTGGTGACCGTGTCGCGCGCCGTGGACGACCGCCAGTTGTGGAACGATCTGACCCAGGCGGCGGCGACCAATGCCGAGGTCATGAAAAAACTGTCAGAAGTTCACATCAAGGGACAGGAACTCAACGCGGAATACATTCACCTGAAAAACATGCTCTTCGCCGCGGAACAGGTGGCCTCGGTGGCCAAGGCCCGGCGCGATTTCTACCGGGAGGTCGAGCGGCTGCTCGAGGCGCGCGCGAACACCGGCGCCCAGGCTCCGGATGCCGCTGTCGAGCGCCGGGACTCGGAGGCCGATCTCTACGTGCAGACGATCCTCAAGAGCACGGAAGTCATCCAATTCGGCGAACCCGGCCTGCTGGCCGGCAGCCGGGGAGCCCTGAAAAAAACCGCCCTGGTTTTCGCCGGCGCCCTGCTCCTGGCCTGCCTGGTGGCCTATGTCGAGGAATGGGGCCGGGGGTTGCTGTCGTCATGAAGCCGGCGGTCACGCCCACGCCTCTGCCCGGATTGCGGGTTCTGGATCTCGTCTGTCACGGGGACGAGCGGGGATTCTTCATGGAATCCTGGAACCGGCGGGACTTCGTGGCCGCCGGCCTGGACGAAGAGTTTGTGCAGGAAAACCATTCCCGCTCCACGCGGGGCGTCCTGCGCGGACTGCATTTCCAGGACGCAACCGCTCCCATGGCCAAGCTCGTGCGGTGCACGCTGGGCGCCGTGTTTGACGTGGCCGTGGATTTGCGGGTCGGCTCGCCGTCGTTCGGCCGCTGGTTCGGCCTGGAACTGTCGGCGGAAAACAAGCGGCAGCTCTACGTGCCGGTGGGCTTCGCCCACGGTTTCGCGGTGCTGGGCGAGGCCGCCGAGATCCAGTACCGGCAGACCAACTACTACGCGCCCCGGGCGGAGGTCTCCCTGGCCTGGAACGACCCGGAGATCGGCGTGCAGTGGCCGGTGCGCGATCCCGTTCTCTCCCGCCGGGACGCGCAGGGCATCAGCCTGCGGGAGTATGCAAAGGCCCCGGCCTTCCGGTATACGCCCTGACGCGGTGGGCCCTTTCACCGGCCTTGGGCGAAGAGTGGAGCAGAGGAGAGTCGAACTCCCGACCCCCACGTTGCGAACGTGGTGCTCTACCAACTGAGCTACTGCCCCATTTTTTTTGTCGGACGGATTGACCGCGCCCCGCGTTGTCCCGACTCTCCGGAGAGGCCGGGATGGCGCCCTGCCGGCTGAGCTCTTGCTCCGTCAGCGTTGCGGCGGCACCGTGATCGCGTTGGCCGCTGCCTGCTGCTTGGCCTGCTGCTTCATCAGCTTCTTCTGCTTCTTTTCCTGGATCGACAGCTTGGGTTTGTTCTGGTGTCCGCCGCTGCCCATGTTCATTTCGTGGCCCATGACGCACCTCTCCAGATATGGGGTTGAAATTGGCGTGGCATTATGCGCCGCAGGACGGCCCCTGTCAACGGGTAATTGGCCGGGAGGCTAGCTCTCAGAAGCTGTGAACCGCTGCTGGGAGCTTGCCGGGCGGAGCCGCAGGCCGGGGACGGCGGTGATCAGCAGGCCCGAAAGAATCAGCAGGCTGCCGGCGAGCATGAAGCCGTTGAGCCGCTCGCCCAGCAGCAGGAAGGCCAGCAGGGAGGCGAGGGCGGGCTTGAGGAAAAAGGTCATCGAGGCCTGGAAGGCCGTACTCCGGCTCAGCCCGTAATAGTACAGGGCGTAGGCCAGGGCCGTGCCCGCCAGGACCACGTAGAGCAGGGGCGCCCAGGCGGACGCCAGCCCGCCGCTCCCGTGCCGCGCGACGCTGGCGATGGCGAAGGGAAGCACCAGCAGGCTGCCGGCCAGCGCGGAAGCGCCCATCAGCAAAAAGACCCCGTAACGGGCGATCACCCTCCGCGACATGCAGATGTTCAGGGCGAAACACAGGGCCGCGGCCACCATGAGGCCCAGGCCGGCCAGGGACCGGGCGGTGAACGTCCCGGATTCCCAGGCGAAGCAGGCGACTCCGGTCGCGCCCAGGGCCAGGGCGGCCAATTTCCGCGCGGTCCAGGCTTCGGCGTTGATGAAGCGGGCGAAGAGCACCACGAACACCGGGTTGGCGCTGAAGACGATGGCGCAGGAGGCGGCCTTGTCCAGAACCAGGAGCGCCAGGTGGAAGAACGAAATGGCGGCCGCCACGCCGACCAGCCCCATCAGGGCGAACGCGCCGAGGTCGCGTCCCGCCAGGGGCGCTGGCCGGCGGCGCAGGGCGGGCAGGGCCAAGGCGAGCAGGATCAGCCCGGTCAGGAAAAACCGCAAGAAAACCATCTGGAACGGGGGGACCCGGTTGCCGATGATCTTGGAGGCGACTTCGACAGTGCTGAACAGGCCGACGCCGGCCAGCAGGGCCGGCCACCCGGAAAGGTCACGACGGCTCATGCTGGCCCTGGTAGGCGGCCTCGATTTTGGCGGCGACATCCTTGTAGCCGATGTCCGCCTGGTAGATTTCCTTGTAAAACAGGTCGGCGGCTTCCTTGGGCTTGCCCATGCTTTCCAGGATGCCGCCCAGTTCGTAGAAAATGTCCTTTTTCATCTCGTTCATCGCCGGCAGTTCCGCGGCCGCCCGCTCCAGCTGTTCGCGGGCCATGTCGAACTGCTGCTTGCTCCGGAAACAGCGGCCCAGGTAGTAGAGGGCGCGCACGCGGTTGCGCGGGAAGCGCTGGGCAATCTGGAACTGCTGGATCGCCTCGGTAATCCGGTTGGCTTCGAAGAGCAGGATGCCGTAGGCCAGGCGCAGGGGCAGGTCGTTCGGGTAGCGCTCCACGCGCAGCTGGGTGTCTTTGAAAAGGAAGGCCTGCTTTTCGGCCTGCTTGGCCGCCGCGCCCTCCCGGTCGCCGTTTTGGAGCAGGTCGCGGATTTCACTGTCGAACTGCTTGATGCGGACGTCAACCAGCGCCTGGTCTAACTGAGCGTCGTCAATGCCGGGCACACGGCGGGATTCCTGGATTGCCCGGAGGGCGTCGTCGAAGCGGCCGGCTTCGACGTAGAGCTGGGCCAGGGTCCGCCGGTGGTTGATGTTGTCCGGCTCGCGCTTGATGGTCTCGACCGCGTTTGCGATCAGGGTTTCCAGGCTGCGCTCATCCCGCATGGCCTTGGATTTCTGCTCGAGGGTCGCGGCCTCCCGAAGATCCTTGATGACGCTGCGGTACGAGCCGCCTTCCTTGGCGGCTTCCGTCCAGCCGCCCTTGATCATGCTGTCGCGGGCCATGGCGTCTTTGTAGGCTTTCATGGCCTGGGCGTCGTTGGGGCGCAGGTCCACCAGGGTCTCGAAACAGGCGCGGGCCTCCTCCATCTGGCCGGTGGCCGTGTAGAGATCACCCAGCAGGAGGAGCAGGTCCTGGCGGTCGCCGTAAAACTCGCGGGCCGCGGTCAGGGTCTGGATGGCGACTTCCGGGAGCTCCGCGGCCTGGGCCGCCCGGCACAGCAGGCGGATGAACAGCAGGTTCATGGCGTCCGTCCGCAGGAGCTGCTCGGCGATCTGCAGCGCCAGCAGGGGCTTGTCCGACTTGAGGGCCAGCTGGGCCCGGAGGAAGCCGGGCAGACCGGCGGCGGTGGAGAGGGCATGGGCCAGGGCGCCGCCCTTGGACTCCCGGAACTTGCGGATGCCGGCGGTGCGCAGGAATTTCCGGGCCTTGAGAAAGCGCGGCTCGATGTCCAAGGCTGCCATGAACATATCCATGGCGTAGGGCAGGTTGTTCCGCTCCAGGGCGATCATGCCCTTTTCAAAAAGTTCCCGGGCGCGCTTGGGGAGGTTGTTCTCGGCGACTTCGGTCATGGAAAAAACTCCTTTGTTTTTCGCGCGGCGAGATTAGACTTACCCGGCGGTGATGTCAAGGGGAGCGTGCGGCCACGGCCGCCGGGGCGGGGGATTCGTGAACGACGGCAGGCATCAGGGGATCGCCCGGCGATGCTCGGGCGGCAAGGCGGCGGTTTTGGCCGGGCTGGTCCTGGCCGGATGGCCGGCCGCAGGCGACAGCGTGTCCCTGCAGACCGTGAGCCGCTTGCACGGGTTCCAGTCTCTGTCGGTCCGGGGCAAGAGCGCCGTTCTCCTGACCCGCTTTCACAGCCTCGAACTGGAGCGGGACAGCCGCCGCGCCGTGTTCGACGGGGTCATCGTCTGGCTGAACGCGCCGGTATCCAGGTCGTGGGGCCGGCTGGTCATGGCGCGCGAGGATCTGGACACGACCGTCATCCCCCTGGTCAATCCCCGGTTGGCGCTGGGCGCCGCCGGGTTCCGCACCGTGGCGCTGGATGCCGGCCATGGCGGAGAGGATCGCGGCGCCTCCATGGCCGGCCGGGGGGTGGCCGAAAAGGCGCTGACCCTCGAGGTGGTCCTGGCCGTGCGCGACATCCTGGCGCGATGCCAGGTGCCGGTGCGCCTGATCCGCGACACGGACCGGGCCGTGTCCCTCGAGGAGCGACCGCGCCTGGCCGCCCGGATGAAGGCCGACCTGCTGGTCAGTGTGCATTTCAACGCCGCGGCCTCCACCCGGCCCTCGGGCATCGAAACCTATATTCTGCCCCCGGCGGGCTTCCCGTCCACGTCCGATCCGGGAACCCGTCCGCGCGAACGGGGAGCTGTGCCCGGGAACCGGCATGACGCCGCCAACACGGCGCTGGGATTCACCCTGCAGCAGAGTCTGCGGAAATACACGCGGGCCGAGGACCGCGGCCTGCGGCGGGCGCGTTTCGTCGTGCTCCGCGACGCGCCGTGCCCCGCCGCCCTGGTCGAGTGCGGGTTCATGTCCAACCCGGCCGAGCAGGCGAAGCTGGCGACCGCCGCCTACCGGCGCCAAATCGCCCGCGGCCTGGCCGAGGGCATCCTGGCCTATCTGCGCGCCGTCCAACGCGCCCAGGGGTTGAAGCCCTAGTGGTTTTTTTTGTGGAAGTTTTTGTTTTGACCTTTAGCATGAAATGCGATATTGTTGTAGCTTTTGAGGGCAGTTAGCGTCTCGCCTGCGGGTGATGATGATTCGGGCGGCCGGGTTGACGGTTTCAACGGAAAGCCGAGCCGGGCCGCGGCGGGGGGATGGGGGGTCACAACCAGCGGAGGAACCACGGTCATGAACAAGCAACCTGTCACGGCAATCCTGTTGATGGCGGCCATGCTCCTGGCGGCGTGGAGCGGTCAGGCGGGCCAGACGCCTCCGGCGGACGTGCTCAAGGCAGCCACCGAGGGGCTGCAGCCGTATGTGAACAAAATCCCGGCGGGCGAAAAGGCCCTGTACGGGTTCGGCGCCGGCGACGACCTGGGCGCGGCGTCCCTGGGAACCCCCTTCCTCGTGCAGACGATCACGCCCGCCGCGCTGGAGAAATTCCAGGCCGGGACGGCGGTGGCCGCAGTCATGTCCCCGACCACGATGTGGTATTTCCCGGTGCTGGTGGCCGGACAATACCGGGCCATCCTGGTGGTGGACCAGCTGGACGGGCGCTGGCAGGCGGTGTCGCTGGGCTACGCCGGCTTGGCGAAGGAACTGGGGGCCTTTGTGCGCCAGTGGCCGGCGGAGAAGGGCTACCACCCGGTGCTGATCACCGTCTTTCAGGCCCGGCAGCACCTGGTCACGGTCCCGGAAAAGGACGCCTTCAATCTGACCCGCCTGTCGGCCGGTTCCACCGCTCCCGGCCCGGCGGCCGCCGCGGCGCCCGGGGGAGATTATGCGAAGCTGGAACTGGCGGACGACGTGCTGGGCGCGCTTCAGCCGGTCGTCAGGGACGCGGTCAAGGATTCCAAATAACCGGTCGCTGGGGAGGGCGAGATCATGAACCGTCGTAATCGCTTGCTGAAATCTATCGGTCTGG
Organism: uncultured Verrucomicrobiota bacterium; assembly: GCA_964630555.1. GTDB lineage: Bacteria > Verrucomicrobiota > Kiritimatiellia > JAAZAB01 > JAAZAB01 > JAHIJO01. The sequence continues at coordinate 12,447 of CAZVVD010000019.1, read as the reverse complement.
CCGGAGTCCTGGCGCTGGCGGGCGCGGCCTCCAGTCTCAGCGGGGTGCTGAGCGTTCCCTACTATGCCCAGGAACAGGACCAGTGGTGCTGGGACGCCAGCTCCCAGATGGTCCTTGCTTACAAGGGGCATTCGTATACGCAAACCACCATCGCGAACTGGGCGGTGGGCGGGCAGAACATCCCGAACTATCTCTACGGCTCGACCTCCACCAGCCAGTATGGCTGCGACCAGGTCCTGGCGTGTTTCGGGGGCGTCGCCAGCACCCCGGTAGCCCGGGCGCTGACGCAGGCGGAACTGACCTCGGAAATCGCCGGTATCCGGCCCGTCTTCGTCCGCTGGGGCTGGGACAGCGGCGGCGGGCATATCCTGCTGGCCCGCGGGATTGACAGCACTTCGGTTTACATCAACGATCCCTATTATGGGCAAAGTGTTCAGAACTACAGCTGGCTTTGCAGGGGGGGCGGACACACCTGGACGCACTCGCTCAAGGTCGCCAACGGCAGCGCCGCCGAGCCGTATTACGAGAAATTCGTCAAGTACTACAACGCGGCCATGCAGTATTTCAACTACGGCGGTTACCAGGGCTATGCCTACGGATACTATTATTACGCCCAGGCCGCCTATTACTATCTGTATTACGGCAACCGGTCCCTCGCCACCACTTATTACCAGTATTACATGGGCTATGCCTACTACTACCTGGGCTACTACTACTACGCCTACGCCACGTCCTACCTGGACTATGCCTATGCCTGTTATTATTGGGCCTATTACGAGTGGTATTACTACATGGCCTACGGGTACAGCAGCTACGCCAATTACTATTACAACTACTACATGGAATTGGCGTATTATTTCTACTATCTCTACCTCTACGGGTAGCGCGCCAGTGACGGGAAGGCGGATCATGGCGTGGGCGCAGTGCTACTCTAATCTCTGCTACCGGTGGATGTCGCTGGTCCCGGCGGACGGCGCAGGGAGCCGGGCGCGGGAGAGCGCGCCAGATGGCGATGTCAGGCGCGCTCGATAACGAGCTGGAGCGCCGGCGCCGCCGGGGACGCGACCTCCCAGCCCCGCGCGATCCGGTAGCCGGGAATCCAGGCCAGTTCGCCCCCGCACTCGAACAGCGGCATTTGCCGCCGTTCCCCGCGCGGCACTTTCCCGTCCGTGAAAATGTCCTGGACCTTCTTGCGGCCGGCCATCCCGAGCGGCGCCATGCGGTCGCCGGGCCGCCAGGAACGGGCGACGATCCGGCGCCGGCGCCAGGCGGCGATGGCCAGCGAGGCGCGCGCGGGGTAATGCCCGATGCCCCGCGGCTTTTCCCGAACGAGGCCCGGCGCCAGGGAAGCCGAAATGCGGAGGCCGAGGTTCGGCAGAAGGGTCTCCCCGGGAATCTTCAGGGGCGCCCGGAAAGCGAGCGGTTGCGACTCTGTTTTCCGGTCCAGGCATAGGAGCAGGCGCGGGAATTTCACTGGGGTCATGCGCACGGGAGGGCGGGCCGGTGGCCCGCCTCGGGTAGGGGGGGCTGAGGCGGACGGCAGCCTGCCGTCCCTCCCGGGCAAGGACCACGGTCCCGTTTCGGCGTCCAGGGCAGCGCGCTGTTTTCTCGCGACCCGCCCGCCGGGCAGATGCAATGTCCCGCCGCGCTGGCGGGACATAAGCAGGGCATCCAGGCGGTCCACCAGGTCGAAGTCCACGGTTTCGGGCGTCACGCCGTTTGCCGCCAGCCAGAGCCGCAGAACCCGCCGCCGCGCCGCCTGGGGATGAGACGCCAGGATCCGGCAGTCCAGCGCCTCCGCCTCCCGGGCGCGCCCGCGTTTTTCCTTCCCGGCGGCATGGGCGTCCCGCCCATGAAGTGCGGGAAGCAGGCATTGGAAGAAAATGTCTTGGGCCAGGGTGTCGAGCCACTGGTTTTCCTTGTCGAGGATTTCGGCGGCGCGGGCCAAGGCCCGGCGCACCCGCGGGTTGAGCGCCTGTTCGAGGAACGGAAGCACCTCGTGGCGCACGCGGTTGCGGAGATGGACCCGGTCGGCATTGGTGGCGTCCTCGCGCCAGGTCAGCCCGCGTTCGCGAAGGTAACGGAGGATGTTGGCGCGGCTGAGGTCGCGCAGGGGGCGGACGACGGGCAGGCCGTCCCGCCGGCCGGCGACGGGAATCCCGGCCAGCCCCTGGGCGCCTGCGCCCCGCGCCAGCTGCATGAGCACGGTCTCCGCCTGGTCGTCCGCGGTGTGCGCCGTGGCCACGGCGTCACAGCGCCGCCGGCGGGCGGCCCGGGTGAAGAAGGCATAGCGGGCGTCGCGTCCCGCCATTTCCAGCGAGGCCCCTTGCCGGCGTGCCAGGCGCGGGGTGTTGGCCCGGCCCTCGATATAGCCGACGCCCAGGCGGCGGGCAAAGGCCTTGACGAACCGGGCGTCGGCGTCAGCCGCCTTCCCCCGGATCCCGTGGTTCAGGTGGGCGGCCGTCAGCCGCAGCTTCCAGGCCGGGGCCAATTCGTGCAGCGCCGCCAGCAGGGCGATCGAATCGGCGCCGCCGGACACTCCCACCAGCACGTGCTGGCCGGGGCGAAGTAGATCATGCCGGCGGATGGCCGCTTCGACCTCGCGGGTGATCATTCGGGGATGGCGACCAGGGTTCAGGGGTCGGGGTTCAGGCAAGATCCGGGAGCAGGAATGGCGCTTCGCTGCGGTCATGAGACCTTGTTGGCCTGTTGTGGAGTGCGGCAGCCTGACGCCGCTGTCCGCCGTTCCTCGTAATTCCCGGACGGCTCCGGCAAGCCGATGGCTTGCAACTGCCCCGTTCTCGACAGGACCTGACCCCTGAACCCTAATTCCTCTTCCCGTTCAGAGCGTCCCTCCCTGCCCGGGCTCCAGCCGGCGCCGCCCGTCCAGGTAGGGCGCCAGGGCCTCGGGCAGATCCACGGACCCGTCGGCCTGCTGGCCGTTTTCGAGGAGCGCCACCACCAGCCGGGCCAGGGCCACCCCCGAGCCGTTCAAGGTATGGACAAAATCGGGCTTGCCGGCCGCGTTACGGTAGCGGATGCCCGCCCGCCGGGCCTGGAAGGCCTCAAAATTACTGCAGGAGGAGACCTCCAGCCAGGCCTTCTGGCCGGGGGCCCACAGCTCGATGTCGTAGCACTTGGCGGCCGCGAAACTCAGGTCCCCGCTGCAGAGGGCCAACACCCGGTAGGCCAAGCCCAGGCGCTGCAAGACGGCCTCGGCGTTGGCCACCAGCTTTTCCAGTTCCTCGTAGGACGCGCCCGGCTCGACGAACTTGACCATTTCCACCTTGTCGAACTGGTGCACGCGGATCAGGCCGCGCGTCTCGCGCCCGGCCGCGCCGGCCTCGCGCCGGAAACAGGGCGAGTAGGCCACGAGGCGGATCGGCAACGGCCGATTGATGATATCCTCCCGGTAGAGGTTGGTCACCGGGACTTCGGCCGTCGGAACGAGATAAAGGCCGTCCGCCGGCAGGCCATACATGTCTTCCGCCATTTTGGGCAGCTGGCCCGTGCCGGTCATGGCGGCGGTGTTGCAGAGGAACGGGGTGGAGACCTCCAGGTAGCCGTGTTCCCGGACGTGCAGGTCGAGCATGAACTGGATCAGCGCCCGTTCCAGCCGGGCGCCCGCGCCGACATAGAGTGGGAAGCCGGGGCCGGTCATGCGGGTGGCGCGGGCAAAATCCAGGATGCCCAGGCGCTCGCCGAGTTCCAGGTGGCCCTTGGGCTCAAACGGGAAGGTGCGCGGTTCGCCCCAGGACCGGACCACGACATTGTCGGCCGAGCCGGCGCCGGTGGGCGTGCTGGCGTGGGGCAGGTTCGGGATCAGCAGCAGCGCCGAGTGCAGCCGGGCCTCGACCTCCCGCAGGCGGGCGTCCAGGACGGCAATGCGCTCGCCGATGGCCTTGACCGCCCGCTGCTTTTCAGCGGTGTCCTGGCCGGCTTTCTTCAGCTTGCCGATGTCTTCGGAAGCGGCGTTGCGCCGGCGCTTCAGGTCCTCGGCTTCCGTGACCAGGCTCCGGCGCTCCCGGTCCAGCTTCAGCGCGGCGTCCAGCGGTTCCAGGGGGAAACCGCGCCGGCGAAGCTGCTCGCGCACCTCGGCTTCCCGGTCCCGGATCACTTTGGCATCCAACATAAAGGGCTCGCTTCTTAGGTTTGAAAAACAATTCCAAATATGTCAGCAATTTCCCGGAAGTGCAAGTGTTGTGTCGGCCTCGCAAATAATCCGTTGCCGGCGCCCGCCGGGCGGACCGCGCGCTCCGCGCGCGGTTTTTTCGCCCTCCCCGGCCTCGCTTCCCAAAAGCCGATCCTTTCCCGGGCAGGACACCCGGGACTTAGGCCCGTCCGAATTTTTTGGCCAGTTCGCGGAACGACTGGTAGATCAGGGTCGGGCGGCCGTGCGGGCAGGTGTAGGGCATCTCGAGCCGGGCCAACTGGTCGGCCAAGGCCGCGATTTCCTCGGCCGACAGGACCTGGTGCGCCTTGACAGCCGCTTTGCAGGCGGCCTGGGCGATGCGTTCCTCCAGCAGGCGGCGGGTGCCGCTCCGCGCGCCGGCTTCCTCGAGCGCGGCCACCATGTCCGTGAGCAGCAGGCGCGCTCCGGTCCCTGCGAAGCAGGCCGGCAGGGCGTCCACCACGAACGCGTCGCCGCCGAACTCGGCGATCCCGAAACCCAGGGAAACCAGGAGTTCCAGGTGCCGGCGCACAAGCTGGGCGCCGGCTGGCGGCAATTCCACCGTCTCGGCGAGGAGCAGGCCCTGGCTGGCGATCCGTCCGCCGGCCACTTCCGCCAGGTAGCGCTCGTAGAGCACGCGCTCGTGGGCTGCGTGGGGGTCCATCAGCACCAGCCCGTCCTCGGTCTCCATCACCACGTACAGCCCGCCCACCTGGCCGAGAATCCGGCAACGCGCCCAGGGCGACCCTTGGCCACCGGCCGCGGCGGGTTGGAAGCCTCCCGCCTCCGGAGCGGGCCCGGCCGGGAAGGCGCCGTGTCCGGCCGCCGGGGCCGGCGGACTCTCCGGAGCGGGTCCGGGCGCCGGGGGATAGGGGAACGCCCGCGTCGGCGCGATGCGCTCCAGGCCGGCCAGCGACGGATGGCTGGCGTCGGCCGGCGGCGGCTCGCCCTCGCGGCGTCCGCCGGCGGACGCCTGGCGCTCGAGGGCCAGGGCGCTCCGGAGGGCGGCGATGACGGCGTCACGCACGGCCGAAGGGTCCCGGAACCGCACCTCTTTCTTGGTGGGATGCACGTTGACGTCCACCTCGTCGGGCGGCAGGGTCAGGAACAGGTAGAGCGCCGGGAAGCGATCCCGCGGCAGGAGCGCATGGTAGCCCTCGCGGATGGCGGCGCCCAGGACCGGCGCGCCGGCCGGCCGGCCGTTGATGAAGAGGTGTTGCTCCGAGCGGTCGGATCGGCTGCCGGCGGGCAGGCCCGCATAGCCCGAGATCCGCGCGCTGCCGGAGGCGTAGTCCACCCGGCGCAACTGGGCCTGCACCGCCGCGGGCACAAGCTCGCGCAGGCGCTCGTCCAGGCCGCCGCCGCCCGGCAGCCTCTGCGCCGCGCGGCCATCCAGCGTCAGGCTCAGGCCCACGGCGGGATGGGCCAGGGCGTAAGTGAAAAACACCTGGCGCAGATGGGCGAGTTCCGTGGCCTCCGAGCGCAAGAATTTCCGCCGCGCAGGCACGTTGAAGAACAGGTTGCGGACCTCGACAGCCGTGCCCGGCGGGCAGCCCGCGTCGCGCACGTCCTGGACTTTTCCCCCAGCCATGACGATCTCGGTTCCGGCCAGGTCGCCGGCCCGGCGAGTCCGCAGGGTGAAGCGCGACACCGAGGCGATGGCCGCCAAGGCCTCGCCGCGGAAGCCGAGGGTGGCGATGCGCTCGATGTCGTCCACGTCCCGGATCTTGCTGGTGGCGTAGCGCTCGATGGAGAGGAGCGCGTCGTCCCGGCTCATGCCGCCGCCGTTGTCGGCCACGCTGACCAGGGTCCGCCCGCCGGATATCACCGCCACGTCAATCTGGCCGGCCCCGGCGTCCAGGGCGTTTTCCATCAGCTCCTTGAGGACCGAGGCCGGGCGCTCGACCACCTCGCCGGCGGCGATCTGGTTGGCCACGTGGTCCGGCAGAACCCGAATGTGCGGAGCCGCTTTCACGGAGTAAAACGCTTGTCCTTCCGATGTCTTCTGTCATGATCCTAGGCCAATGGGCTGGCTTTTGCCAGCCCTAATCGCGGGGGATGCGCTGTGGCCGCCCCCCGGTGGGTGCGGCGGGCGCTCCTGCGGGCCGAACGCCCGGACTAGGAGTCCGGCGTCCGGCGCGCCGGAATCCGCGGGCTGACCAAGTCGGACTTTGCCCGCATCAGCCTAAGGGAGGGCGGGCATTCTGCCCGCCGCGTACAGCGGCACGCTGTCCCTCCCCAATACATGCACGCCATAACGTTTCGGACGGGTTTGTGCCCGTGGCTGGCGATTTCGACGGTGACGGTAAGAGCGATCCGGCGATGGTGGCGGACGGGCAGTGGACGGTGTGGACGTCGGGCGGCGGCTATGCCCCGCTGGGACCGTTCCCGTTCCGCGCGCAGGACTAGACTTCGCCGGGCCGGGTCACGCTTGGATCTGCCCGGCGCGGGCCAGGGCGCGGGCCTCGACGCTCTGGACTTCCACGAATCCCTGCGAGCTGACCGGGTTCAGGCCGCGGCTCTTCTCCATGGAGGAGTCCGCTTCGTTGTAGAGGGACGCCCGGCAGCCGGTGAGCTTCTGGAAGTAAATGTTCCCCTTCAGCAGGCCGACCTGTACCGTGCCGCCGGCATGGCGCGCCAGGCTGTCAATGGCGGCCTGGGCGGCGCGGGTGGCGGGGTCGAAATAGCGCCCGTCGTAGATCTGGCCCGCCACCAGTCCCGAGAGCTGGTGGAAGAGCTGGGTCGCCCGCCGGTCCAGGACGGCCTGGTAGACAAATTCCAGGCAGCGCCCCAGCAATTCCATGCCGGGCGCCTCGTAGACCCCGCGGCTCTTGGTCCCGATGACGCGGTTTTCCAAAGCGTGCTTCATGCCCAGGCCGTTCCGTCCGCCGATGGCGTTGGCCAGGCGCATCGCCTCCAGGGGGCTGACCTTCCGGCCGTTGATGGCGACGGCGCGCCCGCGCTCGAAGCGGACAACGGTCTTTTCGACGCGGTTCGGGGCGTCGTGCGGCCAGACGCCCATGGTCGGCACGACGATCGTCGCCGGCGTTTCCAGGCTCTCCAGGTCCTCCGCCTCGTGCGAGAGCCCGGCCAGGTTGGCGTCCGTGGAATATTTCTTCCGGCCGCCGGCGAAACAGCGGATGCCCCGCCGGTTGAGGAAGGCGGCCATCTGGGTGCGGCCGGGGAATTCGGCCAGCAGGGCGGGGTCGCGCCACGGGGCGTAGACCCGCATACCGGGCGCCAGGACGTTCGTGTAGCGCTCGAAGCGGACCTGGTCGTTGCCCCGGCCGGTGGCGCCGTGGGCCAGGACGGTGCACCCGCGTTTGTTCATTTCCGGGATCAGGCCGCGGACGGTGACGGCCCGGGCGATGCCGGTGGTGTTCCAGTAGCCGCCGTCATACATGGCCTGCGCCTTGATGACCTCTAAGCAGGCCTCCGCCATTTGCCGCTTGAGGTCCACGATCACGGTCTTCACGCCGCAGGGCGCCATCCGCCGCCGGATGGCACGGATGTCGCTTTCGTCGGGCTGGGCGAGGTCGGCCGAGAAACAGAGAACCTCCAGGCCGAGGTCCGTGAGCTTGCGGGCCAGGGTCCGGCTGTCCAGTCCGCCGGAAACGCACAGGCCGACTTTTTCACGCTTGAGGTCGTCCACGGTCATAGGGTCAGTTTCCTTTCATCGAACACGCGGCGTGCGCCGTCGCCGGTCACGGATCGGATCCTGCCGCCGTCCAGGCCCCAGCAGGGGAGCAGCTCCTCCACGAGCCGCCGGTACAGGCAGAGCGCAGGATAGCCGGAAGCGTAGGGCGGGTAAAGCTTTTCGCTGACCGGGTGGGGGGCGTGATCCGTCTCGATCCAGTCGATCTCGCCGTTTTTGAGGGCCTGGCGCAGGGCGACGGTGTCGGAGGGCTCGCGCAGGGGCGGGTTGACCTTGTAGAGCAGTCCGGCCGGGCCGGCGGCCTGGGCCGACGACCACAGCAGGTGGTGGGGCGTGACGCCGCAGGTGATTTTCACCCGGCCGCGGGCCGCGCGGACCGCGGCCAGGCCGGCGGCCGAGGAGACGTGGCAGATGTGCAGGCTCCCCCGGAAGCCGGCGGTTTCGGCGAAGCGGACCTGGTCGGCAATGGCCTGGGCCTCGGCGGCCGCGGGGCGGGCCAGGGAGTGCGACGGCGGTTGTTTCGGGTCGAACGCGTTGACGAACAGGGATTCCTTCTCGCAGTGCGCGGCCAGGACGCCGGTATAGCCGGCCTCGGCCAATGTCCGGTAGACCGCTTGCTGGTCACGTTCGGAAACGACCGCCAGGGCGCCCACCGAGCGGCCGGCATAGAGCTTGAGGCCGATGAGGTATTCGTGGTTGGCGACCGCGGCGGCCGCCGCCCGCAGCTGGGCCGGATCGGCCGTGGCGCCGAGATACATCCGGTAACGGCGTTTTTCGCCGGGCGGCACAAGCTGGAGGCGCGCGTCCGCATCGCGCTCGGAGAGCAGCGGGGGTTGGGTGTTGGGCATGTCGAAGATCATGCCCACACCCTGTTCGTCGCAGAGCTTGAAAACGTGGGCGATCGTTTCCTTGTAGCCTTCGCGCCCGTCGCGGCAATGGACATGGGGATCGATGGTCATGGTGTGCGATCCAAAGCGGGCTGTGGTCCGCGACCCGGCTCCTTCGCCGCGCTCAGGATGGCAGCCGGAGCCGTGGATTCTTGTTTGTTACCGCAGTACCGGATCAATCAGGCGCTAACCAGCGCCTGCAGCTCCGCCCGGATTTCCGGGTAGGTTTGAATGATCTTGAGCGTCCTGGCCCGGGTCTGCGGGTTTTCGTGCAGCTTGCGGAAATAATCCGGGTTGGCCGTCAAGGCGCGCAGGGCCCAGGCGCGCTTGTCGCCCATCCGTTCCACCAGCGCCCGATGGGTGGCGGCGGTGATGGCGCCGTCCCGGAGCATCAGGTCCCAGGCGTGCCGGTCCAGGGGCACCACGCTCCGGGCGGGCACGCCCAGGCCCGCCAGGACCGCCACGCCGTCCTCCAGGCGGTCCACGAAGGACACGAAGCCGGCCAGGCGCCCGCCCGATTTTTCGATCATCGGCTTCCAGTAGTCCCGCAGGGACGACCCCTCGTTGTTGAGGTCGGCCACGTGCAGGACCGCCTGGCCCCGGACCTCCGCGCCCAGGACTTTGCCGTCCTTGTAGAGTTTGACGTGCGGCTTGCGGAGCGCCACGGCTGCCGGATTGGAGAAATCCCAGTCGCGGGACTCGCCCCCGGAAATGAGATCGAAGGGCGGCGCCTCCGTTCGGATGAGTTCGACGAGCGCGGCGATGGCATCGGCGTAGGCGGCGCCGTCCTTTTCGATGGTGGTGCTCTGGAAATAGTAGGGGCCGACCTGGCCGGAGGTGTAGGGGAACCAGGGCGTGGCCTCATCCGCGAACCGGAACGCGCCGGTGGCCAGCAGCGCGCGCAGGTTGACTTCCTGGCGTTCAAGGTGTGGAAGGGTTGGCATGGCCGCGATTCAAGCTCTGGGCGCCGGCGGGAACACCGCGGTTCACGGGAGGGCCCGCGGGATCCGGGTTAACGCCCTCCGTGTTCCTTGACATACTGGCCCACCTCGCGGTGGCCCTCCCGAACGGCCAGTTTCCAGACCGTGTCGCCCCCCATGGTTTTAAGGTTGGGATTGGCCTTGTGTTCCAGCAGCAGCCTGACCATCGGGAGGTGATTGTAACACGCGGCTTCGTGCAGGGGGGTGCGTCCGGTGTTGTCCTGGAAATTGACGTCGGCGCCCCGCGCGATCAGGAGCCGGGCGGCCTCCTGGTGGCCGCCCTTGGCGGCCTCGTGGAGCGGGGTTTCGCCGTCGTTGTCGCACTGGTTGACCTCGGAACCCCTGGCCAGGAGCAGCCGCACGGCCTCGGTCTGGCCGTGGGCGGCGGCGGCAAAAATCGGGGTTTCGCCGTCCAGGTTTGCCAGGAGGATGTCGGCGCCGTTGGTCAGCAGGTACTGGATGGCCGGCAGGTTGCCGTTCCAGGCGGCATGGGCCAGGGGTGTCCAGCCGCGGATATCCCGGGTGTTGAGCACGGCCGGGTCGGCCCGGAGCAGGGTCTGGATCTGCTGAAGATCGCCGGTGGAGGCGGCCTGATGGATGGCCTCGGCCCGGCCGGGGCCGAAGGCGGTCCAGCCGATCAGAACCAGGATCCATGGCCAACGGGGTGGCATGGGAGGCATTGTGGCTGAAACCGGCCGCGGGGTCAAGCGGGGATGCGGACGGGGCCGCAATTCGCATTATGGCCTCTTGACCCCCGCGACCTTGCGTGCGGGTGAGGAAGGCGGACGTGCTCTGTGAACCAGCCGTACCTTTTGACCCCCGCGACCTTGTGTCGCGGGTGAGGAGATTGGCTGCTGGAAAAACGTGCTTTTCCAGCCAATCTATCGTCCCTGTCGCACACGGCGACAGGAGGCGCAGACCATAATGCGAATTGCTGTGGACAGGGCGGCCGGCTTTCGGAATGGACGAAGGCGCGCTGTTTTGTGCTGTTCTTCAGGGTCCGACAGGCTAGAGTGCTGGCGTGGACCCTTGGAGCATGCCCGGAAATGTCCGCCGGCTGGCGCGCGCCGGCCTGTTCCTGCTCGCCGGGGGCGTCCTGGGATCGGCCGTCCTGGCCGCCGAGGCCCGGCCTGTCGCCGAAACCGGCCCGGCGCCGGTCTCCGGGCCGGACACCGGGTCATCCGGCGCGATCGACTGGGCGCCGCTGGTTTCCCGCGATACGGATATCAGCGGCCATGCCCGCCGGCGGATGCTGGGTCCTTTTTTTGAAAGCCGGGAGGGCACCAACGGCCAGAGCCTGTGGGCCATTCCCCCCCTGGCCAGCACGATCCGGGATCCGTCGGACCAGAGATCCGAGACCGACGCGCTCTGGCCCCTGCTGGTCAGCCGCCGCCACCGGAACCTGTGGCAGATGCGCATGGCGGTGCTGGGCCTGTGGCGCGACTACGACACCCAGGACCCGCATTCGCAGTACGCCCTCTGGTTCCTGCCCGTCTATTTCCAGGGGCGCGATCCGGAGCACCGGCCATATTTCGCGATTTTCCCGGTCGGCGGCAAGATCAGCCAGATCCTCCTGTGGGACCAGGTCTGGTTTGCCCTCTTTCCGCTCTACGGCCATGCCGAGATCGGCGAGGTCAAGACCGACACCACCCTGTGGCCGCTGTTCATGCACACCCGGGCGCCGGACATCCGGCGGGACTCCTGGTTCCCGTTTTACGGCCGCTCGCGCCGCGACCACGACTTTGACAAGCGCTACGTGCTGTGGCCGTTCTGGACCTCGGCCCGCTATGCGTACCAGAAATCGCACGGGTTCAGCTGGATCCTGTTTCCGCTGGTGGGGCATTACCACCTGAGCGACCAGGAAGCCTGGCTCTTCCTGCCGCCGTTCACGCGCTTTTCGCGCAGCCAGCAACTGACCCAGGTCAACTGTCCCTGGCCGATTTTTCAGTACAGTTCCGGGCTCATTGAAAAGTTGTATTTCTGGCCGGTGGTCGGCTACAAAGTCATCGGCGACACCCAGACCGGCTTCCTGTTCTGGCCCCTCGGCCTCCAGGCCCGGCGGGTGACGCCGCAGGGGGTCAACCAGCGCTATTACCTGGTGCCGATCCTCTATTCGGAAACGCAGACGGCCCGCGGCCGGCCCGGCGCCCAGGCCGCCGGCAAGGCCGACGAGCCCGATGTGACCTTGCGCCACTTCAAGGTGTGGCCGCTGTTCACCTACCGGCGCGTGGGCGCGCAGTCCCGCTTCGGCTTCCCCAGCCTGTGCCCCTACAAGGATTACGAGGTGATCGAGAGGAATTACGGACCCCTGTGGACGCTCTATTCCCATTCCAGCTGCGGGGAGGTCAGGGAGGACGAACTGCTCTGGGGCTGGATCCAGTGGCGGCGTTCTTCCTCCGGTTTGTTGAAAACCTCCCTGTTCCCCCTGTTTTCCGTGGAGCGCCCGCGGAGCGGGGCTGGGGTGGAGTGGTCGTTGTTGAAGGGACTGATCGGGCGGGAGCGGGACGGGGAGCAGATGCGGACGCGCCTGCTGTATGTCATCCGCTGGTAGAAAGTTGCTGTGTTCGATGCCGCCTTCGGGTAGATTGCCCCCCGCCGGCGCGGCGCCGGGCTGGGTGCTCGGCCCGTGGAACAGCTCCTGGCGGAAGTCGGCGGCGGTGGCCGGCCGGGCGTCCGGGTGCATGGCCAGGGCGTGCATGATCGCCTGGTCGGTGCGGGTTGAGATCGCCGGCGCGAGCTGTCGGGGCGCCGGCA